>JAIDCY010000057.1 GCA_029055625.1 Ruminococcus sp. | reverse complement strand
TGAAGAAGCTACAACATCCACAACTACCGAAAAAGCTACAACAACCACAACTACTGAAGAATCTATAACATCTACAACTACTGAAGAATCTACAACAACCACAACTATAACTTCTGTTGAAAAATCAGTAGTTCCACATATCACCTCAGATGAAGAACTTATCAGCTGGGCAGTAAATGATTACAACAGAAGAAATTATACTTCTGAAGCTACTTCCGCTACAATCAACGAAAACGCTGACGGTAGCTATCAGATGATTATTAAAGATGATTCCGACAACGTTCTTGATGTTTACGAAATCAACCCTGAAAACGGTATCGGTACTGACAATGCAGACAATGAAGTAAATCTTCCACAGACCGGTAATAACTCTCTTACAAATCTTCTCACAGCTCTCGGAGCACTCGTAATGACAGCCGTTGGTTTCATTTCAATAAAATCTTCCGGAATCATTCGCCGTAAAAAAAATAATTAATAATAAACAGAAATAACTTTAATATAGATAAAATAAAAAGACTCTGCTTTATGCAGGGTCTTTTAGTTACTTTCATATTATGAGTTCCATATACTCAACTGATGACATATCAACATCCGGATTTGCGAACTTCGCAAGAGCCCTTACTATGTTTCCGTCAATAACAGCCTGTTCCGCTTTAGTATGTTTCGGAAGACGGTTAATAACAGTAGCACCGTCATATGTCCGTATAGTCTCTATGTAGTGAGTTTCAGTTTCTGTTTTTTCAATAACCGTATACATTCCTGCTCGTTCATACGGAGTAAGTATCTGCTCGGTTTTATTTACCATAATTTATCACCTCTATTGAGTATATGGCATATGGTTTGTCATTATTTCTTGAAAATTTAAAAACCACTTGACAAAATCTATGAAACAGTTTAAAATAATATAAACAGCTTAAGACACTAACATCTGAAGAGCAGGTTAATTCTGGAGGATTATTTAAATGAAAAAGAAAAAAAACGAAAATACGGAAACACCCGAGAATGTCAGAAAAAATAAAAAATCACTGATAATATCAATAATCTTATTGCTTCTGGTAATAGGTTCATGTAACAATAACGGAAGAAAAGATGATTCTGAAAGTTCCATATCATCTTCTGAAAGCTCTGTGGCTGAAACAACTACTGAAACAACAGAAGAATCTTCTACAACTGAAGAAACTACTGAAAAAACTACAACTAAAAAGACTACAGAAAAACCAGTTACTACTACTGAGGCTTCGGATGTAACAAGTCAGACTGATAATACTTCAGATAATAGCAGTGACGAATTTAAAATAACTTCGTTAGCACATGGCGAACTTCTGGAATATACAACAGTAGCCGGTCCTCTGGTCATTAAGGCAAAAATAAAGCCGTCAATGACAAATAAAATGACTATAAATCAAAATTATATGAATGTCGCATATGTAATTCTGAATCAAGGCGGAAATAAATTCAATGAAATTCAATACTGGGCAGTTGCGGATATGGCAGACGGTTCGGAATCAAAAGTCATACAGTTCACACTTGATAAAAACACAATAGATGGTATATATAACGGAAATATTGTTGATATACAATTAGGAGATTACGTCACCGATTTGTGGATATTGCCATCATTAAAAGAATAAAAAATAATGAAATAAAAATCCGGCATCATGAAAGATACCGGATAATTTTTTAAGGGGGACAGAATATGGATGAATATTGTATGTATCTGCGGAAATCCCGTATAGACCTTGATGCGGAAGCACGGGGTGAGGGTGAAACTCTCGCACGTCATCAGGCGGTACTCATGGAACTTGCAAACCGTCAGGGATTTAATATCGTTAAAATTTACAGGGAAATAATCAGCGGTGACAGCATTTCCGCACGTCCGCAGATGCAGATGTTACTTTCAGACCTCGCACAGAACAAGTACGCCGGAGTGCTGGTGGTTGAAGTGGAACGTCTCGCACGTGGCGATACCATAGACCAGGGCATAGTTGCTCAGGCGTTCAGACAGTCGGGGACTAAAATTATAACACCCGTCAAGACCTATGACCCTAACAATGAAATCGACGAAGAATATTTTGAATTTTCACTCTTTATGTCCCGTCGGGAGTACAAGACCATTAAACGACGTATGCAGGCAGGACGGCTTGCTTCCGTAAAAGAGGGAAATTATATATCTTCCCGAACTCCATACGGATACAGAAAAGTCAGTCCCGAACCTAAGACACATACTCTTGAAATAGTTCCGGAAGAAGCGGAAGTTATCCGGCTAATATACCGGCTTTATCTTGACGGTCACGGTGCAAAATTCATATCGGCGGAACTCAACCGCATGGGTATAAAACCTCAGAAAAGCGATTTATGGGAAGTTCCGAGTATCAGGAAAATTCTTACTAATCCGTTATACTGTGGTAAAATCGGCTGGAAAAACAAATCAAACGGAGACACTCTTTATCAGGGAAAGCATGAACCGATAGTTACGGAAGAAATTTTCAACGCCGTTCAGGATAAGATGAAAAATAATCCCGTTGCACAACTACATCCGCATGACGTACTACGGAATTATTATCACGGTATACTGTACTGCAAGAACTGCGGACACCAGATGAAGCGAAGGTTTCTTACAAATAACGGTCATGAACATATTTTATGTGCGTACAGTCAGTGTAAAGGCGTAACCGTCGGGGCATCGTTCAAAGAAGTCGACAATGCGGTACTATCGGCATTACGTTACAGAATCGGAATTTTAAGCGAACTTTCAGATATTCCGCCGGAAAAACCGGAAGAACTAACGCCGGATTATCGCAGACCTATTGAAACGGAACTCGAAAAAGTCAGGAAACAACAGAACAAACTTTATGACCTGCTCGAACAGGGAATTTATGATGCGAATACATTTCTTGAACGTTCAAAGATAATCGGCGAAAAAATAAAAACTCTTGAAAATGCCCTTAATGAAATAAATTCACAGGCGAAATCAGAAAAACTTCCTGTCAGGGAACTTAAAGTAAGATTACAGTATATACTTGATAATTTTGAAAATGCCACTCCGGAAGAAAAAAATATCATGCTGAAAAGTGCCGTCCGGAAGATATACTATACTAAAACGCAGAGAATGTGCAATTACAAGCGGTTTTCAGACCTTACACTTGAAGTTGATTTTTTATAGATAATATGTACAACACGGATATATTTATTTTTTTTCATATTGCCACATAGTTTTTTTACCACCTTTCCCACGGCCAGGGTTCATCAATCCATGACCAGTGTTGAGAATCGTTTGTCTGAGTAGGGTTAACAGGTCCGAAACGTCTTGCATACTCCTCTTCCGCACTCTTCAGAAGTCCGTTATACTTATTGAATAACGTCAGGGCACGTCGGCAGTCCGGGTGAGTATCAAGATATAAATTCAGTTCCTTTATCGCAAAACTGTATTTCTGTATTTTGTTGTAAAGCTGTTGACGTTCATTCATTACTGTCAGCTCCTCTCGTAAAAGGGAAGTCGAGTTCAGGGAAAAGCGTACCTATCGGGAATGCTTCCTCATCGGTATATACTTCCCCCCACTCCTGAAATGGTACGTATGCCATCGCAAGAGGTGTACTCTGTGGGAATCGTGTACTGTTATTCTGTGGTGGTCTGACCGGTATTTTATACGTTTCCGGTGCATCAAGTGAATTTTCACGTTCACGGAGTATGAGACCGTCCATATCATCAAACAGGTTTAAATTCATATAAAATCCTCCTTGTCTTATTTTGCGGAGGTCATCGTGCAGATGTCTCCGCACGTTACATTATATTCATTATCCGGAAATGCAGTTACACAAAAAAATAACGGACCTTTATTAAAAAAAGTCCGTTTTGATTATCAGAATTTAGGAAGCGTATTTTTTTCGTTATATGAACAACATTTACCGCAAGCCCAGTAAATATTGGTATAATTTGATAGTTCGCTTTCAGAAATAACTACTTCGGAATAATTTTCAGGAATTATTTTCTGAGCAGCGGAACATTGCGGATTTGCGTGAATACAATTTGTGTCAGTGTTAAGAACGTATGTTTTTGAGACCTGTTGAGCAGGCTGTACAGCTTGTGGCGGAGTTGTTTGTACGGCAACTGGTCCGAGACTTACTTTTACTTTTACTACAGTACCCTTTTCGACTTTTGAAGGAAATTTAATATCCTGTTCAATGATATTCCCTGCTGATATATATGAGTTGTGTTCCTCACTGTCTTTTTTGATTGTAATATAAGCACTGTACATTTTTATTGCTTCGTCATAATTTATTCCCGATAAATCAGGACATTCAACAATTTCTACTGCTTTTTCTGTAGTAGTAGGTTTAGTTGTAGTTTCAGTTTCGGTAATTGTTTCTGTGGTGGTAGGTTTGGTGGTCGTTTCAGTTGTCGTTTCTGTAGTAGTAGGTTTGGTAGTTGTTTCAGTTGTCGTTTCTGTAGTAGTAGGTTTGGTTGTTGTTTCTGTGGTAGTAGGTTTGGTAGTTGCTTCTGTGGTAGTGGTTTTGGTAGTTGCTTTTGTAGTAGTAGGTTTGGCAGTTGTTTCCGTGGTAGTGGTTTTTATTTTTTTGGTTACTTCAGGACTGCTTGTAATTGTACTTATTTCATCTTCGGAATTTATTCCACAACTTACAAATGAGCAGATAAACAAAAGTAAAACAATAACCGTTATAATAGAATAGTATTTTTTCTTTTTGCTTTCTGTTAACGCTGTTTTCATAAAAAATCTCCTTTTTTACTTGAATACGGAAAATCCAAGCTGACTAAGTACCGTCATTATCACGCCCGCAAGCAGTACACCACACATTACCGCTATTACGCTCTTCTTGAAATCCAGCTTTAAGAAACTCGCCGCAAGTGTGCCTGTCCACGCACCAGTCCCAGGTAACGGGATTCCGACAAATAACAGCAACGCCCAGAACATACCTTTTCCGGCTTTCGCCTGTAACTTCTCACCGCCTTTGCTTCCTTTTTCCAGACACCACGTAAAAAATCCGCCTATGAATTTTTTGTCCTTACCCCATTCAAGTATTTTCCGTGCGAACAGAAATATAAACGGTACTGGTATCATGTTTCCTATCATGCACAACGGCAACGCCTTATACCACGGTATCCCGAAACCGATTCCGACCGGTACGCCACCACGCAGTTCTATTATCGGTACCATCGAGATTAAAAATGTAAGAATATACTTTTTCATAAAAAAACCTCTTTCATGTTTGATAAGTATATTATTACATATTATCGGCAATAAGTCAAGTAAAAATTAAAAAAAATCCCATGACATTACATCACGGGATTGTGTAAAATTTTATGAAATCATGGAAGTCTGTATTTCCAGAGCATCCATAGCGGAAACAGTACCGTCACCATTGAAGTCCGCATTTATTACGCCCTGTTCCGTAAGTGTGTAGCCGTCGGGATTACTGATAGACTGCATAATAAGTACTGCATCTGCTAATGTAATATTGTCGTCCTCGTTGGCATCACCTATAAGCGTTTCCGTATTGTATTTTATTAAACTGTCAGTTTCGGCGACGTACGTCTCCGCTACGTGAACCGTATTTAATTCTTCATTTCTTAAACTCTCACTGATTGAATGACTTCTGAAAAAATCTTCTACAACTTCATCATCTTCAAAATTATTTTTTCTGCTGTCGTCATAGTCGGATAAAGTTATTCTGTTTCCGTCTTCATCTTCAAAAATATATCTGTCGTCTACTTTATATACATATACAAAACTATTCCATATCTGGTTCATCTGAAGAAGATTCGGGTCATTCGGTATTACATTCCCGTTCTTATCCGTAATAATAAGTTCGTCGGATAAATCTTCAACATAATTATTCCAGCCACGGTCTTTTGTTCTGTAAACATCAACTTCTGAACACGTTATCCTATGGAAAACTTCCTGAGCGTTGTTATCTTCGATATACTTATAATAATCTGCCCTTAAAGCTTTATTCAGACTGCCGGTGTAAACGTCCGTATATTTATAAACTGATTTTCCGTCATAAATATTTAAATAATCGACGTACTTAAATTCATCCGGTTGTATATAAATACTCTTTACTTTGTCATTAAATATGTCGAGTTCTGCACCTTTATAACTATAACATTTGCCGTCCTCACCGATGTAATAACACGGAAATATAGCCAGTTCGGTAGAAATCCAACCCGCAATATGTGCGCCGGTTTCCTCTAATATTTTTCCGTATGTCTGTACTTTTTCGTCATAAGTAAGTGCATTAAAATCGGCTTCAGTAATATATGGATTCTCAATGTAATCGTATAACGATATATAGTTATCCTGCGATATATACTGTATACACTTTATATCCCCATGATGCGGAACAGTTGCATCACTCTTAGGAATTGTAATATAATACGGTCTGGAAGAATCTTGCTGTATGCCTAAAAATATTTTATCCTCATCTTTATAAAAACTCTTGTAAACATTGTGGATAAGTCTGTTTTCTTCGCTTTCGTCGGGGTTCAACAGACAATTTTCAAAGAATTTCTGCGTAAATTCGGGCATTTCAGCTGTTGCGGTATCTTCAGCGTATACCGATACCGGCATTGCGGATACACACATAGCCACCGCCATTAACGCCGATACAATTTTCTTTTTCATGGATTTTACCCACCTTTCATATTTATATACTATTATTCTATCACGACAGGAAATAAAAGTCAATAGTCAAAGTGTACAAATATTAACGTCAGAATTTGTTCAAAAATAAAATCCCCTGAACTGAATCAAGGGATTTATACTATTATTTATATAGCGTTCAGGGGCTGTTTGCCGAGAATCGCCATAAATTCCTCACCGGTAATAGTTTCCTTTTCAAGCAGATAACCGGCGAGTTCGTGGAGTTTAACGGAATTTTCGGAAAGAATCCGTATCGCTTTTGCGTGGGCGGATTTGATTATATTATTTACTTCAATGTCAATCTGTGCGGATGTTTCCGGTGAGCAGGTCAGGGAAGTATCACCGCCGAGATACTGATTATTTACGGTTTCGAGTGCTACCATATCAAATTTATCGCTCATACCGTAGGAAGTTACCATAGAACGTGCTATTTTAGTAGCTTTTTCTATGTCGTTTGATGCACCGGTAGTACAAGTATTGAAAATGAGTTCTTCCGCCGAACGTCCACCGGTAAGGGTTGCGATACGTGCGAGTGCCTCTTCTTTCGACATGAGAAATTTTTCGCCCTCGTCAATCTGCATAGTATAGCCTAAAGCACCGGAAGTACGGGGAATAATAGTAATTTTATGTACGGGTGCGGAATCGTTCTGAAGAGTGGCGACAAGTGCGTGACCTATTTCATGATATGCGATAATTTCCTTTTCTTTCTGCGATATTACGGCGTTTTTGCGTTCGTAACCGGCTATTACTACTTCTACGCTTTCTTCAAGGTCTGACTGATTTACTTTTTGTCTGCCGTTCCGGACGGCTCTTAACGCTCCCTCATTGATAATATTTGCGAGTTCTGCCCCGGATGCACCGGCGGTTGCTCGTGCGATAGCGTTGAAATCGATGAAATCTTCTGTTTTTACTTTTTTAGCGTGAACTTTCAGTATCGCTTCACGACCTTGTAAGTCAGGAAGTTCTGCCGGGATTCGTCTGTCGAAACGTCCGGGGCGAAGAAGTGCGGGGTCAAGGGATTCGGGGCGATTGGTAGCACCTAAGATAACCACACCTTTTTTACCGTCGAAACCGTCCATTTCCGTGAGTAACTGGTTAAGGGTCTGTTCCCGTTCGTCGTTACCGTTCAGACTGCCGTCACGTTTTTTACCGATAGTGTCAATCTCGTCAATAAAGACGATACAAGGGGCTTTTTCGTTTGCCTGTTTGAATAAGTCACGGACTTTAGCCGCACCCATTCCTACGAACATTTCCACGAACTCCGAACCCGATATTGAAAAAAATGGTACATCCGCTTCACCGGCTACCGCCTGAGCAAGCAGAGTTTTACCAGTTCCGGGAGGTCCGACGAGTAACGCACCTTTCGGCAGATTCGCACCTATTTCAGCATATTTTTTCGGATTATGCAGGAAATCGACTATCTCGACGAGTGCATCTTTTGCCTCGTCCTGACCGGCAACGTCGGCGAACGTCTTACCGGTCTGCGCCTTTACGTATATTTTAGCGTTACTTTTTCCGAATGACATTGAATTTCCGCCCATACGTTTATTCATGCCTTTCATCAGTACGCTCCACAGGACTATCAGGAATATCAACGGCAGAATCCATGATACAAAAAATTCTGCAAGCGGATTAATTTCTTCGATACTTCCGGTAAAATCAATGTCGTTTTTGCCGTTATTGTAAAGCCTTTCCACTAAATCGGGGTCATCTATCCGGACGGTTGAATATACCTGTTTTTTGCCGGTATCGTCTTCCGTCTCAAATTTTATCACGCTTTCCTCAATCTGTACTTTTTTTACTTTGCCCTCGTCAACTTTTTTCATGAAATAACTGTAATTCGTTTCCCTGACCTGTGATTCCTTTATCGACGGTACTATAAAAACGTTGAAAACTAAAAGTAAAGCCATGCATATACCGCTGAAAATAGCGAGTTGTTGCCATCGGTTCTTGTTTTCCTTCAAAAAAATCATCTCCTTACGATAGAGATTATACCACACAATCGGACAAAAAACAACCCTCAAATTGTGACAGAAAGTGAAAACTTCATGAAAAATACAGGTTATTTAATTCCAGTGTGAATAAATCCGGCAGAAATTTCCGATTATATAACCGAGGTGATAAAAAATGAAAACAAAAAAATTCAATATCATAATTATCGGCGGACTTATTTCAGCGGTTATACTGTCGAATACCGGAAGTTTTATCCGTGACGGCATGGAATTAGACCTGCTCCGGAACAGTGTTCTGAGACTGCATATACTTGCGGAATCAGATAATCCATATGACCAGAATTTAAAACTACAGGTAAGGGACGAATTACTTAAAAGCGGAATCCTGAACGATGCGGAAAATCTTTCCGAGGCGGAAAACATAGCGACTGAAAAATTACCGGAAATCGTCAGAATATCGGAAAATACGTTGAGAAAAAACGGTTGTGACCTGCCCGTTACCGCTGAAATAACTGATATGTATTTTGATGAACGTGTATACGGCGATATAACCATGCCGGAGGGCGATTACAAGGCATTACGTATAAAGATAGGCAGTGCGAGTGGTCATAACTGGTGGTGCGTGATGTATCCGCCGTTATGTCTGCCGATGGCGTGCGAGGTAAAGGAAAATCCCGAAACTACCGCCGTATTCTTTACGGAAAAACAAAATGACATCATGAAAAAACCTGAAAAATACCGTATACGTTTTGCTTTATGGGACAAATTAAAGAAAATTCTGAAATAAAAATATGTATAAAATGCCGAAATTTAAAATTTCACTTGACAAAACGGAGCAGGCATATTATAATATTACAGTAAACAAAGCGGAACTTATTCGTTCTCACCGTCAGGCATTGCCGAAACGGTAAAAATATTTACAGTTTCAGACTTCATTATTACCTTTTTTTTGATTGTATTTTTGATTTCTCTGATATGTATTTATTATGAGTGCGGATTCTGTTTTCTGCACTCATTTTTGTTTTAATTATTAGTTGGAGGTGCTTGACTATTAGTAAGCAGGAACTGCAAATCAATGAAGAAATCAGAGACAAGGAAGTTCTCGTGATTGACGCTGACGGTACAAAACTTGGTATTATGTCGCCGGAAGATGCCCTGAAAATGGCTTTTGAACAGGATTTAGACCTTGTTAAAATCGCTCCGCAGGCAACACCACCCGTCTGTCGTATCATGGATTACGGAAAATATTGTTTTGAACAGACAAAGCGTGAAAAAGAAGCCCGGAAAAACCAGAAAGTCGTGGCGATTAAGGAAATAAGAATGTTTTCAACTATCGACACTCACGACTTTGAAACAAAGGTTAATCAGGCTATGAAGTTCTTACAGGGCGGAGATAAACTCAAAGTTTCCGTACGTTTCCGCAAAAGAGCGATTGCACACCCGCAACTCGGCGAAGAACTGCTCGAACGCTTTAAAGAAGCAGTTTCAACGGTCGGCACAGTCGAAAAGCCAGCTAAAATGGAGGGACGCAGTTTAGTAATGTTCGTCTCCCCTAAATCAACTAAGTAAGAACTCACCTGTTCTGAATCAAGGAGGATATAAAAATGGCAAAGGTCAAGGTTAAAACCCATTCAGGTGCTAAAAAGCGTTTTAAGATTACAGGAAGCGGAAAGGTAAAGTATCAGCACACTAACAAGAGACACAGACTTACCCAGAAAGACACTAAACGTAAGAGAATCGCCCGTAATGCAGGAGTTGCAGACTCAACAAACGCTCCTACAATCAAGAAACTCGTTCCTTATCTCTGATTCGGAACGCTTTACACAGACGTTTTTCATTAATTAAATTTACTGGAGGTATAAGACTATGGCACGTGTTAAAGGTGCAATGATGACCCGCAAGAGAAGAAACAAGACTTTAAAGCTTGCTAAGGGATATTTCGGTGCAAAGAGCAAACATTTCAAGATGGCTAAACAAGCCGTTATGAAATCCGGCAATTACGCATATATCGGCAGAAAACAGAAAAAAAGACAGTTCAGACAGCTCTGGATTACAAGAATTTCCGCTGCCGCAAAAATGAACGGTATGAATTATTCTACTTTCATGAACGGCTGTAAGAAGGCTGGTATTTCCCTCAACAGAAAAATGCTTTCCGAAATTGCTATAAACGACCCAGCAGGTTTCACGGCTATCGTTGAAAAGGCTAAGGCTGCCCTTTAAGATTTATGAAACACGCTTCCCAATAAGGAGCGTGTTTTTGATTATGATTCAGGAGGTATCAGGACTTTTGGAAAATATCATCACATCCAAGGATAACCCCGTTATAAAGCTGTATCAGAAACTTAATTCTTCAAAAAAAGACCGGTTTCAGTACGGCTTATTTGTATTGGAGGGTCTCCGCATAGTTCAGGACGCTTTAAATGAAAGTGCGGATATAACACATCTGATAATTACGGAAAATTCTGCCGGAAAATATCCGGAATTATTTCAGGCTGATTTGAGAGACACAAAAATTATTGTTATTTCAAATGAACTTGGAAACAGAATCTCCGCAACTACTACCACCCAGGGCGTATTTGCGATATGTCGTATACCTCAGCCGATTAAGCCGGTTTTCACAGATAACGGAAAATATATCGTCCTGTACGGTTTACAAGACCCCGGCAACGTCGGAATGATTATCCGTACCGCCGATGCACTCGGTATCGACGGCGTTATAATGTCGGGTACGTGCGATTTATACAGTCCTAAGGTAATACGTTCTACAATGGGTTCGGTGTTCCGTATAAATATTTACGTGGAAAACGATATGGAAAGTTTATTCTCAATGCTTACCGGTAATAATGTAATGACATCCGCCGGAGTAATAGACGGTGAAACGTTACTGACGGACTGCACTTTTACCGGTAAACAAGCGGTATTCGTCGGAAACGAGGGGAACGGATTACCGGCGGAAGTTTCCCGACGTTGCAACAGACGTATTACCATACCCATGAACGGTAACATAAATTCACTTAACGTCGCAATGGCATCAGGTATTCTTATGTGGGAGATGCAAAGGAGTAAGGATTGAAAGAATTAAAGTATCTCGTATGGCTTTCATTGGTTTTCGGCAGTTCATCTGGGACGGTATGGCAGATTATAAATTCATATGACACCGCATATCAGGCATACACTGAACTGATAAGCGGTCTGTATCCTGTAGAACTCAACGAGAATCAGAAAAATAATATAAATAAAGTATCTCCGGATAAAGCCGGTGAAATAATATCATACTGTCAGGGTAACGATATATCGATAGTACCGTATACATCGGCGGAATATCCGGAAAGTCTGCTGAAAATATATAATCCGCCACCGGTACTGTATGTCAGGGGTGATGTATCATGCCTTTCCGGTGACAGAAATATTACCTGTATCGGTACGAGAAGACCAGGTGAATATACTAAGAAAGTAATTTCCGTGATATGTTCCGGACTGGTTGAGAATAATTTTACCATAATAAGCGGTTTTGCGGTAGGTTGCGACATAAACGCTCATTTATCGGCGGTACGTTCCGGTGGAAAAACTATTTGTATACTTGGTTGTGGAGTAGACGTAAATTATCCTGCACCTAACTATCGGTACAGACGGGAAATTATCGGAAATGGCGGAGCGTTTGTTTCAGAATTTCCGCCGGATACATCCCCATACGCTAAAAACTTTCCGCAGAGAAACCGTATACTTTCCGCACTCAGCAGGGCAACGATAGTATTTGAAGCCGGTATGAAAAGTGGTTCACTGAGTACCGCCGGACTGGTAAGGGGGCAGAACAGAAAATTATTCTGTATTCCTCCGGCAGATATTACGGACAGCCGGTACGCCGGAAATATTTACCTGCTTCGTAATGATGCCTTGCCTGTCTACTCCGTCAATGACGTACTCAGATTTTACGGTCAGACGGGAAATGTAATCCTCCCCACACCTGAAACAAAACCTGCGACAAAACCGGAAATAAAATCTGAAAATCATGAGAAAATAAATAATACTCCCCTACTACAACTTACACCGGTTCAACAGAAAATACTTTCCGTTTTCGATGGTAAAGATACCGTACACATGGATAACATCATTGATAGTTTAGATATGGATATTTCGGAAATTATAACCGAAATTATGGAACTGATTATATCCGGAATAATCGAAGAAATTAATGGCAACCGGTTCAGAAAAACAGAAAGG
The DNA here is from genome assembly GCA_029055625.1 of Ruminococcus sp. Classification (GTDB taxonomy): domain Bacteria; phylum Bacillota; class Clostridia; order Oscillospirales; family Ruminococcaceae; genus Ruminococcus. Next base: position 30,598 of record JAIDCY010000057.1, on the reverse strand, counting down.
AGACTATTTTAAATGTCGGATTTAGTTATAGTGGAATCGCCTGCAAAAGCGAAGACAATTCAGAAATATTTAGGTTCAGGGTACGAAGTAATGGCATCTATGGGACACATCAGGGATTTGCCTAAATCTAAAATGGGTGTAGACAAGGAACACGATTTTGAACCTAAGTATGTTGATATGAAAGGTAAAGAGGACGTTATAAAAGAACTCCGGAAAAAAGCGAAGAAGTGCGACAAGATATATCTTGCTACTGACCCCGACCGTGAAGGTGAAGCTATATCGTGGCATATCGCCCAGATGTTAGACCTCGATATGAACGACAATAACCGTATCGCATTTACGGAAATTACTAAAACAGGCGTTCAGAACGGCATGAATAATCCGCACCGGATTGATATTGATTTAGTAAACGCTCAGCAGGCAAGGCGTATTCTTGACCGGCTTGTAGGTTATGAACTCAGTCCGTTTCTATGGAAAAAGGTTAAACGTGGACTTTCCGCCGGACGTGTCCAGACGGTAACGGTAAACATAATAGTCGACAGGGAAGAGGCTATCAGGAAATTCAAGCCGGTTGAATACTGGTCTATAGATGCACGTTTTACCGCACCGTCTTCGAGAAAAATTTTTGAAGCCTCGCTTGTATCGGTAGACGGTAAAAAAATAGAAGTCCCTGACCAGTCAGGCAGAAAAAAATCTGATAAAATACGGATATCCAGTAAAGAAGATGCGGATAAAATTCTGAAACGTCTTGAAAATGCGGTATATAAAGTATTATCAGTAAAGAAACGTGTTACAAAAAAACAACCTGCTCCACCGTTTATAACGTCCACCATGCAACAGGAAGCGTCAAAAAAACTGAATTTCAGTTCAAAACGTACCATGAAAACCGCACAGGAATTATATGAGGGTGTAGACATAGAGGGGATAGGAGCGGTAGGACTGATAACTTACATGAGAACCGACAGTCTCCGCATATCCGCAGAAGCACAGAATTCCGCAAGACAGTATATTGATAAGGTTTACGGAAGTAATTATCTGCCGGACGTTCCACGACAATACAAATCAGGTAAAAACTCTCAGGACGCACACGAAGCTATAAGACCGTCCACACCGGAACTCACACCGGAAAGAGTGAAAACAAGTCTCACTACTGACCAGTATAAACTTTACAAGCTGATATGGGAAAGATTTATAGCAAGTCAGATGTCAAACGCTTTACTTGATACTACATCTATAGAAACGGAAGCGGATAACTGTATTTTCAGAAGTTCCGGATATTCCGTAAAATTCGACGGTTTCATGATTCTGTATGTCGATTCAGATTCCGAAGAGGGCGGAAAAAAAGAATTACCTGCAATAAATAAAGACGATATTCTTAAACTCGTTTCCATTGCCGGAAATCAGCATTTCACACAACCCCCACCGAGATTTACGGAAGCGTCACTGATTAAGACACTTGAAGAAAACGGTATAGGCAGACCGAGTACGTATGCCCCGACTATCACGACAATTACCGCCAGACAGTACGTGGAACGTGAAGGAAAATCGCTGAAACCTACCGCATTAGGTGAGGTAACGACGGAATTAATGAGGGAACATTTTAAAAAAATTGTAGATGCAAAATTTACCGCTGAAATGGAAAATTCACTTGACGAGATTGAAAACGGTAATAAGAACTGGGTTGATACTCTGCACGAATTTTACGACGATTTCGCCGAAACTCTCAAAAAAGCGGAATCCGCTATGGAGGGAAAACGTGTCAGGATACCCGACGAGGAAACGGATATTATCTGCGAACAGTGCGGTCGTAATATGGTAATAAAATTCAGTAAGTACGGTAAATTTCTTGCGTGTCCTGCATTTCCGGAGTGTCGGAACTCAAAACCGATAGTAACCGAAACAGTCGGAAAATGTCCACGTTGTGACGGTAAAATGTTACTGAAAAAATCGAAAAAGGGCAGAAGTTTTTACGGTTGCGAGAAATACCCTGAATGTACGTTCATGACGTGGAACGTACCATCAGAAGAAGTCTGTCCGGAGTGCAGGAAGACGTTGTTTATCAAAGGGGGAAAAAGCGGTAAACTTGTATGCGAAAATGAAAATTGCGGTTATGAAAGAGAGTTGAAGAAATGACGGTAAATGTAATAGGAGCAGGTTTAGCCGGTTGCGAATCGGCTTGGATTATCGCACAGAACGGCATAAAAGTAAAGTTATACGAAATGAAACCTGAAAAATTCACACCGGCACATAAATATAAAGGTTTTGCGGAACTTGTATGTTCAAATTCGCTGAAAGCGTCAAGAATCGAATCGGCTTCCGGACTTCTGAAGTATGAAATGGAAATGTTAGGTTCTCTGACCGTACCGTGTGCAAAGGAAAATTCAGTATCCGCCGGAGGTGCGTTAGCGGTAGACAGGGAAAAATTTTCCGATACCGTAACGGATAAAATAAAAAACAATCCGCTTATAGAAGTAATATCCGGTGAGGTAACGGAAATTCCCGATGGTATAACCATTATCGCAACAGGTCCGCTTACTGCCGGAGCGTTGGCAGATAAAATAAAGTCTCTGTGTGGCGACGGTCTGAGTTTTTACGATGCAGTAGCACCGGTAGTTACGGCGGAGAGTATCGACATGGAAAAAGTTTTCTATGCCTCACGATACGACCGGGGAGATGCGGATTATATAAACTGTCCGATGAGTAAGGAGGAGTACACCGCATTTTATGAGGCAATAATTATGGCGGAAACGGTACAGCTGAAAGATTTTGAAACGCATCCGTTCAGTGTATACGAAGGTTGTATGCCGGTAGAAGTCCTTGCATCAAGAGGTATTGACACTATGCGATACGGCTGTATGAAACCGGTAGGAATCACTGACCCACACACCAATAAAAGACCGTATGCGGTGGTACAGTTACGGAAAGAAAATCAAGCCGGAACGCTGTTTAATCTGGTAGGATTTCAGACCAACTTAAAATTCGGAGAACAGAAAAGAGTATTTTCAATGATAACAGGGCTTGAAAATGCGGAATTTATGCGATACGGCGTAATGCACCGGAATACTTTTATAAACAGTCCGGCGGTTCTGAACTCTGATTTTTCGATGAAAAACAATCCGGATATATATTTTGCCGGACAGATTAGCGGAGTAGAGGGATATATGGAATCCGCAATGAGTGGATTGATTGCAGGGATAGCGGTTGCAAGAAAGATAAAGAATCTCCCACCGTTGAGACTTCCGGCGGATACCATGACGGGGGCGTTATCGGCGTACGTCAGCGACCCTTACAATAACGGAAAGTTTCAGCCTATGGGTGCGAATATGGGCATTTTACCGGATATTCCGGTAAAAATAAAAGATAAAAAACAAAAGTACGGCGTTTATGCGGAAAGAGCGATAAACTCACTGAAAAGCGAACTGGAAAGGATTAACTATGAAAATAATTGTTGACGCATTCGGCGGAGATAACGCACCTCTTGAGGTACTGAAAGGTTGCGAACGTGCGGTAAATGAACTTGGTGTGAATATCGTACTCACCGGACACGAAAAGAAAATAAAATCCTGTGCGAAGAAAAATGAAATAAGTCTCGACGGCATAGAAATAGTGCATACGCCGGAAGTTTTCGACATACACGACGAACCAAAAGAAATCATAAAATCGGGAAAAAATACGTCTATGGCGGTAGGGCTGAAACTTCTCGCCGACGGTCAGGGTGATGCGTTAGTATCGGCTGGCAGTACCGGAGCTCTGGTAATGGGTTCTACGTTCATAGTCAAGCGTCTGAAAGGTATCAAACGAGTTGCACCCTCTCCGGTACTTCCTGCGGATAAGGGAAGTTTCGTACTCACCGACGCAGGAGCAAATACCGAGTGCAGACCGGAAATGCTGGTACAGTTTGCGATAATGGGCAGTGCGTACATGGAGAAGGTAATGGGTGTCAAAAATCCGAAAGTTGCGTTGCTCAACATAGGAGCGGAAGAGACCAAAGGCAGAGAACTTGAAATAGAAGCGTACAGACTGCTTGAAAAATCGGGGTTGAATTTCGTCGGAAACATTGAAGCCCGTGATATGCCTAAGGGTGAATGTCACGTGGTTGTGACGGACGGTTTCACCGGAAATATCGCCCTTAAACTGTACGAGGGCATGGGGTCATTTTTCGCTAAAAAAATGAAGTGGATTTATTCCGGTATCGGTAAAGTAGGTGCGATATTCTCACTAAGTAAAATAAAAATTTTCCGTAAGCAGATGGATTACAAGGAAGTCGGAGGTTCTGCCCTGCTCGGTGTGAAAAAACCGGTAATAAAGGCACATGGCAGTTCCGACGATATCGCATTTTTTAACGCAATACGTCAGGCGAAAAAATGCGTGGAAACAGATGTTTCTGGCGTAATAGAGAAGTACGTCGAAAAAACCGCAGAAATTTCAAAGGGGTTGAATAAAATTGGACAGAATTGAAAAATTTGAAAAAATAATAGGATACACTTTCAAGGATAAGAGTCTGATTTATCAGGCATTATCGCATTCATCATACGCCAACGAAAAGAAAAATCCGTCCGGCAGTAATGAACGTCTCGAATTTCTCGGTGACAGCGTACTGTCAATAGTAGTATCCGATTACCTTTATAAAAGCCTTAATGTTGCGGAGGGTGAACTCACAAGGGTAAGGGCATCACTGGTATGTGAAAAATCGTTACACGTTTTCGCAAAACAGATAAGATTAGGTGAATTTCTTTTCTTAGGCAGAGGTGAGGAAAATACCGGCGGACGTGAAAGACCGTCTATACTTGCCGATGCTTTCGAGGCGGTAATAGCGGCGATATATCTTGACGGTGGGCTGAAACCTGCTACCAGACATATTTTACGCTTTATGCCGGAAGACGTACAGCATCCTGTTAAACCGGCGTTCAGCGATTTTAAAACAGTACTTCAGGAGATAGTACAGAAAAATCCGGAAGAAAAGGTAGAATACGTACTGATAGGTGAAGAAGGTCCTGACCATAATAAAAGATTCGTGGTTGAGGTGCGGTTAAATTCGCAGGTTATCGGAAAAGGTAAGGGAAAAAGTAAGAAGGAAGCTGAACAGCTATCCGCTAAAGAGGCACTGGCATTAATGGGTTATGAAGCACAGTAATATATCAATATTTGTCCCACACGTAGGCTGTCCGAATATGTGCAGTTTCTGTAATCAGCATACAATAAGCGGTACGCAGAAAGCACCGACGATACAGGAAGTGGAGAGGGTATGCTTACAGGCGTTAAGAGAGGTTAAAAATCCGGAAAATACGGAAATAGCATTTTTCGGCGGAAGTTTCACGGCGATACCCCTTGACTACATGACAGACCTGCTCCGGACTGCGTATAAATTCATAGGTTCGGGAAAGTTTAAAGGGATAAGAATTTCAACCCGTCCGGATTGTATAACGCCGGAAATTCTCGGTATTCTGAAAAATTACGGAGTGACGGCTATCGAACTCGGTGCACAGTCGATGAATGACGAAGTTTTACAGCTGAACGACAGGGGACATACCGTACAGGATATTTTCAACGCAAGCGGTATGATTCGTGAGTATGGTTTTGAACTGGGTCTTCAGATGATGATTGGACTTTATGGCAGTACGCCGGAAACAGAATATGAGACAATGAATAAAATAATCGGGATAAAACCCGATACCGTCAGGATATACCCTGTAGTGATACTTAAAAATACCCGACTTGCTGAACTGTTGAAAAGTGGTATCTATAAGCCGTTTGAATTTGAGTACGTCGTGGAGTTTACGGCGGAAAGCCTGACAGAATTTGAAAGGCATAATATAAAGGTGATAAAATGCGGACTTCATGCGAGTGAGTTTGTAGAGAACGACAGAATAGGCGGATTTTATCACCCTGCTTTCCGTGAACTTTGCGATAGTATCATATATCGTCGGGCATTACTCGACGTAATCGGCGACAGTTCCGGAAGATACACTTTCAGGGTCAATGATAGATGTATGAGTAAGGCACTTGGACAGAAAAGGTCAAATATCGAATTTTTCCGTAAAAACGGGGTTGAAATAAAATTTATTCCGGATAGTTCCGTAAAGATTTACGAGGTCAGGGAGGTGAAATAATTGTATCTTAAATCACTTGATATACAAGGTTTCAAATCTTTTCCGGATAAAATAAATCTCACTTTCGACAAAGGGCTGACTGCGGTAGTAGGTCCGAACGGTAGCGGAAAAAGTAATATCGGCGATGCTGTAAGGTGGGTACTTGGGGAGCAGTCGACAAAGACCCTGAGAGGTAATAAAATGGAAGATGTTATTTTTTCCGGTACTGTCACACGTAAACCTATGGGTTTTGCAATCGTTACCCTGAATATAGACAATTCCGACGGTAAACTTGACGGTATGGGTGATGAAGTAGCGATAACACGTAAGCTATACCGCAACGGTGACAGCGAGTATATGATTAACGCAAAACCTGTACGTCTGAAAGATATAAACGAACTTTTTATGGATACCGGAATGGGCAGAGACGGCTATTCAATCATAGGTCAGGGACGTATTGCGGAAATAGTCGGGGCGAAAAGTAATGACCGTCGGGATATTTTCGAGGAAGCCGCCGGAATTTCAAAGTTCCGGCATAAAAAAAATGAGGCGGAAAAAAAACTTTCGCACGCACAGGAAAATATTGTAAGACTTGCCGATATTTTATCCGAACTTAAAAGCCGTATCGAACCTCTCCGGATACAATCGGAAAAAGCGGAAAAATTTATCAGACTTTCCGGAGAGAAAAAAATTCTTGAAATTTCTGTATGGGTCTGCAATCTTGATGAACTTACACAGAAAATTGATAAAACGGAAGAAAAAATACTTTCCGGAAAAACGGAATATCAGAACATACAGAACGATATTCAGGAGCAGGAACAGCTTTTAAATGACTGCTTCCGTCAGATACAGATATGTACGGCAAAATCAGATGAAATACGTCAGAAAATGATTGACGAAGAAAAAACTTCTTCAGAAATAAAATCGAAAATAGCGGTACTCGAAAACGATATAGAACACTCGGAAACGGCAATATCTGAAGCGTTAAAAAATATTGAAGAACGTCAGGATATAAAAAAATCGCTGATTACGGACAGAAATTACATGACGGATTCTATAGAGACTCTCGGAAATGAAAAAATAAATCTTGAAAAAGAAATTGCTGTCAATGAAGAAATTTTACGGAAAACTGAACGGGAAATTTCCGCTTTCAATGAACATTCCGGAAATGCCGGTGACGTACTGAAAAGTATGTACATAAAACAGAGTGAGAAAAAATTTTCCGCAGAAAATACCGGAAGAATAATATCGGAAGAAACAGAACATATCACGGCACTTAATGAAAACAGTCTGAATATTGCGGAAAAAATAACGGAATATTCAGAAAGGAAAGAGAAATTATTTTCAGAACTCGGTAAAATACGGAATAAAATTTCTGAACTTGAAATTAAAATTTCAGAGTACGAAAGGCTGTATATTACAGGTAAAAACAGGTTTCAGAACATATCCGGACAGCTTAAGGAAACAGAATACAATTTAAGAGAAATCCAGCAGAAACACAGAATTTTAACGGAAATGGAAAGTAATATGGAAGGTTTTACCGGAAGTGTCAAATCGGTACTCCGGCAGAATATATCCGGAGTATACGGGACTGTTGCCGGAAATATCGGAGTTCCGCAGAAATACGCTGTCGCAATAGAGACAGCTTTAGGTATTGCGATGCAGAATATAATTGTCGATAACGAGGAAACCGCTAAAAAATGTATGGAATTTCTTAAAAAAAATAAATCCGGACGTGCTACATTTTTACCGGTTACTTCAATATACGGACGTTCATTAAATGAAAGAGGTCTGGAAAAATGCGGGGGATTTGTAGCTGTTGCGGATAATCTGATAGAATGTAAGCCGGAGTTCCAGAATATTGTATCATCACTTACCGGACGTACGGTAATAGCGGAGGACATCACAACGGCTACGGAGATAGCGAAAATTTATAAATATCGTTTCCGGATAGTAACACTTGACGGTCAGATTATAAATTCCGGTGGGTCGTTTACCGGTGGTTCTGTACAGAAAACAAGCGGTATAATAACACGTCGTAATGAAATAAATTTACTTGAAAAAAATATTGAAAAACTTTCCGGTGAATACGCAGAACTTCTTGAAATGACGGAAAAAATAAATCCGGAAAATCAGAAAATTTCAGGTATAATCGAATCCCTGAAATCGGAAATAACAGATTATAAAAATAAAGAAATCCGGATAAATACGGAAATTTCAGGTCTTGAATCGCTTCTGAATCAGCTTGAAATGCAGAATACTGAAAATATAAGTCTTATTAAAGAATCGGAAAAAAAATTATCCGATGCACAAGAGGAAAATAAAAAATCCACACAAGAACTTGCGGAAATTTCGGAAAAAATATTGATTGCTGAAAAAAATCTTGAAGAAGAAAAATCCGTGACGGAAAAACTTAATCGCATTATCAATGAAATTTCCGTAAAAATTTCAGAAATGAAAATAAAACATACCGCAATTGTCAAAGATATTCAGGCAAAAACCCGTGACGTCTCCATGACCGGCGAAAATATAAAATCCATTGACAAAGAAATTGCCGGTATGAACGAAAATATTAAAATACTTGAAAAATCAGTTTCCGTAAAAAATCACGATATAGAAAAAATACGTCAGCAACTGGAAAATTTTCAGGATAACACAGCGGAATATATCCGGCTTATTGAAGAATATCAGGAACAGCATACCCATCATAACAGGCTTGTCAACGAGATACAACAGAATCTTAAAATTATAAACTCACAGAAAGAAAAATCTTCCGCTGAAATAACCCGTCTTTCAGAACGTCGGGAAAATCTTAAACGTGATTATGATAAAATTTTAAAACAACTCCTTGACGTATACGAACTTACATACTCCGAGGCTGTCGGAACGGCGGTAAAAATAGATAATCTCAGTTCCGCACAGAAAAAACTTTCCGGAATAAATACGGAAATAAAATCATTAGGTGGGGTAAATACGGATGCCATAGAGGAATACAGGGAAGTAAAAGAACGTTATGAATTTATGTCGGGACAGATAAAGGATATTCAGAAATCAAAAGCGGAACTTGAAAAAATAATATCCGGTCTGACGGTGGAAATGAAGCGTATTTTTCTTGAAAGTTTCAATATAATAAACAAGAATTTTCAGGAAATATTTTCAGAACTTTTCGGCGGTGGCAAGGCGGAACTCGTACTTACTGACTCTGAAGACGTTCTGACATCAGGTATAGAAATAAAAGTTGCTCCCCCTGGGAAAGTAATAAAAAATCTGATTTCACTTTCAGGAGGTGAACAGTCTTTCGTTGCAGTTGCGATATATTTTGCGATTCTGAAATTACGTCCTGCTCCGTTCTGCATACTCGACGAGATAGACGCAGCACTTGATGAAGTAAACGTCCGGAAATACGCCCAGTATCTGCGGAAATTTACGGATACCACGCAGTTTGTACTGGTCACACACCGACGCAGTGCTATGGAAGAAGCTGATGTACTTTATGGCGTAACTATGCAGGAAGACGGCATTTCAAAACTGCTGAAAATGGAACAGGTTGACTTTCAGGAGGATACGGCTGACATACAATGATATTATATAGTATCGGAGGAATAAAATGGGAATAATTCAGAAAATAGCAGAAGGTCTCAGGAAAACAAAGGATTTTTTTCTTGGCAGACTTCAGAAAATACTTAATTCTTTTACCGTCATAGATGAGGACTTATTTGACGAGCTGGAAGAAACAATGATTATGAGTGACATAGGAGTTGAAACATCCGAGGAAATCTGTGACCGGCTACGGAAGAAGATTAAGGAACGGGGCATCACAGACCCTAAAATGATTATGGAACTGATTCAGGAAATAATCGGCGAGATAATGGGCGACGACACCGGTCTTGATTTATCTGTATCACCGGCGGTGATAATGGTAATAGGAGTAAACGGAGCAGGTAAGACGACCACTATCGGCAAGATGTGCAGACAGTTCAAGGCTGAGGGTAAAAAAGTACTCGTTGCGGCAGCGGATACTTTCCGTGCGGCAGCTATAGACCAGTTAAACGTCTGGACGGACAGGGCAGGAGTTGAGATAGTAAAACACACAGAAGGTTCAGACCCGGGGGCAGTTGTATATGACGCACTCGACGCCGCACAGGCAAGAAAATGTGATATTGTAATTATCGATACCGCCGGAAGATTGCATAATAAGAAGAATCTTATGGAGGAACTCGCCAAAATCAACCGTATTATAGACAAAAAAGCTCCCGAAAGTTCCCGTGAGGTTCTGCTGGTCCTCGATGCCACAACCGGTCAGAACGCCGTCAATCAGGCGAAACTTTTCAATCAGACCGCTAAAATTACCGGTATCGTACTTACTAAACTTGACGGTACGGCTAAAGGTGGCATAGTAATATCTATAAAAAACGAACTCGGCATACCGGTAAAACTTATAGGTATAGGCGAAAAAATAGACGATTTACAACCGTTTAACAGTCGGGCATTTGTCACCGCACTGTTCAGCAGTACGGATATTATCGAAGAATCCGGAACGGAAGAAAAAGAAGAAGAAGAAGAGGTTGTTGAAGAAACTGTTGAAGAGACAGCGGAAGAAGAGACGTCAGAAATCGAGGAAACTGAAGAACCGGAAGAAATACAACAGAAAAAACAAGGATTTTTCGGCAAACTTTTCAGTGATAAGAATGCAGAGGAAGAACCTGTTGAACAATCTGCAGAAGAAGAAATAGTTGAAGAAGAAACTGTTGAAGAAGAATCTGAACCCGAAGAAATAGAAGAGAAAACAGAGGAAGAAACAGTTGAAGAATCTGAACCGGAGGAAATCGAAGAAGAGGAAGTAAAAGAAACCGTAAAAACCGCAGAAGACATCAAACTGAAAAAACAAAGATTTTTCAGTAAATTTGCTATCAGTAATTACGACGATACAAAACCGGTTGAAGAAGAACAGGTTGAAGAACCTGCTCCTGAAGAAGTAGTAGAAGTAAAAGAAGAAGTACCGGAAACGGTAGAAGAAATGGTTGAAGAGACAACGGAAACTATAGCAGAACCTGTAGAAGAGGTAACGGAAGAAATCGTTGAAGAGGTACAAGAACCGGTTATTGACGAAGAAGCACGTCGGAAAGAACGTATAAACAAATTCTTCCGTGAAAAGAAAGCACTTGAAGAAGCTAAACGCAACGTACCGGAGCAGGAAGAAGAACCGGAAGAAATCGAAGATGAGGAGACAGAAGAATCTGTATCTAAAAAATCAAAGAAAAAGGGATTTTTCGGAAAATTTTTCGGAAAGAAGGATTAAAATGATTGATAAACTCGTAATGGCTACCAATAATAAAAACAAGTTGCGTGAAGCAAGAGAAATACTGTCACCACTGGGAATAGAAGTTATATCACAACAGGAAGCAGGCGTTAATATAGAACCGGTTGAAGACGGTCAGACTTTCGGGGAAAACGCATTAATAAAGGCAAAAGCAATATATAACGTCGTAAAAGTTCCGGTAATCGCAGATGACAGCGGACTATGTGTTGACGCACTCGGTGGCAGACCGTCCGTACACTCCGCACGTTATGCCCCGAAAGGTCAGGAATGCGACAAAATTCTTACGGAAATGCGGGATGTTCCGGACGGTAAGCGTACGGCATACTTTGAGTGCTGTATAGTGTATATCGATAGCGACGGTACGGAATCAATGTCAGGCAGATGTTACGGAACTATCGCCCACGAACAGCGTGGTACGGACGGTTTCGGTTATGACCCTGTTTTCCGGTACGGTAATAAGACCCTCGCCGAGATGTCACCGGACGAAAAAAACAGTATAAGTCACAGAGGTGTGGCGATGCGGAAACTTTATGAATATCTTGAAAAAAAGAAAGGTGAATGATTTTTTATGCTTACAAGTAAACAACGGTCATATCTACGAGGTATAGCCTCAACATACGATACAATATTTCAGATTGGCAAGGGTGGTATCACGGAGACTATGTGCAAGGATATAGGCGAAGCACTCCGCAAACGTGAACTCATAAAACTGCGTGTTCTCGAAAATTCAGGATATACCGCACGTGAAGCAAGTGAAGAAATTGCAAAGGCTACCGGTTCGGAAGTAGTACAGGTAATAGGTTCAAAGTTCGTACTTTTCAGACGTAACCCGAAAAATCCAGTAATAGAGAATATCCCGAAATGAAAACCGGTATATATGGCGGAAGTTTCAATCCGGTGCATAACGGTCATATGCATTTAGCAGAGACTGTCATGAAAGATTACGGACTTGACAGAATATATTTTGTACCGTCAAAAATTTCACCGCACAGGTCAAGTGCGGAATACGTATCAGGTACGGACAGGCTTGAGATGTTACGGCTTGCCTGCTCAGATAACGACAGATTTCACGTCAGCGACTACGAATTAAAACAGAACCGTATAAGCTACTCTGTCTATACGGTGGAACATTTCCGCCGGAAGTATCCGGAAGATGATTTGTTTCTGCTTATCGGGAGCGATATGTTATTGACTTTTGATACATGGTATTGTTTTGATAAAATACTTTCATATGTAAATCTGTGTGTAGTATCACGAAATATCGGTGATAATGACACACTCCGCCGGAAAGCCCGTATACTTTCACCGGGAAATAAAATTTTTATCAGTACCGCACCGCCGGAAGTGGTGTCTTCAACCGATATAAGAAAAAAAATATTAAAAAATTCTGATTTCTCTTGCTATCTTGACGAAAAAGTAGTACAATATATAAGATTAAAGAATTTGTACACAGCCGATAATTAATTGAGAGGTGAAAAAATTTTGCTATATGATACTTCGGAAATGAAAAAATATCTCAAAGCGAACCTTTCCCAGAAACGTTATACGCACTCCCTGAACGTTGCGGAAGAGTGTAAAAAACTTGCGATAAAATACGGTGAAGACCCTGATAAGTCATATTTTGCCGGACTTCTTCACGACATCTGCAAGGAGATTCCTGACGAACAACAGAAAAAACTTGTAACAGAAAGTCATTTTTCCGTAAGCCGTGAGGAACTCGATACAAAATCATTATGGCACGCCATAGCCGGTGCATACTTTATAAAAATACACTTCGGCATTGAAGACATCGATATACTTAATTCAATACGTTTCCATACCGTCGGACGTGCGGGAATGACGAGACTTGAAGAGATAGTTTATCTTGGTGACCTCATTTCAGCGGACAGAGATTACAAAGACGTTGATAAAATGCGTAAAATAGCATATAACAACCTCAACGGTGCAATGCTGGAGGCTTTTGAATTTTCCCTTAAATCCGTAGTAAAAAAGGGTGGTTATCTGCCGGTATGTACGGTAGAGGGTTACAATTTCTACAAGAGATTACAGCATAAGGAAAAAAATAAAAAATAATCTTTATAAAGCGAGGGTTTCGGCGAGATGGACGAGGATTTAACTAAAAATGAACCTATCAGAAAAATTTCACAGATTGGCGATAATCAGAAAAGAAGAAACAAAAAAAATCAGAAAAAACCAAATTCCACCGGTGGCAGGTATGAAGTAAGACCCCTTGAAAGTAAGGAACGTGAAAAGTTTGAACCCGAACTGACGAAGGAACATTATAAAAGTAAGTACAATGAAGAAGAACTAAGTGAAATGAAAAACAAGGTTCAGTTTGATGCGAACCCTCCTAAATCGTATAAGGGGAAGTACGAAAAGGGAGTTGTGCCGAAAGACGTATACAACGGCAAATATTCCGCCGACGGTAAAAAGCCGGAAAGTCATGCTGTTGAGGGAAGTTATTTCGATACCTACAACGGCAGATATTCCGCTGATAATCCTGATAACGAAACCGATTCCGATAAACATATAAGAGGTATTAAAAAATTGCCGGAAACTAAATCTGAAAAGAAAAAGAAAAAAACCAAATCAAAGCCGGAAGTCAGAAGTAAAAAATCAGATAATCCTGCTCCGGAGCAGGTAAAGAAAAAACGTAAGAGAAATAAAAACAAACGAAAGAAAAAAATTTCCGTCAGAGATTTTGCGGTGAATGTTGTTTCGATTTCCGCAAGTATCGTACTGACAGGCTTCATGATTTTTAATATGCCGATTATAAAAGGTAGCGAAGGGAATACGTCCATAATAAATTTTGTGAAGAATTTCCAGCCACTCGTACAGGTTGAGGGTGAACTTCGTCATAATACTATGGATTTACAGATAAATAATGAAATAGTTGATGTCGATTTCTCCGACGGTCTCGACTTACCACAACTGGTAGAGGGTCAGTATAGCGTACTGTTTCTTGGATTCGATGAGGAAGAATTCAATACAGATGTAATATGGGTGTGCCAGTTCGATATAGGAAACAATGCACTGAATATACTACAGATTCCACGTGATACGTGTCTTCCGGATTATACAAACAGTCCCACCGGCAAATTCAACAGTATTTACGCTATGGGTGAAAAGTACGTCAACCCACCTATTCAACGTGTAGTCAATGCGGTACAGGAAAATTTCGGTATCCCGATAGATGCGTATATAACTACGGGTTGTCACGATATTGTAGATATGGTAGACCTTGTAGGTGGTATACCGATTTCACTTGACGAGGAAATAATGTACGAAGCGGATAAACGTATTCCGGCAGGAGATACGGTACTGAGTGGTGAGCAGGCGGAATGGTTTGTGAGATTCCGGTGGGCATTGGCGGAGGGCGATATAGGACGCATGAAAAATCAGCGACGTTTTATGGCTGCCGCTATGGAAAAACTTTTCAGTATCGTAAACGACGAGGGCAGACTTCAGTTATACAGCTATCTTAAACAGATATACGATAATGAATATATCTATACTAATATGAGTTTAGGAGATATAGGAATGTTGGCAGATTTTGCTTCCACGCTGTCGATGGAAAAAGTACGGGTAAATATGGTACCGGGTGAGGGTGCGAAATATTACGCTCCGGACGGTCAGATTTACGACATCTATTCCGTGCATAAGCTGGCTACTCTGAATATGCTTAACAACTACTTCAGACCCTATCAGAAAATTATGACAAGTTCCGACTCCTCGATAGTCGAGTATATAACGGATTATCAGAATCCCATGTATGACGATACCGCCGATAACTTACAGGATATAAGCGACGGTAATGCGGATAACAGTAATTTTCTTTTAAAGTGAATCAAAGAAAGAAGGTATAAATTTTTATGACACAACAGGAAAAACTGGAATTAATAATTAAAACTCTTGACATCAAAAAGGGTGAAGACATACAGGCATTGAAAGTAACTGACCTTACCATACTTGCTGACTATTTTGTAATAGTAAACGGTACAAGCAATACACACGCACGGACACTCGCCGATGAGGTAGAATTTCAGTTATCACAGAAAGGTATAGAACCGCTCCGGCGTGAATCAGATACCGGCAATACGTGGATTATTCTCGATTACGCAGACATCATAATACACGTTTTCGACAGAACACAGAGACAGTTTTATAATCTTGAAGGTCTGTGGGCAGATGCTGAACCGGTAGAAATAGAAAATCTGCTTATAAAAGAGTAAAAAATTTTAAGTAAAGGAATGATTTTGAAAATGGACAGATATAATTATAAGGTCATTGAACAGAAATGGCAGAAGTACTGGGACGATAACAACGTATTCAAGGCAACTGACGATTACGACAAAAAGAAATTTTACGCCCTCGTTGAATTTCCGTACCCATCCGGTCACGGTATGCACGTAGGACACATCAAGGCTTATTCCGGTCTCGAAGTGGTGGCACGTAAAAGACGTATGCAGGGATATAACGTACTTTTTCCGATAGGTTTTGATGCTTACGGTCTTCCGACGGAAAATACCGCTATCAAGGAAAAAATACATCCCCGAATCGTAACGGACAGAAATATTGAAAAATTTACCGGACAGCTCCGGAAAGTAGGATTTTCTTTTGACTGGTCACGAGTTATTGACACTACGGAAGAAAAATATTACAAATGGACACAGTGGATTTTCCTGAAGATGTTTGAAAAAGGTCTTGTATTCCGTGATAAGACATCTGTTAATTACTGTCCGAGTTGTAAAGTGGTACTGTCGAATGAGGATTCACAAGGTGGTAAATGCGACGTCTGCCATAGTGACATAATTCAGAAAACTAAAGAAGTATGGTATCTCCGCATAACAGAGTACGCCGATAAACTCTTAAAGGGACTGGAGCAGGTTGATTATCTGCCGAACGTAAAACTCCAGCAACAAAACTGGATAGGCAAATCAACCGGTGCATTTGTGGATTTCAGTATCAGAGAAAATGACGAAAAATTACGTATCTATACAACACGTCCGGATACCATTCACGGCGTAACGTTTATGGTAATCGCTCCGGAACACCCGATTATACAGAAATACAGGGATTCTATCGCAAATATTGACGCTCTCGACGATTACAGAAACGAATGTGCGAAAAAAAGCGAGTTTGAACGTACACAGCTTGTAAAGGATAAGACCGGCGTTAAAATAGATGGTCTGACGGCAATAAATCCGGTGACGAAAAAAGAGATACCAATATATATTTCCGATTACGTAATGATGGGGTACGGTACGGGTGCAATCATGGCAGTACCCGCACACGATACAAGAGATTACGATTTTGCAAAGAAATTCGGCATAGAAATTATCGAGGTAATCAAAGGTGGCGACATCTCGAAAGAGGCGTATACCGGTGACGGTGAAATGGTTAATTCCGGCGTACTTAACGGAATCGTCAATAAAAAAGAGGCTATCGAAAAAATGGTTTCCGTACTTGAAGAACTCGGTTGTGGTGAACGTGGTGTACAGTACAAGATGAAAGACTGGGCATTTAATCGTCAGCGTTACTGGGGCGAACCTATCCCGATTATACACTGTCAGAAATGCGGTATGGTTGCCGTACCTTACGAAGATTTACCGCTCCGCCTGCCTGCTCTCGAAAATTTTGAACCTGGTACTGACGGTGAAAGTCCGCTTGCGAAAATAGAAAGTTTCGTAAACTGTAAGTGTCCGCAATGTAACGGCGATGCAAAGCGTGAAACAGATACAATGCCACAATGGGCAGGTTCTTCATGGTACTTCCTCCGCTACTGCGACCCACATAATGACAATGAATTTGCATCACAGGAAGCGTTGAAGTACTGGTTGCCGGTTGACTGGTACAACGGCGGTATGGAACACGTTACAAGACACATGATTTATTCGAGATTCTGGCATAAATTCCTGTATGACCTCGGACTTGTACCGACTGCTGAACCTTACGCAAAAAGAACCGCACAGGGTCTGATACTCGGTGAGGACGGCGAAAAAATGAGTAAAACCCGTGGAAACGTTGTAGACCCTAACGATATTGTAGAAAATTACGGTGCGGATGTTCTCCGGCTGTACGTTCTTTTCATGGGCGATTACGAAAAAGCTGCTCCGTGGAGTGAAAAAGGTATGAAAGGATGTAAGCGTTTTGTGGATAGGATATGGGGTCTTCAGGACATTCTCACCGACGGCGACGACTATTCCGAAAAACTCCGCTCAAACTTCCATAAGACCATCAAAAAAGTATCTGACGACATAGAACACATGAAGTTTAATACTGCTATAGCCTCGATGATGTCGCTGATTAATGACATCTACGCCGTCGGTACGATAAATAAGGCTGAACTTTCCGCCCTCTGCATAATGCTGAATCCGTTCGCACCGCATATTACAGAAGAAATCTATAACAACATAACCGGAAAAATTCTCTGTGAACAGCCATGGATTACTTACGAAGAAAAATTCTGTATCGACGCAACTATTGAAATAGTCATACAGATAAACGGTAAAATAAAGTCAAAACTTAACATAGTCCCTGATACTGATAAGGATTCCGTAATCTCCATGGCACTCGCTGACGACAAAGTAAAGGAATTTATTGACGGAAAAACTATAATAAAACAGATATATGTACCAAATAAACTTGTTAATATTGTAGCAAAATAACGAAAAAAAATTTCTGCAAAAAAACACTTGACATTTAGAAAAATATGTGATAAAATGAAATATACCATTTAAGATTTAGGTTTTTATATCTGCTGTTTTTGAGGTATAGGCTGGCTGACACTCTCCGGAGTGATTAGTATAGATACATGGTTGATTCCGTGTAACCTCTGAATAAGGGAGGGAAAACAAGTGGCAGAAGTTCGTGTTGGTAAAAACGAGTCTTTAGACACAGCTCTTAAGAGATTTAAGAGGTCTTGTGCCAAGGACGGCGTTATAGCTGAAGTTCGCAAAAGAGAACACTACGAAAAGCCTTCAGTAAAACGCAAGAAGAAGTCTGAGGCAGCTCGTAAGCGTAAGTATTAATACTGCAACAGCTAATTAAAGTCGATAAAAGCGGGCTGGCTTTCTGACAGTTCCGCTTTTTTCTTATGTGAATTTACAGGAGGTTACGAATGCTTTTCAGGGCAACGGAATATTTCAGGAAAATTACTGATATATCGTCGGATTTTCTTGTTGAAAACGACGTGAAAGGGATAATTCTTGACATCGACAACACCCTTACAACTCATGACAATCCCATACCGGCGGAGGGTGTAACGGAGTGGCTGGAGCAGGTCAGGGAAAAAAATATCAGACTTGTGATAGTATCGAACAATCACCCACCCAGAGTTATGCCATTTGCGGAAAGTCTCGGTATAAAGTGTATCTGCGAGGGGAAAAAACCACTCCCGAACGGTTTCCGACAGGCGGTTGAATATCTCGGAATACCTAAAAAAAATATCGTCGCAATCGGTGACCAGATTTTTACAGATGTTCTCGGTGCAAACCTTTCGGGTATCAGGATTCTTTACACCGCCCCGATTGAACTTGAAAAAACTACTTTCTTTAAAATTAAACGTACTTTTGAAAAATTGTTCCTTCCGAAAAAATTTCACTGATTTTTCTTGACAAATTTAGTAATTTGTGCTAAAATAAATCCCAAAGGAGTAATTGAATTGATAAAGAGAATTCTTGTAATACATGGTCCTAACCTGAACCTGCTCGGCGAACGTGAACCTGATGTTTACGGCGATAACAATATTGATACTCTCAATGCGGAAATCATCAGACGTGCGGAAAAATCGGGTATTCAGTGCGACGTTTTCCAGTCTAACCACGAGGGGGAAATTATCGACAAACTCCACGAGGCACGCAAAATTTACGACGGCGTTATAATAAATGCCGGTGCGTATACCCATTACAGTTATGCTATCCGTGATGCGATTTCAGCGATAAAAATTCCTTGTATCGAGGTTCATATAAGTAACGTAGATGCCCGTGATTCTTTCCGTGCAAATTCCGTAATCGCTCCGGTATGCGTGGGAAGTATCAGCGGTTTCGGGTTCGGTAGCTACTATCTCGCCTTACAGGCTCTCACGGAGATGTAAAATGGAAAAAATCAGAAAAATTTTCGATAAAATAAGTACGGATTGTGCGTTGATAACTTCTGACGTCAACAGGCGTTACTTTACCGGTATGAAGTCATCCGCCGGGGTTGTAGTAGCGTTTCCGGAAAAATTGTATCTGCTTATAGATTTCCGGTACATCGAAAAAGCACGTAATACCGTAAAAAATGCGGAGGTAATCGAACTTACTTCCTTTAACAGACAGTTTCCCGAACTCCTTAAAAAACACGGTGCAAAAAGTGTATCAATAGAAGCGGAAACAATGACGGTCAGAACGCTGAACGGTTACAGAAAAATTTTCAAAGATATATCTTTTGACGATTCCGACACTCTGAGTAATGCCATAAATAATATGCGTATGGTAAAGGACGTACAGGAAATTGAGTATATCCGGAAAGCTCAGGAAATAGCGGAAAAATCGCTGTCTGAACTGTTACCGTTTATAAAAAACGGCAGAACGGAAAGGGAAATTGCTAACGAGTTAAACCGCCTTATGTTCGTCAACGGTGCGGAAGACTTATCTTTTGAAACTATCGTACTATCGGGAAAAAATACGTCTATGCCACATGGCGTACCGTCTGATAAACCAATAAAGAACGGTGAGTTTATTTTAATGGATTTCGGGGCGGTCTGGAACGGCTATCACAGCGATATGACCCGTACATTATGTCTCGGACAGCCTGACGAGGAGATGAAAAAAGTCTATAATATCGTACTTTCCGCCCAGCTTGCCGGTCTTGAATACGCAAGAGCAGGCATTACCGGTTACGAACTCGACAAAGTTTCACGTGATATTATCGAAAATGCCGGTTACGGTGAAAATTTCGGTCACTCACTCGGACACGGTGTGGGTCTTGAAATCCATGAAAAACCTAACGCCTCACCGAATTATAAAAGCATACTCGAAAAAAACAGCGTCGTGACCATCGAACCAGGTATTTACATTACCGGAAAATTTGGCGTAAGAATAGAAGATTTTGTCGTTTTGACTGAAAATGGTTGTAATAATCTGACCAATTTTGATAAAAATATAATATCTTTATAATTTTTTGCGGATAACTATTGCAAAAAGTTTGAAGATATGTTAAAATAGTACATATAATTTTTAAAAACGGAGGTTATAAAAATGATTTCAGCAGGAGATTTCAGAAATGGTGTCACCTTTGAACTCGACGGACAAGTTGTACAGGTTATCGAGTTTCAGCACGTTAAACCGGGTAAAGGTGCGGCGTTCGTAAGAACGAAGTACAAGAACGTAATTACGGGTTCAGTGGTTGAAACCTCTTTCAACCCGACAGCTAAATTCCCGACCGCTTTCGTCGAGAGAAAGGATATGCAGTACAGCTATACCGACGGCGAACTTTACTACTTCATGGACATGGAAACTTACGAACAGATTCCGATCAGTGAGGACAAACTCGGCGACGCTTTCCGCTTTGTCAAGGAAGAAATGATTTGTAAGGTACTGTCTTATAAAGGTTCTGTTTTCGGTATCGAACCGCCTAACTTTGTAGAACTCGTTGTTACTCAGACTGACCCGGGCTTCAAGGGCGATACTGCCACCAACGCAACAAAGCCAGCTACAGTAGAAACAGGTGCGGAAGTAAAAGTACCACTCTTTATCAATGAGGGCGAAAAAATCCAGATTGATACGAGAACAGGCGAATATATGTCAAGAGCGTAAGCCTGCTCACAAGGAGGCTATTTTATGAAGCTAACTGAAAAAATGTCCTATTTAAAAGGACTTATGGACGGTCTCGATATAGATAAATCCACGAAAGAAAACAGAATCCTGATTCAGATGTCGGAACTTATGGAAGAAATGGTGCTGTATATCGAGGATTTGCAGTCACAGGTTGACGAACTCACGGAACTCTGCGACATTATAGACGAAGACCTCGGAGAAATTGAAGAAGAAATATACGGCGACGACGATTTTGATTGCGGTAACTGTGATTGTTTCGACGACGAAGACATTGAATATGACGCCGACGATTACGATTTCGACAGTGATGACGATGAACTCTATGAGGTGACCTGTCCTACTTGCGGAGATACTATTCTTATAGACGAGGGCATGATTGAAGAAGGTAGTATAAACTGTCCGAACTGTAACGAACTTCTCGAATTTGACTACGAAAATCTCACGATTGAAGACTTTGAAAAGTCGGAAACGGAAGATATATCGGATAACGAATAATTTAATAAGACTGTGCAGAAATGCACAGTCTATTTTTTGTAGGTATCAAGTATTTTTTCCGCCGTCTCCCGACGTGTCCGGCGGTTATTCATAGCCTGCTTTTCGATGTATCGGTGTGCCTGCGGTTCGGTAAAATCAAGGTACTCCATAAGCGTACACTTTGCACGGTTGATAAGTCGCATTTCTTCAATTTTCGTCAGAATATCCGCACTTTCCGGCTTTATCCCTGCTATTTCCGGAAAATTTTCAACGGTATTCCGGAATTCCTCACGGCTGAAAGGTCTCTTAAGGATTGCGACGTTCTGCGGTAGATTATCCGGTATATTTTCAGATGAATCTTTCCGGAATATCAATACTACACCCACGGAATCAACAGCCGTTATTTCCGCCAAATCCTGTCCGAATTCGTCGGAAAGCGGAGTGTCTATAATTACCAAATCGGGTCTCGTATCGCCTGAAATAAGCCGGCGTGCTTCGTTGCCGGAACTCGCTGTAACAATCGGTCCGGTACTTATTTCATGCAGTAACTGTTCTATAAATGCACCGTTTTCACGGTTTGAGGAAATAATCAAATTAGTCATAAAAACACCTGTCAGATAAATTTGAAATACCGACGCTCTTCAAAATCGTCCTTGTCGTGTGCGAGGTTGTACTCCTGAATCTGTACGATGAAATTATTGAAAATATTTTCCAGAATCTCACCGGAAAGATTTTCCCGTACAAATTTGCTGTCACGTGCTATTGAAAGAGCTTCGGCGAGTGTGGACGGTAACGGCTGGAAATCAAGCGGATTTTCGGGGTGTTTGATAGTTTTTTCCAGTAACGAACAGTCACCGTTTCTGATACCCTCCATACCGGCGGACAGGATAAGTTTAAAGGCGATATAAGGATTACAACACGCATCAGCGGAACGGATTTCAATGCGAGGGTTGGTACTCCTCGGAATGCGTATCAGCTGTGAACAATTATCAAATGACCAGTTGACGTATTTTGGTGCGTATCCGATTCCGAAACGCTTATAAGAGTTGGTTATCGGATTCAGAAAAGCAGTTATTTCACGTATCCGCCGGAGTACGCCGGAAATAAAACACTTTCCGGTCTGCGACATAGTTTCAGGATCGTTACTGAAAATATTTTCACCGTTCTTTTTCAGACTCAGCGATATACTTAATGCACTGCCGTGTTCATTCGGAAGAGGTTTCGGCATGAACGACGCAAAAAGTCCGTTTTGAGCAGATATTGATTTTACAACTGTCTTGTAATGCAACATATTGTCACCGGCGGTAACAGGTTCATTTTCCCGGAACTCTATTTCATTCTGACCGCCGCCATGTTTATGACACGAAGTAGTCGGATTTATGCCCATTTCCTCCAGCGAAAGACATATTTCACGCCGTACGTTTTCGCACTTGTCAAGCGGTGCGACGTCTAAATAACTGCCGTTATCGTGAGGATGTTTGGTAGGTTCGCCCTTGTCGTTGAGATCGAACAGATAAAATTCGCATTTCGTACCCATTTCACAGGAATATCCATCGAGCCGGATAGAGTTTATATAATTAATCAGTTCGCTCCGTATGTCTCCGGCGTACTGCGTACCGTCGGGATTTTTCAGCGAACAGAAAAAACGTATTACACGTGCTGAACGTGGTCGCCATGGGAGTACCGACAGTGTAGAAATATCGGGAAATAAAAGCAAATCAGAACAGTTCACGCCGAAAGATGAGGCGTCAAAAGGTATGCCGTCGGAAAAAGCCCGTGAAAGTTCATCCGGCATGATTGCTATATTTTTCAGATTTCCCGATATATCGGAAAATGTAAGCCGTATAAATTTTACGTCGTTTTCCTCGACGAATTTTAAAATTTCTTTAGGTGGGGTATTCATTTTATGACCTCCGGAAAAATAATTTATCAATTAATTATACTATATTTTCACCGTAATGTAAATAGTCTGCCGGAATTTTTTCTGAACTGCAATTAAAAAGCAAAACTGGTTATTGACATATTTTCCGGAATAATCTATAATAAAATCACTACACGAAAAGGAGATTTTATTATGAAAAAAACTGTCACAATTCAGGATATTTCCTGTTTCGGCAAGTGTTCGCTGACCGTCGCACTGCCGATTATTTCCGCAATGGGCATAGAAACGGCGGTAATACCTACTGCTGTACTGTCCACGCATACGGGAGGTTTTACCGGATATACTTTCCGTGACCTGACCGGTGATATTCCGGCAATCGCTGACCACTGGAAAAATCTTGACATCAGATTTGATTCTGTCTATACCGGATATTTAGGTTCAGCGGAACAGATAGAAATTGTTTCCCGGTTTTTCGACGATTTCCGGACGGAAAATAATTTCATAGTCGTTGACCCTGTTCTTGGTGATAACGGAAGGTTCTATACCGGATTTGATATGGATTTTGCGGAAAAAATGTCTGAATTATGTGCGAAAGCGGATTACATCATACCTAATCTGACGGAAGCGTGTTTTATGCTGAAAATGCCGTATACCGAAAGTTATGACCGTGCTTACATTGAGGACGTTTTAAGAAAACTTGCCGGACTTGGTTGTAAAGTACCGGTGCTTACCGGTGTACGTTTCGACGAAAAGGAGCAGGGAGCAGTTGCGTATGATTCCGACACAGATTCTTTTTACTACTCTTTCGGCGAACACATTTCACGTTCCGTACACGGTACGGGTGACATCTTCGCAAGCGTTTTTACTGGAGCTGTCACGCTGGGCAAAGACTTACAGACTGCCCTTGATATAGCGGTAAATTATACGGTTGAGTGCATAAAAGCTACTATACCGCATTTTGAAGAAACATGGTACGGAAGCTGTTTTGAATTATGTATCGGTAATCTAATTGACATGATAAAATAAAAATAAATCTCCGGTACGCAACCGGAGACCATTTTTTAATGTGAGAATATCTTATCCTCTAATATATTATAATTTGCATTGAAATCTACCTGTAGTACGGATTGTGTAGTACCGTCATCGCACCATACATCTTCCGGATAAAATGTATTTTCCGCCGGAATCTGTATCTGTTCAATGTCGTAACCTATCGCAAACGGTACTTTCAGGGAAAGAAGATACATTCCGATTGTCGACATATTTGTGTTGACTTTCGGTATTACATTCTTTACTATCCGGCTTACCGAAACAGGATTTACAATTTTCGGTATGATTTTAGTTATTACCTCACGCTGACGGCTTGTACGTTCAAAATCACTGTTTCCGACGTATCGGATACGGGCGTAAGAAAGTGCCTGTTTGCCGTTCAGATGCATTATACCGTCAATTATTTCAAGAAAATCTGACCACTGGTCATCACCCATTAACTGATTCACTTCCGACAACAATATATTATTTATTTCCTGTGCCTCGTCGGCGGTAACATCAATGTCTATCCCACCGACGGCATCTATCAGCCCCGCAAATGATATGAAATTTACCGTCACATAATCATTGATTTTTATGTTAAAATTGCTCTCTATCGTATCCATAAGAAGTTCCGCCCCACCGTATGAATAGGCGGCGTTTAACTTGTCCATACCGTAACCGGCTATATTTACGTAACAGTCCCGCATAAAAGACGTCAGAATAATTTTATTTGTCCGGCTATTGAATGACAGCAGAATCATTGAATCTGAACGCCCCTGCTCCTCGGTGGTTCGTCCGTCCGTACCTATCACCAGTACGCTTTTTACGTAACTTCTCGTAATCGCTCCGGCGGTACGTGTACGTGTACCGGTTTCCTGTTTGCCGACTTTGTTTATTATCGTCAGAGAGGTACAGGAGTACATACTGAAAATCACCAGAAATATAACTATTAATTTCGTAAGAATTTTACGTACAATTTTACCGAAAAAACTTTTATGTCTTGGTCTTGACTGTGGCTGTCTCGGTTTTGACGGCTGATTCTGTACCGGTCTTGATTGCGGATTTCTTGGTTGCGAAGGCTGGTTCTGTACCGATGTTGATTGCGGTTGTCTCGGTTGTGAAGGTCTGTTCTGTACTGGTCTTGATTGCGGTTGTCTCGGTTGTGACGGCTTTCTGTTCGGATTGTTTCGCCTGTAATCCGGCGGATTTTTAGGTATCGGTATATTCAGAGTGTTCTGATTATCTGTATTATTTTCGTCGTTCTGAAATCTACTTGTCATAGCTGAATCCTTTCATTGTTTTTTAAAACCTGCTCCGTAATATTTTTCTGTATCGGGAGCAGGTTTTTATTTTCAGAATTTTTTTGAACTTACTACTATGCACGTTATTATCGTACATATGATGTGATACGCTATCAGAGCCGCCGCTGACATATATAAATAATTAAACTGAAACGCTTTCGATATAATCAACAGTGTACATATCACAAATCCGAGTATTATTGAAACTGTCTGTAAAATAAGTCCACGTATCGCCGAAGTATGTACTACTTTCGTACCGATTATAAGTTGTGCAAATGCGGAAAATTTTCCCGAACACGCCATTGACGAACTCAGTCGTAACGTCTTTTTAGTTTCCGCATCAAAATCTGCGTGAAGTTTTTTCGGAAGAAGTCGGAACATTGAACGGGATACGTTAAATATTGACGCTATTCTGTCGAGTGTCAGGCAAGCATCAACACTCTTCAGTATCATATACATCTTTTCCCTTGATAGTCTTTTTACCCACCGTTTAACTTCTCTGTCCGCTTTTATCTCGACGGTAAAAAGTGCGGCGATATTTCCGGATATCGAAAGATACATAGCTTCCTGACCGTTCTTGGTATACTCCGATTCTTTCGATTTGGTGGGCAGACCCTCTATGTTATGACTTACCATAAGTTCACGGTTTCCGAATAATACACGTCTGTTATGAATCCAGCCACACAATCCCATTGATTCCTCAAATGAAAAATTATCTATTTCGTAAAGTATATCATTGTTTTCGTTCACAACGTCGGTGAAAAGATGTCTCATTACGCTTCCTGCGTGTGTGGTCAGGCTTGCCGCCTCAAGCAACGCCTCGTTTACTTTCGTATTTGAAAATACTTTCACTCCGCAAAGCTGTACGGAATGTGCCGGAAACATTGAATCCGTATTAACGAGTATTGAATTTGTATCGTAAAAATCGTCCACACTCTGATACCCTAACATCACGCCTTTTTTAATCATAGCCCTGTTTGATACCCTTTCAAGTGGCATATTCGCTACAAATGGCATCGCTATACATGAGGAGAAACATATCAGCATACAATATATAGACATTCCGAAAGTAACGGAATCAAGTGTCATAAGCGATTCTTTACAGAAAAATGTTATAATCAGTGATATGACTATTGATACTATTATACATATCGGTGTCGCTTTCTTACAGTATTTGTCTGTTATATCGGATGAGTACGTATATTTAAGAAAATCTGTAAGAAAATCTGTCTTCCGCATAGATGCGAGTATCGGGAAATCTCCTAACGTCCCACGTGTAAGACGTTCCGCACGTTCTTCATCCCGTACATACACTATACCGTGTCTCTGAAAATCTTTCTTTGAAACCAGTTCAAAATTCCGCTGAGCTCTCCGCAGAATAAACATTTTCCCGATAGCATTTGTCAGCAGTGCAAGTATACCTATAGGCATATATATACGTTCCGGCATTACGCTATCCGGTGAAGCTATCGCCGGTATTATTGATAATATACAGGTCAATACCGTAACAGCCGTCATTGAATCGCTGTCCGCCCTGAAAGTAAACAGTTTTTTCAATCCGTTTGTTATGACCGCTCCCGATGTAAGTACCGCAATAAGTCCGGTTATCAGATGAACTATCAGATATAATTGTCTGTTTGCTTTACTGAATATCTCTACAATCGGAAATTCCAGCTGATTCATGAACGTTATGTAAAGGCTCAGAAACGACAGTATAAACAGTATCGCCGTACGTGTTGTAATTATACTGGTGAGGTCTTTTATATCCCTGCCGACATCCTCAACCTCTCCGTAATAATTGAAATCTACTATCCGTTTTGTACGCTTTTTATCACTGGTATTATGTTTCTTTATCGTCTCCGTATCTATCCTTATATCTATCGACTGTTGAGAATCCGGTTTATTATAATCCGTCCTGCGTATGTTGGCTTTACGCTTTTTCACATTTTCCGATGCCCTTATTATCGCCGGTGACGGTACTATATCGGTAATCAGTTTCAGATTTTCAGGGTCTTCCGCTTCTGCTATTATCGCTTCCCTGCTCCGTTTCTTTTTCTTGAATACCGGTGGGGTATACATATATTCACCGTCAGGCGTTTCTTTCTGATATGTATAATCGTATTCCGTTTCTTTCGATTTCCGCTTATTTATCGATTTTTTACGTTCCTCCGCTTCTCTTGCTCGTGTGGAATCGTTCATGCGTCGTATCCTTGAAACATCATTCTCACCCATCTGTGTATTTATTATATCGCTGTCGTAAAGTGCTGTTACAGGGTTTCCGTCGGCATCCGTACCACCGTTCAGAACGGTTATTTTCTTTCCGGTACGTTTCAGTGGTGGAGTTTCTTTTACCGGTTGTCTTAATGTGTTATCGTCCCATGCGTTTTTCTTATGCGATTCCGGACGTACCGCCGTTACAGTCCGTCCCCTGACCGGTTCAGGTTTTCCGGTGGAATATTCATCAAGAATATCATTGATTTTCTTATCTGACATCTTTTACACTCCTTAACCGGAATATCGCTGTCTTACGACTTCATACATGAATATCCCACCTGCCACCGATGCATTAAGTGAATTTATTTTCCCATACATAGGCAATTTTACCATAAAATCGCATTTTTCACGTATCAGACGGCTTATTCCGAATCCCTCTGAACCTATCACTAATGCCATACTTCCGGTGAAATCGGTACTGTAACAGTCGTTACCGGTAGCATCCGTACCGTATATCCATACGCCGTTATCTTTCAGGGTGTCTATGCACGCCGATAAATTCGATACCTTCGCTACTGGTACGTGGCTTACCGCTCCTGCCGACGTCTTTGCTACCGTCGCATTCAATGACGCACTCCGCCTTTTAGGTATTATAACGCCATCAACTCCGGCGGTCTCTGCGGTACGTATGATAGCCCCTAAATTATGTGGGTCTTCTATCTCGTCGCATATTATTATAAACGGTTTCGTACCTTTTTTCTGCGATACCGCCAGTATATCCTCTACTGTTACGTACTCCGCACACGAACCTACCGCAACTACTCCCTGATGTGAACCACCTTCCGCAAGTTGTGTAAGTTTATTATCCTGTACGTCCTTTACTACTACGCCTTTTTCCTTCGCAAGTCGCCGAATCAGTCCTAAACTCCCACCGTTTCCGCTTATGTATATAGTATCAAGCGGTTTTCCCGACTTCAACGCCTCTATTACCGGATTTCTTCCGATTATATTTCCATTTTCATTTAAATTTCTGTTCATATGTTTCATGAGAATTAAATTCTCA
The DNA here is from genome assembly GCA_029055625.1 of Ruminococcus sp. Lineage (GTDB taxonomy): Bacteria > Bacillota > Clostridia > Oscillospirales > Ruminococcaceae > Ruminococcus. The sequence continues at coordinate 1,405 of JAIDCY010000057.1, read as the reverse complement.
GCTCCTTTTTCTTTTGTCTATATTATAACATTTAAACGGAAAAATTACAAGTCCTTTCCGCATTTTATTTACTGGTAAATGTCGATTACTGAAATTTCCGGACGGTTAAAAATTCTCGGAATAAATATCATGCTTAACGGTCTTGCAAGTCCACGGCTTATTATATGCGTACAATTGCCGTATTCATACTTGCCGTTGGTGTATTCCGGAAACAATCCCTGATTTGGTGCGTATAATCCCTGCTCCAAAATTACCGGAAGTCTCCACTGTCCGCCGTGGGCGTGTCCAGATAGTATCAGGTCAAAACTTTCCTTGAATTCCTTAAACTGTTCCGGCTGATGCAGTAAAAGTATATTATAACTGTCGTCGTCCGGATTTATTGACTTCACTTTTCCGTCACTGTTTTGTACACCATAAACGCTTACTTTCTTATTGTTTATCATGAAATCTGTACTTTCACCGTGATTAAGTACCGGTATTCCCATACTTATTACGTCCTGATAAAATTCTTCCACATTATCACGCCATGCTTCGTGATTTCCGGCGGAATACGCACACAGATATTTTTCAGATACATATTTCATTAAAGTTAATGCATTTTCCGTACCGACTGTATCGTGTATCACATCACCGCCGAAAAGTACTAAATCGGGCTTATTTCTGTCAATCTCCCCTGTTATTCCGGACTGGTCTTTACCCCCGTACGTGCAATTATGCAGGTCGGAAATAAAAACTATCCGGAGACTGTTTTTTTCTGATTTCACATCGTAAAATTCCGTTTTTCTCGTGAATCCCCACGCATACAGAATTACAATTATCAGAAATGCAACTGTCAACCGGATAATTTTTTTCATATCAGTTACCTCTTTCAGCGATTATATTTATCATCTCGCCGACGTTTTTCATGCCGGAAACCTCACGCATCTTGAATCTCATCCCGAACTCCTCTTCAACCGCTCCTATCAGGTTGATATGCTCGATACTGTCCCAGTCGTCAATGTCGTTTGCGGTAGTTTTTTCAGTGATTACGATTGAATCGTCGTCGAAAATATCCCTGAAAACTTCCGTAAGTCTTTTTACGATTTCGTTTTTACTCATGGCTATACTCCTTTTCATTTACTTTTATTACGTGATTTTTATTCACGTATGTTTTTATATCAAGACACCATACAGTATCGCCGTTATCGCTCCGGCTGATATTATCAAATCCGAATGTCGCAAATAATTCCGATACCATTTTATTTTTTGGCGTCCTGTAATAATAACCGATTATTTTTTCTATACCACGTTCCCGACTCTTTTTTACAAGTTCGTCCAGCATGGCAAGTTCCATATCTCTTTTAAGCACCCGGCAACTCATAAGCCATAAATCGATATGTAACGTCTTTTCCTCACAGCGTCCGAT
>JAIDCY010000056.1 GCA_029055625.1 Ruminococcus sp. | reverse complement strand
CTTTTGTCGTTTTATGTTGTATAATCAAAATCACAGAAGATTATGACATATAAAAAAATTTATTAAAAACGGAGGAAAAATTTTATGCCAGATTTTCAGGGAAATTACGGTAAGGGTGACATTCTTGAAATAACAAAGGAACACGTTGCACTTTTACTGCTTGTGGATACTTCAGGTTCTATGTATGGTAGTAAAATCAAACAGGTCAACGACGGAATCAACAATATGATAAGAGAATTAGCAAATGACGAAAACGCACAGAACGTTGTTGAGATAAGCGTTGTTGAGTTTAACTCTGATGTAAATGTTGTTTCTGATTTTAAAGCTGCGTGCCAATGTCAGCCAGTAACTCTTAATGCCACTGGCGGTACTAACATGGGCGAAGGTATATTAACAGCAATTGACAATCTTAAAGCTCGTGTAAGAACATACGGTACAAAAGGAACTCCTGTAAGAAAACCATGGATATTCATGCTTACTGATGGTTACCCTAACAGTATATGCAGATTAGACGAAGCAAAGACCAAACTTAATGAAGAAATGCAAAAGAGAGATGGCAAAGGTGACTTCCTTTTCTGGTGTATAGGTACACCGGATGCTGATTTTGATCTCCTCAAAGAACTTGCAACTCCTGGTTGTTGTGGCAAGATTGATGATTCAAGCCTTTATACTTTATTTGACTGGATCGCAAAATCAATGATAACTATTTCAAGTGCAAAAGCTACAGATACTCAGGCAACTGTCTCACAACCTCCATTTATGCAGATTCCTATCTGATTTTTTTTAAGCATATAATTTATAAATTTATAACGACATCTTGTTTTCTTTTGTACGGGAACAAGATGTTTGCAATATAAAAGGAGATTATTATATGAAAAATAAAATTTTTACATATAATTTCAGCATTCAGGGTAAAGGTCACAAAAAAAATAACATACCTTGTCAGGACTATTCCGCAACAGAATTTATCGGCGATAAATTAGTAATAGGTGCTATAGCGGACGGAATAGGTTCAGCGAAACATTCAGATATTGCGGCAAAAATGGCGGTAACAGAAGTAATCCGGTTTGTAAAGGAAAATCTGCCACATAACATTTACGACAAAAACCTCATGTATGCTCTTATGATGCTTGCGTTTTCGTCAGCTCTGAAGAAAATACAGATATATTCAAAAGAAAACAATATATCCATGGATGAACTTGATACAACACTTGACGTTGCCGTATATGACGGAAAAACTATTATAATTTACGGTCATGTCGGTGACAGTGGAATAATGGCACTTAACGAATGGGGAGAATATGTACATATAACGAAACAGCATAAAGGTGAAGAACATAATCAGACATCTCCGCTTGCACACGTAGGAAGCTGGGTATTCGGTGACTACAGAAACGAAACACTTAACAGTGTAATAATGGCAACCGACGGTATGCTTGAAAAAGCGTTATGTTTTCCGAATATAAATAAAGTACAGCCTTACGACTACTATATACCTGCTCTTACATTTTTTGCCGACCCTGATATTTTCATGCAAAATCCTGAATTCAGTACAGAAGAGGGAAAAGAAGCCATAATATCGCATATAGAAGAGTTTATAACCGCAAGAAACGATTACAATTCCGATAAATTTTATAATACATATTTTTATGCTATACAGAAAAAATTTCCGGAAAAGAGCGAGGAAGATATATACGATATATTAAGAACTTTTGTAAAATATAATATGCCGGTCACTCTTACAAGACAGGTTACAGACGACAAGACTATTCTTGCAATGGTAAATATTGAAAATGAACATTCTGAACCACTCCCTGAAAATTCATACCACGACATAGACTGGTTAAAACTGAATAACATTGAATTTCCCGATAAAAATTTTAAAGAAGAAGAAAAAGAAGAAAAAACGGAATCGGAAGAAAAAAAATACGAATATTCCGAACCGGACGTCAGTTCTCAGGAAACTGATACAAGAGGTAAAAAAACTGATACAGGAATGGTTTCTAAAATAAAAGAAACGATTTCCGGAACAAAGGTTTCAGAAACTAAAAAGAAAGATATTCCGGCTGATAATGCAGTAAAAAATACTTCAGATACCGAAATGGTTTCAAAGGTATCGGATACCGTCAAAGATATAGTAGATATAGCAGATATAGTAGTAATCACAAGGAAACAGATTAATATTGATATTCCGATTTATAGTACTGATATAAATGACAGTAAGGATAAATGAAAAAGAGGTAACATAAAATGACAAAACATCCGATATTAACAGGAAGAAAGTTTCATGGCAATGTTACATCAAGACAGTATGTCCTTGGAAATTTCATTGCAGAAGGTGGAGAAGGTTCTATCTACGACGTGAACGGATATTCACAGTATGTTGCTAAGATATATCACAATGTGCCGGATGGTACTTTAAGAAGAAAACTGACGTATATGACATCTGCACCGAAGCCATACGATACAGAACATATTGCATGGCCAATAGAAGTTTTATCCGAAAACAGCACAGTCAAGGGATATCTTATGAAAAAGATTACGGGAACGAAAGTTCTTGACAATATAATTACTGACCCTAAATTTTCGTTCAAAGACAGAATAAAACTTGCATATAATATAAGTGTTATAACCTGTTGTATGCACATGGCAAATCATGTTATAGGAGACTACAACCCGAAAAATGTAATGGTGGATTATAATAAAGGATTTACATATTTAGTTGACTGTGACAGTTTTCATGTAACGGATGTAAAGACAAAATATGTGTATAAATGTTCGGTGGGAATGGGGAGATATATTGCTCCGGAACTTGCAAATAAAATGAAGAATACGAATACTGACCTTGCGAGTATACAGGGTACAAGCTTTACGAAACAGACCGATTTGTTTGCACTTGCTATTCATATTTTTTCGTATTTGGTAAATGGACGTCATCCGTTTGACATGGCGTTACTTTCGAGTGCTACATCATCGAAGACAGTGCCGGATAGTCTGGATTCAATTTCAAAAGGATATTATATATATTCAAAAAACGTCCAGAACCGAAGTTTTGCCACTCACCTGAATTATCTTATCGTGCCACCGGATGCCAAAAAAGCATTTGAAGGACTTCCGAATGAGTTTAAAGACTATTTTGAGAAAGCGTTTGTTAATGGATATGCAGATCCTCTGTTACGTCCTACTTCTGAAGACTGGTGTAAACTTTTAAAAAAATATATATAGTTTTTCGTCCTGACGAAACAACCGATAACAGTCATGATTCCTGACTGCTATCGGTTATTTTTTTCTGTTCTTTATCCGTCATAAAAATTATAACATAATCAAACTAAAAAGTCAATATTCAGAGAAAATTTTTGTACAATATGTTAATTGATTTCTTACTGAATATATGATATAATCAAAGTATTAATAAGAAACGGAGTAATAATAAAAATGAACCTATCAGAAGAAGAAATTAATTTATCAGGCTGGGAAGCCATTGAAAAAGCATTTACAGAAATTTATCCCAATCAGGATAATCCGAAGCATTACCGTCCAATTATTCCATACATTCTCGGCGGAAATGACCCACTTGACGGCGTAAGTGTGTATGATGGTGGCGATTACTGGCATTTTGTAACATTTGGTCTGACAGAACTTTACGAAAAAGAAAATGATAATCCGGAGTACAGCGGATATGGTATGGAGTTTACGTTAAGACTTAAAAAAGACTGTTACGACAAACAAAATGAAGAAAACGAAATCAGATGTATCGTCGGAATATTACAGCAGATTGCAAAAATTACATTTGAAAACGGTGAAATTTTTCAGGAAAACGAGTACATTTATACAGGTCAGAAAACTGGTATTGACTATCAACAGAAATCAATGCTAACCGGTTTCATAACGGTCTCTGATACTAAAGTAAAAAACATAGATACACCAAACGGTAAAGTAGATTTTGTGGAATTTATCGGTGTTACTGACACTGAACTACTTGCACTCACAGACAAAAAACTGACGGTAAAGGAACTTTACGAAATGTTAGACAGTGATATTACAGATTATAGCAGAAAAAGCGTATTTTAAATCTGTTCTTATAAAAATTTAACGAATATTTGAAAAAATACGGCAAATAATATTCTCACAAATCCAAATAAAAATTATTCATTGGAGGATATTATATATGAAAGCTACTGGCATAGTCAGAAGAATCGACGATTTAGGTCGTGTAGTAATACCAAAGGAAATCAGACGCACTATGCGTATCCGCGAAGGTGACACGCCACTGACAACATTGACACAAGATATGATTTTCTATAACGCTATCAGAGATATTGCCGAACGACTTTACATAAAATAACAGAAAACTCCGACATACGCTTGAATGCAGTATATCGGAGTTTATTTATTTTTATTTTTTTACAATCCACTCACCATATCTTCTTCCGCCTGTACGTTCTATAACACCGTTTTCTGTCATTTTCTTTATAGTTCTTTTAACTGTCGCAACGGATATTGATAATGTTTTAGAAATTTCATTTTGTGTAACAGAAGGTTTTGGTATCATAATTTCAGAAATTCGGGGTTCAGGCAATCCATATTCTTTCATATCTTCTATTACTCTTGGAATACCGTTTCCTCAGTTCTCTATTAGGTTCATATATAAAAAAGCAGACACAAGAGCTTTATTCCGTGTTTTAGAATATCCCTCTTTGATATGATTAATTGTAAGTCCTCGCATCAGTCCACCAGGAGAAGTGATTTCAAGTCAATCTGGTTTAAATGGGCTTGAACTTCCACTATATAATATATGTGTGGTAAATAAGGCAAAAGAGACAGATTGTATTTGTTGTTGAAGATGAAAAAGACGTTGACACACTCCAAAGTTTAGACTATACAGCTACTACAAAGCCGAATGAAATTCAGAATAACCAGACAGCAAACTTCATTAACACACTAAAAGACCTTAATGTTGTTGTACTGCTTGATAACGACAAAGCAGGAGTACTCCAAAGGAAATTATCGCAGAACGTCTTAGGCGTATCAAAGGTTGTATTGACTTTCAGTAATATAGATGATATAATAGAACTAAATGAAAGAAATTTATTTTTCCAGTCTAATGGACTTTTCAGGAATAAAAGAATAAACCTCGAACCAATTACAATACTTGAGAATAACTATTAATCGAGTTACAACAGTAAAGATACAAGTAATGAATTACGGTTGATTTGAAGTGGAGGTGTAGTTATGACTATACTATCAAAAAAAGAAATGTCTGAAGAAGATATAAAATTTCAATATATTACTCCTGCTATTACATCCAAGTGGGATAAGAACAGAATTACCATGGAAGTCAAAATAACAGACGGTATGATTTGCTTGAATGGTAATTTTGTGCATCGAGATAAAAAGAGTGCAAAATATGCCGATTATGTACTTTATTGGAATAATAGTTTTCCGATAGCTATTGTTGAAGCTAAGGATAACAAACATAGTGTTTCATTTGGCTTACAGCAAGCTATCACATACGCTCAGATGATGGATGTTCCTTTTGCATACAGTTCAAATGGCGATGCTTTCTATGAACATGATATGCTTACAGGCAAGGAACGTGAGGTATCACTTGACGACTTCCCCACACCTGATGACTTGATAAGCCGTTATAAAGCAAATGCTAATGGTGGAAATGGTCTTACTGAAAACGAACTTGATATTATAAATCAACCATACTATTCAAGTCAGAAGACCCATGAGCCGAGATATTATCAACGTGTAGCTGTAAATCGTACTGTTGAGGCAATTGCTCGTGAACAGGATAAACTTTTACTTGTTATGGCTACAGGAACAGGCAAGACCTATACAGCGTTTCAAATCGTGTATCGTCTGTTAAAAAGCGGTATGAAGCAAAAAATTCTTTATCTTGCTGACAGGAATATTCTTGTTGATCAGTCTATTCAACAGGATTTTGCTCCGCTTGAAAAGGTAATACATAAGATTAATGTTTCAAAGGACGATAAGACCATTATAACTTCTCATCAGGTTTACTTCTCCCTGTATCAACAGCTTATTGGTGATGACGAGCAGGAGCATTACTCTAAGTTGTTTGATAAAGATTTTTTTGACCTTATTATTGTTGATGAATGTCACCGTGGAAGTGCCAGAGAGGACAGCAGGTGGCGAAGAATATTGGAATACTTCTCATCGGCTTCACAGATTGGTATGACAGCTACTCCAAAGGAAACAAGCTATGTTTCTAATGTTAATTATTTTGGTGAGCCTATATATACCTATTCCCTTAAAAATGGCATAGAGGATGGCTTTCTTGCTCCGTTTAAAGTCATAAGCGTAACTACTAATATCAGTGACGGCTGGCGACCGTCAAAAGGACAGCTTGACTATTATGGCAATGAAATTGAAGACAGGATATATAACAACACCGACTATGATTATAATATTATCATTGCTGACCGTATAAATCAAGTTGCACGTGAGATAACAAACTATCTTGTCAGTACAGACCGTATGCAAAAAACCATTGTTTTTTGTGCGACAGAAGATGCTGCTGAACGTATGAGAATAGTTTTAACGAATTTAAATGCGGATATGTGTAAAGAAAATCCTGATTATGTAGTACGCATCACTGGTTCAGACGATTACGGTAAAAGCAAACTTGATTATTTCATGTCTGTTTCCTCTCCGTTCCCTGTAATTGCGACTACTTCACAGCTTTTATCAACAGGTGCTGATTGTAAAATGACAAAACTTATAGTTCTTGATAAAAATATCGGTTCTATGACGGAGTTTAAGCAGATAATTGGCAGAGGAACAAGACTTCGTGAGAAAGACGGAAAAACTCACTTTGTTGTTATGGATTTCAGGAATGTAACAAGGCTGTTCTATGATGAAGATTGGGACGGTCCAATTGAAGTTGATACTAATTATCATTCGGCTCAGACTAAAGAGGGTACAGGCGGTGAATTGACTACACATGAACCTCAGCTTAAACCATACGTTGATGTTAACGGATGTTCGGTATATATCATCAATAAAGTTGTATCAGTATATGATGTTGACGGAAAACTTCTGCGTAATGAAAATATCATAGATTATACAAGAACTAATATTCTTGGAGAGTACGCAAACTTAGAAAACTTTATCAAGACTTGGAATAGCGAAGAAAAGAAGAAAACTATATCTGAACTTTTCAGGGAACGTGGTATTGACTTGAAGATGTTAAAAGAATCTCAGAATATGGGTAATATTGATGATTTTGATTTTATCATTCATGTTGCATTTGACAAGAAACCGCTCACACGAAAAGAACGTGCCAATAGTGTTAAAAAACGTGATTTTATCAGCAAATACAGCGGTATGGCAAGAGAAGTTATTGAATCTTTGATTGATATGTACTCCGATGAAGGAATTTATCAGATAGAAGATACACAGGTATTGAAGCTAAATCCATTTGTCAGAATGGGTAAGCCTTCGGCAATAGTAAACCTATTCGGTGGAAAAAAAGGCTATATGCAGGCTGTTGAAGAATTAAAACAAGAAATTTACAAGGTGGTTTAAGATATGAGCAGTTTAAGTAGTTTTGTAAAGAGATTACGGGATATTATGAGAAATGATGCAGGTATTAACGGCGACGCTCAACGTATAGAGCAGATAGCGTGGTTGCTGTTTCTCAAGGTCTACGATACAAAGGAAGAAGATTGGGAATTTGATGATGACGACTACAAGTCTATAATTCTGGAGGAATGCCGTTGGAGAAACTGGGCAGTAGATAATGGTAAGGGTAAAGCTATAACAGGTGATAATTTGCTTGATTTCGTCAATAATAAGCTATTTCCGGCGTTGAAAAGTATTCAGGTATCAAATAATACGCCTATCAATAAGGCTATTGTAAAAACAACATTTGAAGATACTAATAACTATATGAAAGACGGTATATTATTAAGGCAAGTTATCAATGTTATAAATGAACTGAAACTTGACGATTACGAAGAAGCTCATGCTTTCGGGGAAATATATGAATCTATTCTCCGTGAACTTCAAAGTGCAGGTTCTGCCGGTGAATTTTATACGCCCAGAGCCGTAACCGATTTCATGGCACAAACAATTAATCCGAAAATAGGCGAAAAAATGGCTGATTTTGCTTGCGGTACTGGAGGCTTTATTATAAGCTGGTTAAAAGCTCTTGAATCGCAGAAAAAGACTATAGAGGACAGAGAAGCTTTTGATACATCTGTTTACGGTATCGAAAAGAAACAGTTTCCGTATATGTTGTGCGTGACAAATCTTCTTTTACACGATATTGATACACCACGTATATATCATGATAATTCGCTGTTACACGACGTTCTGGACTATACCGAAGATGACCAGTTTGACGTTATATTGATGAATCCCCCATACGGTGGTAACGAAAAGTCGGAAGTAAAGAATCATTTTCCGGCAGACCTCGCAAGCAGTGAAACCGCTGATTTGTTTATGTCGGTTATTATGTATCGCCTTAAAAAAGACGGTCGTGCAGGTGTTATTCTGCCTGATGGCTTTCTGTTCGGTACGGATAACGCTAAGTTAGCTATCAAGAAGAAACTGCTGTCTGAATTCAATCTGCATACTGTAATCCGTCTGCCTCATAGCGTATTTGCTCCCTATACGTCCATTACGACAAATATTCTTTTCTTTGATAAGACCTGCTCCACAAAGGAAATATGGTTCTATAGATTGGATATGCCGGAGGGTTACAAGAACTTCTCGAAAACAAAACCTATGCAACTTGAACACTTCGCACCGGTTACGGAATGGTGGAATAATCGTACAGAAATACAAGTCGACGGTTTCGACAAGTCAAGAAAGTATTCCGTTCAGGAACTCGCCGACAGAAACTACAATATTGACCTTTGCGGATTTCCGCACGAAGAAGACGAAATACTTCAGCCGAAAGACCTCATACAGCAGTATCAGGAAAAGCGTACAAGTCTTAATGCGGATATTGAACGTATTTTAAAGCAGATTACTGATATTATCGCAGACGATACGGAGGTACTGAAATGACTGCACAACAGCTCAGACGCTCAATACTTCAACTGGCGGTACAAGGTAAGCTCGTACCGCAGAACCCCTTAGACGAGCCTGCCAGTGTACTTCTTGAACGCATCAGGAAAGAAAAGCAAGAACTAATCAGAGCAGGAAAAATCAAGAAGAGTAAAGAACCTCTGCCGATTAAGGAAGAGGAAATACCTTTTGATATTCCGAATAGCTGGGAGTGGGTAAGATTAGGCTATATTTCTTCTTATGCACATACTAAAAAGAAAATAAATGCATCTAATGCTGATAGAAGTATGTGGCAATTAGATTTAGAGGATATTGAAAAAGGCGGAAAACTGCTTAATAAAAAGACTGTTGGCGAAATAAATGCCAAAGGTGACAAAACATACTTCAATAAAGGAGATATTCTTTACAGTAAGTTACGTCCATATCTTTTAAAAATACTTATAGCAGAAGATAATGGCATATGTACTCCTGAAATTATTCCGTTTAATTTGTTTGGAAATATATTATCAGAATATATTGTTTTATTGTTAAAATCGCCATATGTTGATACATTCGTAAATAGTAAGACATATGGCGTAAAAATGCCAAGGGCAAGTACAGAAACAATGACAAGTCTTCTTGTACCTTTACCACCTCTTGCCGAACAGCACCGCATAGTAGCAAAAATAGAAGAACTAATGCCGTATATAGAACAGCTTGAACAAGCTGAAACTCAGCTTACAAGGCTTGATACTGATTTCCCTGAAGCCCTTAAGAAGTCCATACTTCAGGAGGCTGTACAAGGTAGGCTCGTACCGCAAGACCCCTCAGACGAACCCGCCAGCCTGCTCCTACAGTGCATCAGAAAAGAAAAGCAGGAACTAATCAGCGCAGGCAAAATCAAGAAGAGTAAAGAGCTTCTGCTGATTAAAGAAGATGAAATACCGTTTGAAATTCCGGATAGCTGGGAGTGGGTGAGATTAGGAAATATTGTTAATATTGTTTCTGCAAGAAGAGTACATCAATCAGATTGGAAAAAAAGTGGTATTCCATTTTATAGAGCAAGAGAAATAAGCTCATTGGCAGATAATGGCTATGTTAATAATGAGTTATTTATTACTCAAGAATTATATGATGAATTTTCAAAAAATGGTGTTCCTAAAGAAAATGACTTAATGATTACTGCTGTTGGAACTTTAGGAAAAACATATGTTGTAAAAAACACTGATAAATTTTATTATAAAGATGCCAGTGTTATTAGTTTAGAAAATTATGGTAATATTAATCCTTATTATTTAAAAATTATATTTGAATCACCGGTTTTAAAACAAATGATAAAAAAATTTTCATCTGGAACTACTGTCGGTACAATTACAATTGTTAAGGCAAAGGATTA
>JAIDCY010000055.1 GCA_029055625.1 Ruminococcus sp. | reverse complement strand
CTGTATATCCGTATGGTTCAGTTTCTATGAATGAAGATACTTCAATATCTTTTATTGCGGAATTTTCCCCTATTTCACGGACTGCATTTTCTATATACTCCCGACGGTCTCCGAGATTTGACCCTATCGCAATTACCGTATCGTGCCATTCACGCCGGATTTTTACCGATACCGATTCAAATTCCATTTCTATGGGAGCTTCCGGCTTTCTGACCTCTATTTCCACCCCCTTTATTAAATGATATTTTTCAAGTATTCCTGTTGCGATGCGTTCCGCTACCGTCTCAATGAGTTTAAAAGTATTGCCGGTCACTGTCTCACGGATAAATCCGCATACACTGCCGTAATCCGTGGACAACTCTAAATTATCGGAAATACCGGCGTTTGTCGTATCGGTGTACAGTACCGCACTGACGTAAAAGTTCTGACCGTTTATATTTTCGTGTTCAAATACTCCATGATGTGCAAATATCTTAAGATTATCAATATGTATCTCGTCCATTTATTCAAGTCCTTTCATTATTGCGAGGGTCATTTGTATCGCACGTGCGTTTGCCTTTATGTCGTGAACCCTCACTATTGATACGCCTTTCATTACTCCGGCTACCGTTGTGGCGATAGTTCCTTCAAGTCTTTCGTTTACCGGTAAATCAAGTGTCAGACCGATTACGGATTTTCGGGAAGTCCCGAGCAGTACCGGAAAGCCCAGTCTGTTTTTAAATTCATCAAGCCGTCGGATTGCTTCAAGATTATTTCCGTAACTCTTTGCGAAACCTATTCCCACGTCGAGTATGATTTTGTCACGGTCTATACCGGCTTTCAGTGCGATATCCACCGTTTCCGCCATATCGGAAATCATATCATTGAAGAAGTCTGTGTAATTTTTGTCCGTCCGGTTATGCATCAGACAGCACGGTATATTATTTTCCGCTATAAACCGGGACATCTCGCCGTTATCGTATTTCAGTCCCCATACGTCATTTATCATATCCGCACCGGCTTTTATTCCGGCTTCTGCGACGGTATATTTATACGTATCCAGCGATACCGGTATATCGAATCTTTGTTTTACCGCCTCTATGACCGGTGCTATGCGTTCGATTTCCTCACCGTCGGAAATCTGTACGTAATCGGGTCTGGTGGATTCTCCGCCGATGTCGATAATATCCGCACCGTCGGAAAGCATTTTTTCAGTCTGTTTCAGTGCGGAATCAATATTATTAAACCTTCCGCCGTCGGAAAACGAATCGGGGGTTACGTTCAGGATTCCCATGACGTAACAGTTATTTTCAAGATCAAAGTTTCTGTTTCCTATGAGCATTTTTACACCTCTGGTTTCATATTTTTCTTTTCGTCAGACCAATAACATTCATTCCGTGCCGGACACATAAAACATAACCGTGATTTCTTGTCGGCGGTATAGAAAATGTATTCCGGTGTGGAGGGGTCATTATCCGGATTTCTATGGTTTCCGATAATCCGCAGAACAGATTTCTTAATATCGTCCGGACAGTCTATATCGTCAAGAATTTTATTCGCTATACATACTCCGGCGGTATGATGCGGAATTTTTTCCGTATATTCCTGCGAACGTCCTAAATCGTGGAGCAGGGCGGAAGAATATATAATATCCGGATTGATTTCAATGCCGTTTTCCCGACATAATATGATTGCTATGCGTGCGGTATCGAATGAATGTTCTATACCGTGTCTGCAGAAAATGCGGTCTTTTTCGAGTTCTTCGAGTTTCTGAAGTTCCTGCCGGTAAAGCAGATTTTCAAGTATTCTGTTTGTAATTTCAAGGTTCATAAATAAAAATACCTCTGTTTTAATTCGGAATATTATAATTCCGGATTTAATTATAGCACAGTTTCCGGCATAATGTCAATTCTTAATTGTGCATTGTTTTTGCGTTTCGCCTGTGAGATTATAGTAAATGTAGGGTATGTATAGTATGTAGGGTTTCACCCTAATATAAATTCCTTTCGTATAGAATAAAATTAGAAAAGGTTTTATATTTTGATACATACCCTACATACTATACATTCAGGAGGTAATATGAAAGATAAATCTGATTTCAATAATCCGGAAGAATTATGAATTATAAAAAAGATTTCCCCGAAAGATTTTTCAGTAACCTTTCAGGGATTTCTTTTATTGATTATTAATTATGCATTGTCTCATAAGAACGAGGTCAAAGACATCGAGTATTCCGTCACCGGTAAGGTCTCCGGATTTCCAGTCAGGAAGCGTTGTATCGCCGGAGTTCAGAAGCCACTTCCTGAGAAGTACAAGATCTGCGGTATTTGTTTTACCGTCTTTATTGAGGTCACCTGCTACCGTCGTAACCGGTTCGGATGTAGTTGTAGTCGTCGTGACAGGTTTATTGGTAGTAGTGGTTGTGGTAGTGGATTTAGTAGTAGTGGTTGTAGTGATTACAGGTTTCTTTTCCGTGGAGACTTTCCAACGCTGACACTTGCTGTTGGTATTCTCCCACTGCTGAACGTTCGCACCGCTTTCCATTGAAGCACTTGCAACTTCCACAAGGCACTTATCCTTTGAAGCGTGTGTTATGATACTATATGAACCGTCAATATTTTTCGTGAATCTGAAAAGCTGGGAACTGTCTTTGGTTGAGTAAGGGGTGAGGCAGATATTTCCGCCGTTTGAAGAACCGTCAGCTTTAAGTGCGTAACTTTCGTCCTGTGCGGAACGAATCCAGTAGTAGTTGCCTGAACCAAATGATTTCAGAATCCACTTCTGACAGTCGAAACCGTTTGAACCCCATTGCTGAACGTTTGTTTTGTCCGCCATAGTACCGTTTGTCACTTCCATGACCATACCGGAGTTTAAGTTTTCGAAAGTATAAATTACGCTTTCGTCCATAACGCAACCGGCATCAGTTACGGGTTCGAGAATCCAGTTCTGACAGTTAGCGCCGTTGATTTCCCATTCCTGAACGTTCGCACCGGAATTTTTATCGGCATTTGCAACCTCAACGACTGACTTTCCGCCGGATACTCTCGTACGGATTTTGTAACTTCCGTCGTCGTTTTTCGTAAGCATAAACTGCTGATTTGTACCGCCGTTATACTTATAGATGTCAAGGTTAGTACCGTTATCAGCTTTCTTTCCGGCAACGTCGAGTACATAAGTTCCGCCGTCGCCTACGCATGAAGCGATATAATAGTAACCGTCACCGGCACTGAACATTTTCCATATATCATGTACGGAATTTCCGTCACTGCCCCACTGCTGAACGTTTGCACCGTTTTCAGCTTTTGCACCGGCAACCTGCATATATAATCCGGAATCCGCATTCTTTATACGATACGCTGAACCGTCGTTGAAGTTCGCAACTACCGGAGCGGTTGTAGTAGTAGTGGTTGTTGTAGCCTTTGTGGTGGTAGTGGTTGTAGTGGTCTGCTTAGTTGTAGTGGTAGTCTGAGCAGGTGCGGTAGTCATTGCACCGCCCGGCGTTGTATTAAATCCGGCATTTGGTACGCCTTTCTTTGAAAAACGCAGGTACATCATGTTACCGTTTGATGTCTGGCAACCGCTGTATGTTTTACAGTAAGTTTTCGCATTGTCTGCGGTAAGTTTCTTGTAGGTGTAATTTCCTGCCGGTCTCCACTTGCTCGCATCTGCGGTACTGTTGGAATCTCCGCCCTGCTGAGTTCTGTTACAACCTGAAAATACCGAACCGGTTTCCGTATAATGTCCTATATATGTAGCTTTATCCCAGTCACAGATTACGTTTCCGCCGTTTTCGTAATTACAGTTTTCTGCGTATATATTTACGTCCGACATAACCGTATACGCCATACTGAAATTGTTCACGTAGTTGTTGAGAGAGTGGAAATAACCCCATCTCATAAGCCCCGGACCTCTTGTTGAACAGCCGTCAAACTTGTTCGAGATAAGCGACATACGAGGATATCCGCCGTATTTTGCCTTATTTCCGGCATCATCAGCAGGATAACCTAATATAACGCCATACTTATGCTTGCCGAATGAACTGTCTGATACTGTGCAGTAATCGGCGTCGTAACAGCAGGCAAGGAATTTATCTTCATCAACAAGTCCCGTCTGCGGAGCGTATCCGTAATTTTCGTGACCTATAAATGATACGTGGTCAACCCATATGTTTTTACCTGAACCGAAATAACACACGATAGAATCGTTGTTGTTGGATTCTGCGTCATGTTGCATCTCGAAGTTTTTAATAATGATGTTGTTTCCGACACCTTTTGAAGTTGCCGTACAGAACTGTACGTTAAAAAGCGTATGGGCGTTATAACTGCCTATGATAGTCTTGTTATTACGGACGTATATTCTTCCGGCGGTACACATATAGCGGTCTTTGTTCAGATTAAGTTCCGTAACCTTGATGTTGTTCGTCACAACGATTGTATACGGCGTATCTGATTCAGCGTATTTTTTGAGTTCGTCGAAAGTTTTCGCTTCGACTACCTCACCGAAAAGTCCGCCGATATCACCGGCTTTGATATTACCGCTCTGGTCATTGTCACAATATCCGGCGAAACCCTGTAAACCGTCGGCATTGAGTAACCATAACTGATTATCCGTACCTTTATAACTTTCAAGGGTCATACCGCTACCGCTCTGAGTAAGTGCAAGTGAGGTATCGGCATAGTTTACGATTTTGTAGTAAAGGTCATTGCCGTGTTTGTCCTGACTGACCGGTACAACGTACCAGTGTTGCGTCTGGTGGGATTCGCTACCATACATTATTACCGATGTTCCGGCTTTTACCGTATATCCGTATGGTGTCAGTAGTCTTCCCGATTCCGCACTGCAAATCTTGAAAAATGTACCTTTGGAATCTTTGTTTACTCTGTCAAGCCTCCACGATGAAGCTAAATTATCACCGAGAGCCTTCATAGAAAGCGTTGAACTGTCCGCCGTACCGTTTTCCGTCAGAGTGGTTTTGTTATCCTTTGCCGATATGTTCATCAGCTGTACGGGATAATCCGTCGAAACCGCTGACGTCTTCAGTGACTGTACGTTATAAAGCGGTATCAGCCATGCGACGAACATTACAAAAGCAAGAAACGCTGTTCTTTGCTTTCGTTGGGTGTGTTTCATAGAAAACATTCCTCCTTTGAAATAAATTTTATACATATATAATAACATCTTTTCCGTAAGTTGTCAAGAGGAATTGATAATTAATAATTAATAATTCATAATTCATAAAAAAGAACTGTACGGATATTTTTTCCGCACAGTCTTTATAATCAGAGTTTTTCTATCGCATCTACCGCATTTTCTAACCAGTCACCCTCGAAAAGTTCGATAGTTCCGCTGTCACAGAGTTTTGCAAGGTCTGTACATACAGGAAGTTTCGCAAGTACCGGTATACCGTACTTTTCCGCTACCTCGTCGACGTGGCTTTCACCGAATACGTTTATTTTCTTTCCGCAGTCAGGGCATTCATAGTAACTCATATTCTCAATGATTCCGATAATCGGAATGTCCATCATCTGAGCCATTTTTACCGCTTTTCCGACTATCATCGAAACGAGTTCCTGTGGTGACGTTACTATAACTATACCGTCCACCGGTAACGACTGAAACACGGTAAGCGGTACATCACCAGTACCGGGGGGCATATCTACGAATAAATATTCATCTTTCCAGATAACGTCCGTCCAGAACTGCTTTACAGTACCGGCTATGATAGGTCCACGCCATACTACGGGTGCGGTTTCGTCTTCGAGCAGGATATTTATTGACATTACGTCAACACCCATTTTGCTTTTTTTCGGGAAAATTCCGGTTTCGCATACGTCGGGTGCACCGTGTACGCCGAATGCAGTCGGCACGGACGGACCTGTTATATCCGCATCGAGAATACCGACGGTTTTATTTCTTCTGTGCATACTTACCGCCAGCAGTGAGGAAATCATAGTTTTTCCTACTCCACCCTTACCGCTGACGATTCCTATCACCTTACCAATTTCACTCATAGCGTTCGGCTTTTCGAGAAAACTCTGTGGTTTATTGCAGTTACCAGCACTCGCACAGCCTGAACAGTCGTTATTGCATTCGTTTGACATTTTTAAACACTCCTTTTAATTATTTTGTACCGAACATTCTGTCACCGGCATCTCCTATACCTGGAACTATGAACTTATCTTCATTAAGTCCTTTATCCTCCGCACCGGCATATATTTCAACGTCCGGGTGTGCATTCTGTACAGCCCCGACACCCTCCGGTGAGCATATGATACACATGAATTTTATATGTTTTACTCCAAGTTTTTTGAGTTCGTCGATAGCTACACAGGCGGAATATCCGGTAGCAAGCATAGGGTCTATTATTATACAATCCCTTTCCGCAACGTCGTCGGGAAGTTTTGCGTAATACTTTACCGCCTGATGAGTTTCAGGGTCACGGAAAAGCCCGATGTGTCCTATTTTCGCAGCAGGTACGAGTGCGGTGACACCCTCTATCATGCCGAGACCTGCTCTTAGAATCGGTACAAATGCAAGTTTTCTGCCGGATATTATCTTAGTTTTCGCTACTGCTACCGGCGTTTCAAGTTCGATTTCCTTTAACGGTAAATCACGTGTAGCCTCGTAACATATAAACATAGCGGTTTCTGAAACAAGTTCCCGAAATTCCTTTGAACCGGTGTTCTTGTCTCTCATAAGCGATATTTTATGCTGTACTAATGGGTGATCGATAATGTGTAAAGCTCCCATAAATTCAGTACCTCCTTTTATTTTAACCTGTTTATTTCAGATTATTATTTTCCATATCGGTGATAAGGTCAATTCTCCGCTGATGTCTGCCACCCTCGAAACCGGTAGTCAGGAAAATTTCAGCGAGTTCGACAGCTAAACCGTTTCCGATAACTCTTGCACCCATACACATTACATTAGCGTCATTGTGCAGACGTGTATATTTTGCGGAAAAAGAATCCGAACACAATGCGGAACGTATACCTTTAATCTTGTTGGATGCCATTGACATACCTATACCAGTACCGCATATAAGTATACCCTTTTCGCAGTTGCTGGAAATTATTTCCTCACATACGGCTTTTGCGATTACCGGATAATCACACGGCTGACCGTCCGTCCCCATATCCCTGAACTCAAAACCTTTTTCCGTAAGTGCTTCAATGATGGCTTTTTTCATATCCACACCGGCGTGGTCGCAACCTATTGCAATCATTTTATAACCCTCCCATTTCATTGGTATTATATGATTTTTATTTTTCATATCAGAAATAATCCTGTCTGCTATTTCTTCAGCGGAACAGTTTTTATCAAGCCCGACAAAATCGCACCAGTAAATATAATCCGAAACATTTACAAGACCTGTTTCCTTTTCCAGTACGTCAAGCCAGTAATCATTATCTTCCTCTGAAAATTCACATTCATATATTTTTCTGACAGTTTCACGGATTTCAGATTCTGTCATCTGTTTTTTTCCTCCAAATCCTTTTCCGCCTTTACTTTCTGCAAATACGATACTTCCAGTTTATCGGGAGATACCGCAGTTTCCGAAAGTGAGGCGATACATATTCCGCAAGCGTTCTGTAATCTGTTCTGCGGTGGTGCTATGAATAACCTTGGCGACTGGTAATCACTGAAAAAATTGCCTGCTCCGTCACCGCATAACAGTACGTCCTTACCGTTGAATGCAAGAAATTCCGCTAATTCGTCACGGCTTATTATGGATTCCTCGCAGATACTTTCCAGTGAATAACCGTCACTTTTATATGAGCAGGTATAAACCAGTTCGCCCCTCGCTTTCATGACCGCACATATCGTACCTTGAAACGCCACATTATTATATGCCAGTCCTTTTAACGTGGAAACTCCGGTACATTTACAGTCCAGTGCGAAACTCATAGCCTTAACTCCGGCTACACCTATTCTCAATCCCGTATACGAACCCGGACCATTTGCGACGGCTATTCTGTCAATATCGCCGAAAGTTTTTCCGACATCTGATAACATACTCTTTATCATCAGCATTATCACCTGTGAATGCGTTTTCTGCGTATACAGTGTACTTTCCGCAAGAAAAGTTTCCGTTTCCGTATCGAAAAGTGCGGAAGATGCTGTTTTTCCTGATGTATCTATTCCGAGTATCAACAAAATCTGTCACCACCTTCGATAATAATTTCCCTGTCGGTTTCGTTTAAGACGTTTATTGTTATATTTATTACGTTTTCCGGCAGATACCCGATAATATTCTCCGACCACTCGATAACAGCTATATTATCCTCAAACGGATAGTCAAAAAAACCTGTGGATTCGAGACCCTCTTCAGTTTGTATGCGATACATATCGAAGTGATAAAGCGTAATATTCTCACCGTGATACTCGTTGACAAGGGCAAAAGTCGGCGATGATACACAATCACCTAATCCGAGACCGGTAGCAATTCCACGTGTGAAAGTCGTCTTACCTGCTCCGAGACCGCCCTTATATACTATCATATCGCCTGCCCGTAATTTTTTACCGGTTGTTTCCGCAAATTCAATAGTTTCCTCCGGAGTGTGTGTTATAATTCTAATACTCATCAGAAAAGCCCCGTTATATTACCGTTTTCGTCGCAGTCGATGTTAAATGCTGACGGTTTTTTCGGAAGTCCTGGCATTGTGAGAATATCTCCGGTATATATTACTATAAATCCTGCTCCGGAAGAAAGTTTCGCATCACGGACCGTTATTTTAAAGTTTTCGGGTTTACCGAGTAATGCGGGATTATCGGAAAGTGAATACTGTGTTTTTGCGATACATACCGGTAACTGTCCGAATCCTATGCCCTCGATTTCTCTGATAGCTTTTTCCGCCTGTGCGGTATATATTACGCCGTCCGCCCTGTATATCTCACGTGCGACTATTTCCGTTTTTTCCTTTACGGAAAGTTTTTCGTCATATATAGGTGCAAAATTGTTTTCCGTTTCGGAATCGATTACGGTACATACTTTCTCCGCAAGGTCTGTACCACCTGCACCGCCTTTTGCAAATACTTCACACATAGATACTTCTACACCCATTTCCGCACAGAAATCTTCTATGAATTTTACCTCTTTATCCGTATCCGTTCCGAACCTGTTTATCGCAACTACTACAGGTACGTTATATTTCTGCATATTCTCGATATGAGTTTTCAGATTTACGATACCTTTTTCAAGTGCCGGTACGTTTTCCGCCGATAATTCCGCAATCGTTACGCCACCGTTATATTTTAACGCCCTTATCGTCGCAACCATTACCACACATGACGGTTTTAAATTTCCGTATCTGCACTTTATATCAAAAAATTTTTCCGCTCCTAAATCTGAACCAAAACCGGCTTCCGTAATGCAGTAGTCACCGAGTTTCAACGCTAATTTCGTAGCTCTCAACGAGTTACAACCGTGTGCGATATTCGCAAAAGGTCCGCCATGTATGAACGCCGGATTATTTTCAAGGGTCTGTACGAGATTAGGTTTTAACGCATCTTTCAGAAGTGCCGTCATCGCACCGCATACCCCTAACTGTTCAGCGAATACCGGTTCACCGTCGAGATTATACGCAACGAGGATATCACCGAGACGTTTTTTCAGATCCGCAATATCGGAGGCAAGGCAAAGTATCGCCATTATCTCCGACGCTACCGTTATATTGAAACCGTCCTCACGTGGTACGCCGTTCAGCTTTCCGCCGAGACCGATTACTATATTTCTTAATGCTCTGTCGTTCATATCCATACAACGTTTAAACATAATGCGTCGCTGGTCAATGCGTAACTCGTTCCCCTGCTGGATATGATTATCAATCACCGCACACAACAGGTTATTCGCCGACGTTATAGCGTGCATATCGCCGGTGAAGTGCAGATTTATATCTTCCATAGGTACAACCTGTGCGTAACCACCACCGGCAGCACCTCCCTTTATTCCGAAAACTGGACCTAATGACGGTTCACGCAAGGCAAGTACCGCATTTTTACCGATTCTTCCCATAGCTTCGGCAAGTCCCGCACTGACAGTAGTTTTACCCTCACCTGCCGGAGTGGGATTTATTGCGGTGACCAGTATTAATTTACCGTCCTGTTTATCGGCAAGTTTGGAATATAACGCTTCCGAAACTTTCGCCTTATAATGTCCGTATGGTTCTAACTCGTCGTAATCTATCCCGATTGATTCAGCGATTTTGTCAATATACTTCATTTCCGCACCCTGTGCGATTTCTATATCTGATAACATTTACTTCCTCCCGATTCTGAATTTTTTTAATACAGTAATATTCTACCACATATCAGAAATAATTGCAAGTATTAATTTTATGATTGACAAAATGTACCGGATATATTATAATAAAATTACACTTCTTTAAACTATTAAGG
>JAIDCY010000054.1 GCA_029055625.1 Ruminococcus sp. | reverse complement strand
ATTTTCTTCAGAAATATTTTTCTTATTTATTGTATAATTTATTTGACTAATCCAGTATGTCAATTTTGAATTCATTTCTGCATAAAGATTAGTAACTCTCAATCCCAGTATTACTCTCTTTATCTCTTTAGTAAAAGAAAACATTCCAAATTGTGCTAATAAATAACCGTCTTTCCATTTTGTACTCTTTATTGGCGATTCAGTAATTGGATTATAACCTATTCCGTGTTTTTCATTGAATACTTCTATGCTGTCTGAATTAATCAAATCCAAAATATACTGTACCAAATTTTCTATATTATTTTCAGCTTTTTGACTTCCCTTAATTATTTTATTTTCAAACTCCTCAAGGCTAATTATTTCTTCAAACAAAACATATTTTCCATATCTGTTGATCATATCCCTTATTCGCCAATCGTTTTTTTCCCAATCTTCATCAATCTGTATTTTTCCTATATCATAAATCCAGATGTTATCAATGAAATTATAATAATTATCAAGCGAAAGTTTCTTTATATTATACTTAATATTCCAATACTCATCGGATTTTTTAGTATAAACAAGATTTTCAAGTTCAGAAGCTTTAATACTTGCTTTGCCAACAAAAGCGTGAAAAATCTCATCAACTATTCCTATCAGTGTCTTCTGAACATTTTCAATATCCGATTTTGCTATAAAATGCAAGTATGTAAGGTCAATATTACTTACAGCATATATAAATATAATCGTTCTTGCACATATATCCTTATAATTGTCTTTTGAGTTTTCAATGTAATATTCAAATGTATCGCTTAATGTATCCGCTATTTTTTTCGTCATCTTCTTTCTTTCGTTATTAGGATTCAGAAATTGTGTTATTACAGAGCGATTCTTCAACTCCAGCTTACCTTCATCATTCTTCACAGCGACTCTACACTTTATACCTTTAAGCAAAACGATTACTGCTGTTTCAACAACGTCCTTAGTTTTGATTATTTCTTCCACTGCTATCAACTCCTTTGGTACTCCATAGTTTCTATTATACTGCATATCGTTAGTTTTGTCTACCATATTCAAGCAATTTTATACTGAATTTCATAATTTAATAATATTAAAGCTCAGGATAAAGAAACTTATTTTTATTTTTTCACTATTTAGTTATAAAACCTTGATATTTGCTTAAATCTGTGGTAAATTAATATCAGACCCAAGGTCATACAGATTAAAGTGCGGTACCAGCTTTATCTGAATCATAAGCAATCAAATATATTGTTGAAAAAGGAAATTTTATTATGTATAATAATCCCTATGGTTCAGGCTCTTCGTTTGAACGTCACGACGACATCAAAGCTCAACGTGACTTGCTGCTGACAACTAATAATAACTTTCTGAATGAGTGTAAAATTCTTCAGGAAAATTATAATCAGCTTAAGCAGCAGGTATACGATATGTGGCAGGCAGATATCAGCACCATCTGCCAGTTAACTGCTACTATCACCGCCATGAAATCTGAAAGAGCATCTATTCCAAGACACTTTACGACTGATGGTTATGACAACGTAACCTGCATTGAATCAAAAGGCAAGAAAAAACCTGTAGGTTCAATTAAAATCACTGGAAAGTTTATTCTTGTATCTACTATTGATTCTGAAAAAAAAGAAAACCTTGTTGTTGAATATCACACAGGAGACAATGCAGTTAATACCGCTGTCATACCCTTTTCTGATATCACAAATAAAAAACTTCTCCAGTACTTCCCGAAATTCAGAAGAACTTGCAGTGATGATATTGCTAAGGATTATCTTTACCATGCTTTAATGTGCCTGCTCGATGCTCAGCTTCCTGTCCTTGAACTTCCGGAATTTCCTGGACTTATGCTTCATGAAGAAAATGACATTGTAACAGAAGCATCATACAGATGCTACGATGAAAAAATTCCTGATGTATTCAAAAAGTATATTTCTGATTCCTATCAGAAAAAAACGCTTCCTGCCGTAAATAAAACTCCGGAGACAATTTTCAAAAGTCTCATTCCACATATTAATTCACATCAAGCCCTGATGCTTATTTCATTCGGACTCACAGGAATGATATCCTCATATCTCAAAGCTGTTCATAACCCGGTATCAATGATTTTAGTGATTTCCACTAATAAAATCGATGCTGAATCACTTGCGGGCTGTTTCATCAAAACATACAACCGTACGCAAGTTCCAAAATCGCTTACTATGAGCAAAACAGAGCTTGTAAAACTACTCAAAGAAAGCAATGATGAAACTGTTGTACTTAAAGATGACACTACTTCTGAAAGCAACGTTAAACGAACCAGCTCTGTTGATGCCATTCTGAGTTTCAATTCTGATGAAAATTGCAAGCCTTTCAATCTTGCGATTATTTCGAATACAATCCAGTATTTTATTACTCCCGGCAAAGCAGTTATACTGGAGCCTGACGAAAATTTCGGCATGAATTTCTCGGAGGCTGAACGATATAGATTGTCTAAAAATCTTGATGAAATGTTGAAAACTTCATACCACTCATTCAGAATAAGTCCGGTCAGATTGCAGGTCAGATACTTGTCCCTCAGGAGAATCAGCATCGTTTTATAACCGGTAAAAGCGGAAGTGGCAAAACAGTATTCCTTATACAACTTATGTATCATCTCAGCAAGGCAGAAAATCGTATAATAGTATTTGATTCAAGCTACTCTTTTACAGAAGATTCACTTCTTAAAGTTCTTCCTCAGAATTTTGTAAGAGAAAATATAACTTTCCACAAGATTGATGAGAAAGGTATTCCTGTATATTTGTTGCATACATACAGTACAGACAAGCCTCTTTCACGCAGAAATATGCTTTTCAATATTCTTTGTGAAGCTATACACGATCCAAGTCAGAATCAGGAAATCGCTCTTAAAAAATCGTGGCGTTTCATGCAATTCATCAGCAGAAACATAATTTTCTTCATCAACAGTTGTCCGAATATCCGCAAAATAACCATTTCTCTGCAATTCCCTGACAGCCTGCTCCGCAGTTACAGGACGGACATATGAATTAATCACATTACTTTGTAAATTGTTGTTCGCTGGTATCTGCGGTGGATTATCACCAGACGACCCACTCTGAACGTAAATATTCATATTCATCATATTCATACTGTCTATTTTTGTTATAATTGGTATAAATGGTGAATCTGCCATATATACTCCTCCTTTTCTGTTTGTAATATTATACCATATATTTTGCATCATTTCAAGATATTCTGTAAATATTAACAATTTCCGTTATATATTATAACAGTGAATCTATGCCAGGTATTGATTTTACGAAAATGGTGTGACCGCATAGGTTACCCGCCTTCGGGCGGAGCATAGGAACACAATCAGAAAGGAGGCTAAAACAATGTTCAATAACCAGCGTTACTTAACAAGGGGTATTGATGCTGAAATTCCGTTTGAATTACAGATTTTCATGTGGGACTGTATCGACAGACTGCCGGAAGAATGCGATTACTTTCAGATATTCAAACTTGAAAATCTGAACGGCATTCAGCGAATCACGCATTTTTCGGAACAGCCGGAATACCATATGGAATACCTTATTCCAACAGGCAACCCCATTACAGCAAAGGTCTACATCATAGATAGTGACACATACAGCACAATGCTTTTAGCAGAAGAGTATTAACCCACACGACAAAGCCCTCCCGAAATTAATCGGGAGGGCAATTTTTATTTTATGGAGGTCAAATCAATGGAAGAAGAAAAAATCTACTGTACCCACTGCAGTGAAGTAATCGAAGGCGACGATTACGACACCATCTACGGCGAACCAATCTGTCAGGACTGTGTTGATGACTACACAGTGGTCTGTGACAGATGTGACGAGATTATCTGGGACTGCGACTCGTACAGCGACGGAAATACCTGTCTTTGTGGTCACTGCTATGACAACTACTACACACGATGTGATGAGTGCGACACAATTATTCACAATGACGACACATACGAATACGATGACTGCTATTACTGCCACGACTGCTATCAGGATATCCGCAGAAACGATTCAATTCACGAATACAGTTACAAGCCTGAACCGATTTTCTACGGTGACAGTAACCGTTATTTCGGCGTGGAGCTTGAAATCGACGGAGCAGGCAAAGACGACGATTACGCTGATGAAATACTTGATATTGCCAATTCAGATGATGATTGTATTTACATAAAATCCGACAGTTCACTTGACGACGGCATGGAAATTGTAACTCACCCTATGTCACTTGAATACCACAAGGATTTCTGCTGGTGTAGTGTTATGAAAAAAGCTGTTTACCTTGGCTACCGTTCTCACCAGACTTCAACCTGTGGACTTCATATTCACGTTAACCGTGACAGTCTTGGTCTTGACCGTGATGAGCAGGACGAAGTTATCGGTCGTATTCTCTACTTTGTTGAGCATCACTGGAATGAAATGCTGAAATTTTCACGTCGTTCAGAGTACGCTATGAACCGCTGGGCAGCCAGATATGGATATGAAAATTCACCGAAAGCCATTATGGACAAGGCTAAGAAAAACTATGGTCGTTACGTTGCCATAAATCTCTGCAACTATCACACTATCGAATTCAGACTTTTCAGAGGGACTCTCAAATACAACACGCTTATCGCCACGCTGGAGCTGGTGAATAAGATTTGTGAACTTGCCGTTCTTATGGACGATGACGAAATAGCAAAACTCTCATGGTCTGAATTTGTAGCAGGAATTAATGAACCTGAACTTATTCAGTACCTAAAAGAAAGAAACCTTTATATCAACGAAAAAGTTACTACAGAGGAGGAATTTTAATTATGTGTGCATTATTCGGCTGGCTTGACTACAAGCATATCGTACCATACAAAGTCCTGAAAAAACTTACTCAGGCACTTGCCAACGCTGCGGAAGAACGTGGCACTGATGCAGCAGGAATTTCATATATTCGTGACGGAAAAGTTGTCATCTTCAAACGCCCTAAGCCTGCTCATAAAATCCGCTTCAACGCTCCCGACGGCACAACAGCAGTTATGGGACATACTCGTCTGACCACTCAAGGAAATCAGAAATTCAACCAGAACAACCACCCCTTTTATGGTTATGCGGATAAAGATTTTGCCTTTGCTCATAACGGTGTACTCTACAACGACCATGAACTTCGCAAAACAAAAAATCTGCCTGACACTCACATCGAAACAGACAGCTATGTTGCAGTCCAGCTTATCGAACAGCAGAAAAAACTTAACTTTGACAGTCTGAAAAATATAGCTGAAACAGTACAGGGTAGCTTCAATTTTACTGTACTTGATGAGGATAATTCGCTGTATATTGTCAAAGGCTCTAACCCTATGTTCCTGATTCACTTTGTGGAACTGGGACTATATGTTTACGCATCAACAGAATCTATCATGAAGAACGCACTGAAAAAAGTCGGCATGAAAAATATTCCCTATACAAAAATTGAAACTGTTCATGGTGATATTCTCAGAATCGACAGCAATGGCATTATCTCACGTTCGGAGTTTGAGGATAAAGACGATTTCAGATATACTTCATGGCTGAAATACTTTTATGATGATTTCGAAGACAATTATTATACTCAGCACGAACAGTTACTTTTCGACATCTGCAATACTTTTGGTATTGACGAAGACGACATTGCTCTTCTGCTGGACTATGGCTACAGTTCCGACGAAATCGAAGATATGCTCATGGACTGCGACCTGCTCCACTCGACAATACAGAATATCAAGTGCCAGGATTACTATAACGACTTTATGATGGAAGTGTAATCAATAAAATTTAACGACATAATCTGAAAATTAAAAAATAATACCGCCCAACATATAAGTAAAAAAATATGAAAGGCGGTATTTTTTTATGAATTTACCTAAATTCAACTCAAATGACGAGCTTCCGCTCACACTGACAGCAAAGGATATTGCAGGCTATCTCAATATCTCCCTGACATCAGGCTACAATCTTATGAACTCAAAAGGCTTTCCGGTTCTGAAACTCGGCAAACAGCTTCGTGTGACCCGTGATAATTTTTTGAACTGGCTCAACAACACAAACGAGGTGATTTACAAATGAAAAAAGGCAATAACGAAGGTTCAATCCGCAGACGTTCCAATGGTACATGGGAAGGTCGTTATTCGGACGGTCGTGATGACAACGGCAGACAGATTCAACGTTCCGTCTACGGAAAAACTCGCAAGGAAGTCGCTGAAAAACTCAACGCCATACTCCACAACAAGCAGACAGGCTCCTATGTTACTCCGAACAGACTTCTGCTTAAAGACTGGCTTATACAGTGGCTTCATAACTATGCTTCCGTAAGCATAAGACCGTCCACCTACATAAGCTATGAGGGATATGTCAACAATCACATTATCCCGATATTAGGCGATATTCCGATACAACAAGTTACTCCTGCCATAATTCAGAACTTCTACAATCAGAAGTTTGAAAACGGAAGAACCGACGGAAAGGGAGGTCTATCTGCAAAGACAATCCGAAATCTCCACAATATGCTTCACCAGGCTATGGAGCAGGCTTGTATCAACGGAATTATTATGAACAATCCAACTCACGGAACTGTAATCCCACGACAAGAAAAACGTGAAATGCGTGTACTTTCAATTGATGAGCAGGCAAAACTTCTAAGCGTTATACATACTCACAGACTCGGATTTGTGATACTGTTCGACCTTGCCACTGGTCTGCGTATCGGCGAACTCTGTGCATTACGCTGGACTGATGTGAATTTCAACAGGTGTACTATCAAAATAAGCCGTACTCTCCAGCGTATAAAGAAAAATATGAACGAACTTGAAGAAATCGACGAGGACGATGAAGACACCTGCTCCACTACCCTTATTGAAGGTAACGTGAAAACTCCAAAAGGATTCAGGGAAATTCCTATTCCACAGAACGTCTGGATAAAACTGCTTGAACACAAGGAACGTCAGCAGCAGGAATATATGTCTTTAGGAGTTCCAATTATTCCAAACGGTTTTGTCTTTTCGATGCCATTCGGTACGTGCGTTGAACCCCATACAATGCGTGACGCTTTGAATTATCTGCTTAAAATCGCTGAAATTGAACATACTAATTTCCACGCTCTGAGACATACTTTTGCAACAAGAGCTATCGAAAACGGCGTGAACGTCAAGGCTCTCAGCGATATTTTAGGTCATGCTACTGTACAGATAACTATGGATTTATATTGTCATTCGTCACTTGACCTTATGCGTGACAGCATGAACAAAATTGCTGGACTTTTCTGAAAATAAAGGCGGAGCTTAATTGCTCCGCCTTTATTTTTTTAATTATATATTTTTCAGCATCTCTACAAAATCATCAAGTGTATACGCATCTTCAATCGGATTACTGTCAAATACCATAAAATATCGATATTCAGTTCCTGCATAAGATGCCCATTGTCTGCCAAGTTTCAGCTTTGTTTTGCTGTCACTGTTGTCACGGTCGCCACCTTTATATTCCACAACAACAATTCTGCCGGACTTCATCTTTACAATAAAATCGGGATAATGATTGATAAAAGCATTGATACAGAATCCCTTTTTTTCAATTATCCTGTGCCACCATTCGACACTGTCGGTGCTTGCAAATACATCACGGATATTTTTTTCTTCATTGTTCAGTTTATCATATTCAGCATCATAAAGTGACAGCGGAACAGAATCATTTGATGTTGACGGTGTAATAACTGCCGGGAAACTATATTCTTCCTGACACAGAATTTTTCCACTGTCAAGCCATTTATAGAACTGCTTTTCCATGTACACTTCCTGTAATTCTTTAATTTTCTCTTTTATTTTCATTGCATATGTTGTGAATGATGTTTCTATTACAGCAAGTTCATCTTCAGTCATATTTGAAACAATCCGATGGACATATTCATCAACTTCAGATGTTGCAAATGTATTGTTTCTGTTTATAATATGACAGATATTTTTGGTACAGCTTTTAATTTTATCTTCTGGTGCCATCCGTGCCAGAACTTTATGGATATACTCACTTTCAGTTTGTGACACTCTTTTATATTTCGGAACTGCATCACCCTGTGACTGAATATCAACAGTATACATCTCACCGCTTGACAACGTAAAATTAATATTTGCGTCCTGCTCACTGAGATTGAATCCCTCAAGCAGACTGTTTTTGTCAAGAAACACAGTATCTCCGCCAAACAAATCCGGTGTGGATTTCATAAAAAACTGTGGTATACGTAATTTTTTCACCTGTTCTTCATACTGTGGTTGTATATGATATTGTTTTATCATGTCGCCTAATTCACCGCCTAAAAATCCTGAATTATCATTTTCTTCTGCTTCCTGTTCATACCGTTCTGACTGTTGCTGTGCCTGTGAAATCATTATGGATATATTTTCAGGTATTTCAGTGGTCGTTGAAACAGGTGCAGCGGAAATAACCGATGTGTCAATATCGTCAAAGGAATCCTGCTCCGCTGGTTCAGAAAATTCCTGCTGTATCGATTCTTCCGCCGGTTCGTTCTGTGCAAATAACGGTAGTTCTTCTTCACCTACACGGTAATCCTTACGGCTGAATCCTGCACCGTTCAAACCTTTAACAATACTTTCAAGAGTATCCCTGAAATCGTTTGAACAGGTAAATACAAATGATGTATTCAGAAGTGCAGACTTATTTTTCTTTGCATTAGGCTGACGGAGTATTCTTCCGACAATCTGCTCCACATCAATTTTTGAAGTCTTGTTTGCAAGAGATGCAAGTATGTATGCAAAAGGGCAGTCCCAGCCCTCTTTTAAGGCATTTACGGTTATAATATATCTTATCGGACAATTTTCACTCATAAGGTTAAATTGGCTTATATCGTCAATTTTAGATGTTTTTATTCCTATCTGTTCTTCAGGTATGCCCTTTTCAATCAGAATTTTCTTTACTTTGTCGAATGTTTCACTGTCGTTGTTGTTTTTCGGCTGTGCCTGAAACAAAACAATCGGTCTGATATATATTCCCTGTTCTGAAATTGCCTGCTGTTCAAGTACATTGCGGAGATGTATTGCATCATCAATAACGCTGTTTCGGGAAGTCCTATTATACACGATAACAGGCAGTTTTACCATATTTTCTTTTTTGAGTTCACGTGCATCAACATAGGAAATAATATTACTGTTTTTTCGTGGTGTTGCAGTCAAATCCAAAACAAACGACGGATTCAGATTATTCAGCATTTCAATGCTTAAATCACTTCCGGCATTATGGCTCTCATCAACGATTATAACGGGATTTAAATTCCTCAACACCTGTATCAATGCAGTATCAGGTGTATTTTCAAGTAAATCCATATCATTTCCGAAATATTCCGTAAATTTCAAAAGATTTCCGTTTTCCTTGTAGGCGTTGCGACCCTCTTTGTTTTCAATCCGCAGTGACTGATAACTAAGAATGCACACCGTAAGCTGTTCACGGACTGCATCGGGCGAAAAATTCTGACCGTTCAGAAGCATTTCTTTTGTGTACACTCCCACACGTCCGGCAAAATCCGTGTCAAGCCTGTGCCTGTACGGGTGATTTACATCTTTTAAATTTTTTTCAGTCTGTACAAGTATGGGGTCACTTGGCACAAGCCATATTACAAGTTTATTATATTTCCGCTGTAATCCGTCGAAAATCTTACGCACCGACGCACACGCCATGAACGTCTTTCCACCACCTGTAGGGACTTTCATGCAGACGTGCGGAACTCCTTTAATTGAGTTATTATATTTCGGAACTCCGCCCACACCTACTGAAATATCCTTTTCATTCCAGTAACGCTTCCACGCTTTAATCAAATCATTTTCCTCATTCAGAATTGAAATATAGCTTGTCAGGTCTTTTATGACAGCATTCTGATAATTTTTAAGTTCCATATACTCACCTCACAATCTCGTGATGTCACGGGGAATTTTCTTGAATTTTATGTGATTTTTTTCAAGTTCCTCGTCGCTTAGAATGCACTTGTCGGCGTAAATCAGATAACTTTCCGCCGGAGTTTTTACCGTATGCAGAAATTTTCTGTCAAGTGTTGTGACGGCGTTTTTTTCGTAGTAGAAATAGTACGCCGTATCGAAATATTTTCCCATAAAATAGGGTTCTTCTGACTTATTTTCAAGTGACTGTTTTGTTTCGGTGAAATAGACGTATTCACGTATTTTTTCAACGCCGACGTTTTCGTTGAGATACTCACCAATAAGGAGTTTTTCGCCGAGTTCGTAGAATTTAAATCCTCCGCCTGCTCCGTCGGTTTTTTTCTTGCCGTCGCCGTAACCGTCAATTACACGCTTTACACGTTCTGCTGTGATAGTTTCGGCATAGTCGCACATTTCAATCAGAATGAATTTTCTGTTTCCGCCGTCGGATTTGTTCATGTTGAGGACGGCGTGGGCGGTTGTTCCGCTTCCGGCGAAACTGTCAAGGATTATTGAATTTTTGTCTGTTGCCTGCTCCAGAATATATTCAATAATACCTGTTGACTTAGGCGTATCAAAAGCACCATTTCCAAAAATACTTTTAATTTCTAAAGTACCAGTTTCCGCTGAAAACTCCGAACCGTTCCAGAAAGATTTCGGTTTTATTCTTTTTTCGTCTGTAATATAATCCTTCTGAAAAACATCATATTCATTTCTGCCCTTTACAAGCTGTACTGTCAGTTCTTTTATGCGTGAAATAGCTGTTTCACGCCCCCAACGCCAACGCCCTTGTTCACCATTACTTAAAAACGGGTATATTTCAATATCGTTATTGTGCAATTTATCCAAAGACAGACGATTTTCTTTTTCGTTATAATAGAACGGATACCACATATTCGGACGATCTTGTCGTCTTGAATTAGAGCCACGTTTTCTAAGTCCCTGTAAACGATAGCGTCCGTATTCGTCATTTAGTTTGTATTCCTTGTCATATTCTTCCGGAACAGCAACACCATTTGTAATAAAATTGCCTTTATGATAAATCAACAGACTTTCGTGTGCTGTCGCTATATACTTGCCGTCGCTCCTGCCTTTCAAATTGTTAATTACTGCAATATCTGCAATAAAATTTCTTGCCCCGAAAATTTCATCACAAATCATCTTCAAATAAAATTTTTCATTATCATCAATAGAAATAAAAACAGCACCGTCATCTGAAAGAAGTCTGTGCAGAAGTTTAAGTCGTGGATACATCATACATAACCACTTGTCATGACGTGATAAATCCACACCCTCCGTGCCTACTACCTCCCCTAACCACTTTTTAATATGTGGGTCATTTACATTGTCGTTATAAACCCAACCTTCGTTGCCGGTATTGTACGGTGGGTCTATGTAGATACACTTAATTCTTCCCTCATACTGTGGGAGCAGGCTTTTCAGTGCGGAAAGATTATCGCCGTGTATAATCATGTTTTCGCTGTCCTCACCGTAACTATATTGTTTGTCAAGCACCCTGTACGGCACTTCCATATGATGATTTATTACTTTATCTTTTCCAATCCAGTCAAGCGTCGGCATTGTTTTTACTCCTTTTAATTAAATATTTTCAATATCTTTTAGCAGGCGACCGTCACTTGTTTTCCAGCTTGTAAGACCGTTGGCACTTTTACCAATAACAAACCTCGCTGCATGAGACGGACTCGAAAACAGCATATCTTCTTTTAAAACTCCTGATTCGATATTTGCTTTTGACCGCTGTTCTTTGAGTGCCGTTGAAATTGTGTCATCATCAACCGGCGATATGTGACTACCTTTCAGAACAACAAATCCCTCTGCTGTACGCATTCCGTCAGCTTCTATTTTTCCGACATCTTTAATAGTACGCTCCAGATGAAGTGCGATTGCTTCGGACTGTTCCTTGTCTGATACATCTTTTTCAACTTTATCCTGCTTGTCCAGTGGCTCAAGAACTTTATATCCCAACGCATTCAGCAGAATTTTAACGTTTTCTATAAACTCTTCCATTGCTGAAATCTGTGATTCTTTCATTATAGTATTACGATATGTATTTTTTGTCAGAACAACATACCTTTTTGAACTTCTGGCAGTTTCTACAAAACGATTTTCAAGATAGCGAATCAGAGCTTTATTCAAGTCTCTGCCAGTAAAAATAACCGCTGTACTCCAGTAATACTTTTCTTTTTCTGAATTGTAGTCACGCATATGCTGTACAAGACGTTCCTTTACATTTTCCGCCTCACCAATATAAACAGAATCTGAACCATCGTCCTCTTTGCAGAACAGAAAATATACACCTGCCTGAATAATATCATCTCGTTTACAGCCTGCAACCTCGATACGAGGAATTTTTATTGCCTTGCCGTTCCAGTTTGAAAGTTCCGCAGTAATGATGCTGTCAGCAGTACCATTCACGAGGAATAATTCAATTGATTTTCCGTATGTCATAATTTTTCTCCTTTTAATATACTGTTTTTTTAATTATAGCATATTTCCAAGAAATAAACAACCCTAATATCAAGAATGTTTTTGTATTTTTTAACAAACAAATGTCCAAAATAAAAAGTCAGCATTTACCACAAATAACACCTGAAAAATTAATAATATAATTCTTAAAGTTACAAACTGAAAGTAACTGTCATGTGTTAACCTCGGTTAACACACTAATCAAAAAAATAGCTCCATACCCATAAACTCAAAACTCTGTAAGGGTACAGTAAGGGTATGAAGTGCTACTTTCAGCTATACAGATAAAAAAATGTCCCCGCAAACGACGTGTTTACGGGGTTTTCTGGTTGCGGCGGCTGGATTTGAACCAACGACCTTCGGGTTATGAGGGATTTACAAAGGAAATTTTGATGTTTCTCAGCTTACGCATTACGCTGAAATATCTCTATTTTACGCCGCTTCTAAAATTTTGCGTTACTCAACGTACGCACTGTGAGGATAGTTTTTGGGGTCAAGATTGGGGTCAGCATTGGGATTCTTCCAATAAATTGTCTATTGTCAAGAATCTGAGATAATGTTTTATGATATGATAG
>JAIDCY010000053.1 GCA_029055625.1 Ruminococcus sp. | reverse complement strand
TTTGATTTGTTAATATATACTAAAAATATAGTAAAATTCGTGGAAAAATTAAGTTCAACATTCACAATTAAAACTGGAGGCTTATATATGAAACTCAGAAAAGTTTTGTCAGCAGTCACAAGTACGTTATTACTGTCGACATCTATCACATCAGCACTGGCTGTTACATCTTATGCAGGAAATGATGTAAATTACGGTGAAGCTCTTGCAACATCTCTTTACTTTTATGATGCTAATGAGTGCGGTTGCGAAGTAGAAAACGGTCCGCTTAGCTGGCGTGGAAACTGTCACACATACGACGCTACAGCATCAATCGATAATGCGGTAGGTCTCGGAAGTACGGAAAAACAGATGATTAAACAGGCTACAGGTTCTTCAACTGTAGACGTTTCCGGTGGTTATCATGATGCCGGAGACCATGTTAAATTCAGTCTTACAATGGGCTTCAATGCAACGTCATTAGGCTGGGCTTACTTCGATTATCCGGAGGCTTTCAGAGAAACCGGTACTGAAGCTCATCTGCTTGACATCTTAAGAAATACCTGCGACTACTTCATGAAAACCACATATCTTACTGACAGTGGCGATATATTCGCATTCTGCTACAACGTAAGCGACAGTAGCGACCATAATTACTGGTCTTCTCCGGAAACTCAGAACTATAACAGAAAAACTTACTGGGCTACAAAGTCAAACAATAACTCAACAGTAGCTTTTGAAATGGCTTCCGCATTGGCTTCCACGTCTTCCGCATTCCGTGGTATTGACGACGCATACGCTGACGAGTGCCTTAAGTACGCAGGTGCTTTATACCGCTTTGGTAAGGCTTACAACGGTAACGAAACCGCCGGTATGGGTGATATGTACGGCACAAGCAATTCAGCCGACGAAAAAGCATGGGCTGAAGCGTGGTTATACGTTGCCGACAGTGACACTTACACATTACCTACTCTCAAACCAAACAATGGCAGTTACAATGGAGAAAACGACTACTGGGTATACTGCTGGGATAAGGTATGGGGTGGTTACGCTTCGTTAATGTACAGGCTGACAGGTGATTCCGCATACGCAAATGAACTCAAGTTTGAAATGGATAACCTCGTAAGTGATAAGAATCAGGCATACTATCCTATATCGGGATGGGGTACATCACGTTATAACTGTGCATGGCAGAAGTACGCTATAACATACGCAGAGGCAAAAGGCAGTGACGAATACCTGAATTACGCTAAAAAGCAGATGGATTACATACTCGGTAACAATCCGACAGGTTACAGCTTCCTTATCGGATACGGTGACAAGAACCCTACAAAAATACATCACCGTGCTGCTAATCCGAACAAAACTGACTGTTCGCATAAACTTTACGGTGCGTTAATCGGCGGTCCTACTACCGCAGGCGGTGACTATGAAGACAATTCCGACAGATACCAGTACACAGAACCCGCTCTCGATTACAACGCTTGCTTTACTCTCGCAATATCCGGACTGTATTCACACTTCGGGGGCGATGCATCTACTGCAAACGATATAATAAACAGTGCACCTGAGTTTAAAGCCGGTTACGACTTCGGAAACGTTGATAACAGCTCCGCACCGACTAAACCCGTTGTTACTACTGCTTCCACTGCTAAGCCTGCAGAAACTACCACTACTACAACTACTAAACCTTCCGTTGATATGTCCGACGATAACGCAACGGTAAACCTTAATATGCCTCTGAACTGTAAGGACAATAACCAGATTCACCTGACTATAAGCGACTGCATACCGGCTGACGCACAGTTACAGAAAATCACGGTAAACCTTAAATCTTCCGGAAATATGGGTACAGTAGTAAGTGCTGTGGGATTCTCGACAAATGACGGCTGGTATCAGATAGATAATAATAAGTATATGGGTTCAACAGGTTCTCTTGAATTTGATACTTCCGCAGTAAGCGATTCTATTATAAATAGTAGTGAAATGATGTTTGGTTTATGGTGGTGCGATTCCGTAACACTTGACGTTGAATCAATCAGCTTTGAATATAAAGTACCGGCAGGTGCTACAACAACTACAACCACCACTACAGAACCAACTACAACTACTACAACGACTACTACTACCACGACAACAACCACTACAACCACAACAACTACCACTACCACGACAACAACCACTACAACCACAACTACTACCACCACGACAACGACTACAACGACTACAAGCAGACCTACTACTACATCTACTACAACCACCACAACCACTACTTCAAAGCCAACAACTACTACAACGACGACGACTACCACAACCACAACAACAACAACTACTACTACTACACAGCCCACTACTACCACCACTACTGAACCCACAACACCCACACCATCCGGACAGAAAAAAATAACCCTTACAGATGTAAGATATAATACGCCTTATTCATTAAAGAATTATGATTATAAATCAATCGGAAGAATTATACTGAACCTTAAAGGTGACATCGGCTGGGGATTCGGTGGAAATATCGTTTTCGGAAACTGGATTTCTCAGTATGGCTATAACGCACCCGACCTTACCAGCAGATATACTATTGAATTTAACGTGAATAATCCGCAGGATATGTTTACTGTATACAACTACTGGGGAAATATGTCTCTTGAGAGCGTAACCCTTATAATGAAGTAAATCACCAAACTCTTATATTTATAATAATCCCTTCTGTATAATTTCTGCAGGAGGGGTTATTATTTCCCGGGTTTTTTGTATATATTGCATACATTAAGTCAATATTTTTTGAACGTTATGTAAATAAATATAAAAATATCAGAATACCCTTGACAAATCATAAAAAGTATGTTATACTACATAATGTCAAGCGAAATATATTAACGTTCTATTAATCTGATGCTTTTTATGAGAGGTGTGATATCAGAGTATATAATGTTAAAATCGCTTTATTTCTTTTTTTAATTATTGAGGAGGAGTTATATGTCAAAGAAATTCAGAAAGAGAATAATGGCACTTGTTGCAACGGCTGCAATGGCACTTTCAGCTACAGCAGTAATGCCATACAGCTTAGGGGCATCAGCAGCGACAACATTGACAGAAACTGACAAAAACGCACAAAAAAAATTAGCAGAAAAATTTGAAGTTAAAACAGAATGGACATGGGACGTAAACGGCTCAAAAGAAACATTCAAAAAAGAGTCAGCTGAAGTTACGGTTGGTGAAAATACATACGCTACATTTGAATTAAGAAATACATTCCTGGCACCCGGCTTAAATGCAGCTGGTCAGCCACTTTTAAAATTAAATGAAGACGGCACGGTAATGGTAAAATCACTTACCGCTAAAGATACCCCCTCTACTGGCGAAGGCGAAGATAACAATGATAACACTAACCAGGGAAATGGAGACAATAACAACGGTGGTGGCACTGGCAATAATGACAATGATGATAACAACGCAAAAACAACGCCTACTTTCGCAGAAATTGAAAGCGCAAAAACAGTAACAATTTCAGGAACTAAATTTACATATTATAAAGCAAATACTCCATTAACTTGCGGTTCAACAACAACAACAACAACAGATTTGCTTTGTGGTTTGGTTAATAATAATAATAATAATAATAATACAGCAAAATATTATAAAATTGATGATACTAAATTAGATCAATTTACAAAAGATACAAGTGGCAATATAAGTGCTATAGAAGGTTTTGATCTTGAAACACTTGACAGCTTTGAAGAAGCAATAACTAACGAAGACATTGAAACAACTCATACGGAAGATACTCCGTGTGAAACCTGTGGCTATGAAAAATCAAACCCCACAGAAGAGGAAGATAATTTATCATTAGGTGACGCAGGCGTAGGTGAATATGCTGTTAATGACGGCGAAGAATCAGAAAAAATCTACTTCGTATATTTACTTGCTTCCGAAAAGAGCAACCTTAAATATACCTGCCTGGATATCAACACTGCCGATGGTACTATGAGTGAAGCGGACTCAAAAGAACTGGAAGGCACAAAATATGTAGCTGTAAGATCTGACAAAGACGGCAACCCTTATCTGAAACTGAATGATACAAAAGATGCACCGGCAGTAACCGCAAACAGAAACCTTGAAATCTTCAGACTTAAAACAGAATCAACAACTAATGAAGGTAAGAAAATGACGTTTGTTGCAATGAAAGATTCTAACTGTAAGACATTAGGATACAAGGCACACTTTACAAGTACAGTTAAAGATTCTACTGGCAAGGATGTAACAGAATACTACGACGCAGCACAGTTTGATATAGTTAATGGTAATCTTGCCGGCATAAACGGCTCTACTCCTGAACCTATCGGAAAAGATGAGCTTGCTATAAACTTTACACCTCATAAATTTGATGGTAACGACCCGATAAAGGGCTGTACATTACAGGTTACTGATGCTGACGGTATTAAAGTAACCTGTGGCGAAAAATATGCTGATGTGGCAGCAGCAGAAAAAGCATTAACAGAAGCACAGACAGCATTAGAAGGCTTAAAAGACAAGGTATATGATGACGATATAGACTATGCAAAGGCTGAATATAATGACGCCTTAAAAGAAGTAGAAGATGCCAGGGCAGAAATAAAGAAGTTTGACGATGCAGAAGATGCAAGAGTTAAACTTGCAGAAGCGAATTCAAATGTTAAGAAACAGGAAGCTCGTATAACAACATTAAAAGAGAATCAGAATAAAATGAACGCTGCACTTTATGGTAACGGTGACAGAACAAATTTAGTGGATTCAACTGGTGAAACTATGACGAATCCTAACAATACACAATTAACTGAGGAATTAAAAAACTTCGACACTGTTATAACAGGTGCACAGAATTATCTTGATAACACCTTAACTCCGGCTCTTAAAACAGCACAGGATAACTACGACGGATTAAAGGCAAACGTTCCGTCTGATAGCGTTTTAGATAACAGCAGAGATATTGTAACTAAATCAGCTGAAAGGCTTACAAGACTCAGTGCTGCTGTAAGCAATGCAATAAGTAAACAGGCTACTGACAGAGAAAATGTTGCAAAGAAAGAAGCAGAAATCACACAGATTCAGAAGGCTATAAATGACTTCAGGGGTGTAGCAAGTGCGGAAGTTGTAGGTATGTCTCTTACTATTAATACAGGAGACACAAAGATGCTGGCAAATGTTTATATAATCGGTAATACAAAGGACATATCAATTGCCGAGAGTACAGAAACAAGCACAAAAACGATAACCGTTGACGGTGCAGAAATGACTGCTACCATTTACACAATTCCGGTTACTCCTGACAATTATAACAAGACATTTATTATAAGAAACAGCGGTCAAAGATATGATGACGTTTCTGTAGAGACATATTTAGACAAGGCAGAAGCAACATTAGGTGCCGGTAAAGAAGCAACACTTGCAAAGGCTTTAGGTGAATATTGTAAGGCTGCACAGACATACTTAAATACTGCAAAAACCGGTGAAGAAATCTTTGAGGTTAAAGACAGACCGAGCACCAGAACAGCAAAATATATCGGTACAAACGTTAAGTTTAATACTAACGGTCAGGCATATGTAGAAGCATATGACTACTATAACCAGAAGCCGAATGACCCCACACCTGACTATGTAAAATATCGGACACTTGGTGAAGAGAACGATAAGAACGCTGATGGAACCGATAAGGGAGGCGTTAAGTATTCATTAGGCTCTCTTTCCAGAGCAAGAGTTCATAACTCCGTAACTGTGGCACAGTATATTGAAAAGTTAAAGGAAGTTGATGAAGAGGCTGCTAAGATGGGTCAGGCACTTCTTGACTATGATAAAGCTGTTTATGATTATAATACTGCAACGTAAAAATAAATAAAAGGAGATAATGCACATGAAGAATATTTATACAACTCCGGAAATGGAAGTTATCGCATTCGAGAGCGAAGACATCATCACAACAAGTGGTTTTGAACCTGTAATCGATCCTGAAGATGGCGGACTTCCGATAATACCACTTGAATAATTAGACAACATAAGACAGACGCTGGTTATTAATGGCTGGCGTCTGTTTCTTTAAAAAAAAGAGGAGATATTATGAAAAAAATCGTACTTGCTTGTATAATTGCCCTCACGTTATGTGTAGGTTGTGAGAGCACTGAAAATAAAGATAAAAAATCAGGAACAACAAGTCAGACGGCAGAAATTTCAGAAACAAACACGGAAGAAACAACTACAGAAACTGTCACGGAAGAAGCAGAGGAAAATACTACCGAAACTGTCAGCACAACAGAAAAAACTGAATCAGAAGACTTAGCAACAACCGAAACTGACCAGACCAATACAAAAAACGTCAGCTCAACGGTAACGGCGGATAAGAAGGAAACTGTATCAACAGGTAAATCTGACAGCAAATCCACAACCACCACTACAACAAAATCTGCATCTGAAAGTAACAGCGAAGAAGTAAGAACGATACCGGAGGAGTTGAAGGACGTCGAAGGACTGATAATTTTTGACGACGAACCAGGCGAAGAAAATGAAGAAGTCCCCGATGAAAATAATACGGATATTCCGGAAAATCCGGCGGATACTACCGAAAATAATGATGAAATATCTGAAGACGATCCGGGAGTAATAGAACTTCCGTTCATACCCTTTTGAGGTGAAAAATGAGATATATATATAAAATCGGTGGGAAAGTAATAGAGATTGAAACGATTTACGAAGAAGTGCATATATTGTGCAGGGATTACAGATATTACGGAAACATTGATTTTCAGGTAAAAACCGGACAGGCTGATATTGATTCTGAACGTGAAAAATCGGTAGCCGAGGACATAAAAGAAGGTATACCGATACGTACATTCAGTGACAGTTATCTTGAAACGCTTGCGGTTTACAGGCAGATTGCCGAACATATGCTTGAATCTGATACGCTTTTGTTTCACGGTTCTGTAGTAGCGGTGGACGGAAAAGGGTATCTTTTTACCGCAAAGAGTGGCACAGGAAAGTCAACGCATACGAGGTTATGGCGTGAGTATTTCGGAGAACGTGCGGTAATGGTAAACGACGACAAACCACTTATAAAGGTGACGGAAAATGACGTAATAGTATACGGTACGCCGTGGGATGGCAAACATCATCTGAGTAATAATATTTCCGTACCGCTGAAGGCAATCTGTATTCTCGGACGTGCTGAAGAGAACCATATTGAAAAAATAACAAAATCTATAGCATATCCCATGCTGATACAACAGGCTTACCGTTCCGCCGATACGGAAAAAATGCAGAAAATTCTGAAAATAATAAACAAAATTTCGGAAAAAGTCGGATTGTATAAGGCAGGGTTCAATATGGAAGCAGAATCGGCGGAAAAAGCCTATAATACGATGAAAGGATAAGTTAAAATGAAACTGAAAAAAGGTATGATAACTGACAGTTCCGGCGGTGAACATATTGCAGTTGCAACCGGTGAAGCAAGTCTTGTTTTCAACGGACTAATCAGAAACAACGAAACCGCACATTTTCTTTTCCGACAGTTAATGAAAGATACCACGGAAGAAAAACTTGTAAATTCATTGCTTGCGAAGTATGAAGTTCCGGCAGATACTGCAAAGAAGGACGTTCATAATTTTGTTGAAAAACTCCGGAAAACAGGGCTTTTAGATGAATAAGCGTACTATTGAACAGGAACTTGATACAACCGGCAGAATTTTACGTACAACCATTGGGACAAGTATGGAACCCATGCTGAAAGAGCGTCAGAACATTGTCATACTGGAAAAAGCGGAAGATATTCTGAAAAAATACGACATCGCACTGTATCGCCGACCAAACGGACAGTATGTACTTCACAGGGTTATTAAAGTTCGGGAAAATGATTATATAATCTGTGGCGACAATCTGTGGAAAAAAGAAATCGTTCCGCATAAATGGGTAATCGCCTACGCTACCGGATATTACAAGAACGGCAGGCTCATTTCACTTGACAATAAAAAATATCAGAAATATATAAAAACTCTCTGGATAAGACGTAAGAAATTGTGGATAAAGGCGAAAACAAGGGCTTTAATAAAGCGTATAAAGAGGTTGTTTAATGAAAAATAAAAGTGCGTTGAAATGGCTTTTATCCGCTCTGAAACACGAAACCGGCGGAATCGTGATACTGACGGTGCTTGATTCGCTTGTATCCGCAAGTTCCGTACTTTTCGCCCACGATATGCGGAAAATTATTGACAGTGCCGTATCACAGAACAAATCAGATTTCCGGTCATATGCTTTCATACTCGGAGCGATAATTATTTTTCAGCTTTCGGTGCGTGCGATATGTCGGCGGACGGAAGAAAAAACGAAATCCTCCATTGAAAACAAACTGAAACGACGTACTTATGAAACGATTCTTACCCGTGACTTTTCGACGCTTTCGGAATATCATACCGGTGAGCTGCAGAACAGAATGACCAGTGACACCGTAATTATCGCCGACGGAATAACAACCGTTCTTCCTAACGTGATGGCAATGATTGTAAAAATTGCGGGAGCGGTAATAGTCCTGATGTCGCTTGACAGCCGGTTTGCGAGTATATTTGTAGTAGGTGGGTTACTGCTCACAGGTGTGACATACTCTTTCCGGAAAGTGATGAAAAAACTTCATAAACAGGTGCAGTCCGCAGATGGTAAAGTCCGTTCATATCTTCAGGAGACCATAGAAAATCTGCTTGTAATCCGGTGTTTTGGTGGGGAAAGCAAGTCGTCTGATATTGCTATGGAAAAGATGAAAAATCATCAGAACATAAGATTAAAGCGGAATATGTTTTCAAATCTGTGTAATA
This sequence comes from Ruminococcus sp., assembly GCA_029055625.1. Taxonomy (GTDB): domain Bacteria; phylum Bacillota; class Clostridia; order Oscillospirales; family Ruminococcaceae; genus Ruminococcus. The sequence continues at coordinate 4,047 of JAIDCY010000053.1, read as the reverse complement.
TCGGTTTCGGAATCGTCATGAACGGCGGTTATTTTTTCGGGCTTTTATGGTGTGGTGCTGGCATACTGAACGGCAATATTTCATACGGTACACTTACGGAAGTTTTACAGCTTGTGAACCAGATACAGCAACCTTTTGCGAATATTACGGGTTATCTGCCGAAATACTATTCAATGATTGCATCTGCGGAAAGGCTTATAGAAATTGAAAATCTGAAAAAGGATAACAATGATAAAAAAATCAGCACTCAGGAACGTGACGGACTTTACGGAAATATGAAAGAAATCAGTTTTGAAAATGTTTCGTTTCACTATCCGGACGGTACGGACGTACTGAAAAATTTCTGTCACAGGATAGAAAAGGGCAGTTTTACCGCCATTATGGGACGTTCAGGAATCGGAAAAAGTACAATGTTAAAACTTCTTATTTCCATATACGATACCGTCAGCGGTGAGATAAATTTTGTCACGGATGACGATAAAAAAATTGCGGTGACGGGTTCATATCGTTCAATGTTTGCGTATGTACCGCAGGGAAATTTTCTGATGTCGGGTACTATTGCGGAGGCGATAAGTTTCATGAGTGATAAGCCTTCGGATATGGAAAGGGTAAGAAAAAGCTGTGAGATTGCCTGTGCGGATAGTTTTATAGAAGAACTTGAAAACGGCTATAATACCATACTTGGTGAAAACGGTACGGGACTTTCTGAGGGACAGACCCAGCGGATAGCGGTTGCGAGGGCGATTTATTCAGATGCTCCTGTTCTGCTCCTTGACGAATCAACTTCCGCACTTGACGAACTCACAGAAAAGAAACTTTTGCAGAATCTCCGGCGTATGACCGATAAGACGGTAATAATCATCACACACAGAAAAGCCGTATTACAGATATGTGATAAAACGATTGATTTTGAATAAAACGGAGGTATTATGTCAACAGATAGATATGTGATACATCTTGCGAAATGTGCATTGAAAAACTCAACACCGAAAGAAAAACCGGAAAATTTATCGTGGGACGCAATATTCACACTTGCCGATAAACATATGATAGCTAATATGTTATGGTACAGCGTAAACAAGCTGAAAAACAAACCTGCTCCGGAACTCTGGAAAAAGTGGACGGAGATAAAAAACAAGGCTTTTGTAAAAGACATCATACAAAAAAACGAGTACAGACAGATTGCCGGTATTTTTGAAAAGAAAAAAATACGTTGTATGGCGGTAAAGGGAATTTTCATGAAAAATATGTATCCTGGGTCTGATTACCGCACAATGTCGGATATTGATATATTGGTAGATGCGGAGAATACCGGAAAAGCCGGTGATGCAATGTTTGAACTTGGATATACCTGTAAAAAAAAGGAAGCCGGTCAGCATGATATATATTTCAAACCGCCGGTCATGAACGTGGAAATTCACAGACGACTTTTTTCAGATATTACATGGAAGAATTTCAGCAGGTATTACCGCAACGCTTTCACAAAAGCTGAAAAAACCGACGGTTACGAATACGTGTATAAAATGACGGATGAGGAATTTTATATCTATGTTCTCGCACATTTCTATAAGCACTACTGCAAAAGCGGAAGCGGTATCCGTTCCGTTATGGATATTTACATCATGAATCACAGTATCTACAGAAATATTGACAGAAAAAGTCTTGAACGTAAACTAAGAAATCTGAATCTGCTTGACTTCCGGAATCAGATAACGGATTTATCGGAAATGTGGTTTGGCAGACACAAAGTAACTCCGGAACTTTTAAAAATTTCCGATTATATAATAAGCAGTGGAACATATGGTACATTGTCAAATAACATAAATAACCGGATAAATGAGAAGGGACGGTTAGGTTACCTGATATTCTCCGTATTTCCGCCGTTATGGTACATGACGGACAGATACACGGTACTGAATAAGAAACCGTACCTGCTCCCTATATTCTGGGTGTGGCGTTTAGTGGAATCTCTTGTCACGAGACGGAAAGTAATATTAAAAAAACTGAAAGCTATTTTTTGCGGTAATAAGTAAAAAAATTCACTCTCTGTAAAATTATTACAGGGAGTTTTTTTTATTCAGGTTTCGTAAAAAGAAAACTGAAACTCCCCTTTTCCGTCTCAAAACAGGTTTCAAGAACTTGTGCATAAAGTTTTAGTTTGCGGTACACACTCGCATCATCGGACGGAAAAAATGAACGGTTCAGCAGGAAAGTAAGCATAGCTACCACCATTTCCGCACTTTCGGCTGGTGTTTCCGTATGAATAGAACCGTCCGCCATACCGTCTTTAAGAATTTCCGTCAGAATCGGCGATACAGTTTTAATAGCTGTCATCATCAGTTTATAGTGTAACATAATGTCGTCCTGTACGTGCAGGGAAATAATAATATTCCGGCTGTTATCCTGAAACTCTTTTCTTATCATGGAGGCAAAAAGCAGTTTCAGTTTATCGTAGGTACTCACGCAGTTATCGGTAACGTTAAAATATTCCCTGATAGCCGAAGAATAACATCTTTCAATCACGGCGTCAATAATTTCATCTTTGCTTCCGAAGTAATAGTAAATACTACCCTTTCCGATACCCGCATTTTTCGCAATCATATCAACGGTCATATCACGGTTAGGGTAATCCATAGTACACATAAGCTCTTCGGCGGAATTCAGTATAATTTCTACTTTATTTTCTTTCATGGTAACAGTCTGTTTCCTCCTTTAAAACATTATAAAGAAGATTCTTTCCGAAAGTTTTTTAGGGGTTATGTGATATTATACCATAAAACATCCGGAAAATCAAGATAATGTTGTGAAAAAAAATACTTGACTTTGCGAAAAAAGCGTGATATAATAACATCATAGAAATTCGACCGACGGTCGAAAAGTAGAAAAAGGGGTGAAAATATGTCGAAAATCGTAATGGGAGCGTTACTGGCATTAGGCGGTACGGCTACCGCTTGTGTAGCAGGTGCAAAAACTCTCTTCAACCGTACTATTCCCAGACAGGATACCTTAAGAGTTGACCTCAGCGAAATGGCGGATATGTCGAAATGGGAGGAGTACAAGAAATTCATGATTCCTAACCGTGAATGGTTAGAAAAGCAGAATCTGGAAACTGTAAAAATAACCGCTCGTGACGGTATAGAACTTCATGCGAAATATTTTCCGGCAGAGAATCCGAGTAATAAACTTGTAATATGTAATCATGGATACACCGGAAGGGGTATGAAAGATTGCACATCTATAGCGGTATTTTTCCACAGAATAGGTTACGACTGCCTAATAGTAGACCACAGGGGACACGGTGACAGTGAGGGAAAATATATCGGGTTCGGAATCCTCGACCGTTTCGACTGTCTGCGTTGGATACAGTATGTAAATAACCGCTTTGAAAGCAGGAAGCAGATTTTACTTTATGGTGTTTCAATGGGTGCTACAACCGTACTTATGACGACGGGATTTCCGGAGATAGAAAATACAGTAAAAGCGGTAGTATCCGATTGTGCATTTACATCACCTTACGCCGTATTCAGGCACATATTGAAACGTGACTATCATTTACCACCGTTTCCGATAATGGATATAAACGATGCTATGTGCAGAAAAAAAGCGGGTTATGGATTCAGTGACTATTCCGCACTGTATGCAGTAAAGAATACGAATATTCCGATACTTTTTATACATGGTGCGGAAGACAATTTTGTACCTGTAAGCATGAGTAAGCAGTTGTATAATGAATGCGGTTCAGAAAAGGATTTAATGATAGTAGAAAATGCCGGACATGGTGCGGCTTACTATGAGGACGTACCGGCATACGAGGAAAAAATAATATCGTTCACAGAAAAGTATCTTGACTGATACGGGGAGGAAAAATGAAAGAAATAAACGTAAACGGTGCGGACATGAAATGTTATCCGTTATGTGCAGCACAGAAACTCCATAATTACACAATAAAGTTTTGTCCGGCACAGGTACTTTGTATAGGTACGGGACTTTACGTAAAGGAAGATACAGATTTCGGAATACTGAAGCGTGCGATATACAAGGCATACG
>JAIDCY010000052.1 GCA_029055625.1 Ruminococcus sp. | reverse complement strand
GCCTACTATCAGGAAAACGCACGTATAATATCGGAAACAATGTCAGAACTCGGCGTAAAGTTTACCGGTGGTATAAATTCGCCATACATATGGTTTAAATGTCCGTGTGGTATGGGTAGCTGGGAATTTTTCGATACAATGCTTGAAAAAATAGCGGTAGTCGGTACGCCTGGAGCAGGATTCGGTAAAAATGGTGAGGGCTGGTTCAGATTGACCGCTTTCGGTGACAGACAGCGTACCATCGAGGCTATGGAACGTTTCAGAAAACTTATCGGCGAATTAACGAAGTAAAAAGGAGTTTTTTTAAGTATGTCGGGGAGAATCGGACTTGTATTAAGTGGTGGAGGTGCGAAAGGTGCATACGAGGTAGGCGTATACAAAGCACTTTCCGAAATGGGAGTACTTCCGTATATAGATACTATAGCCGGAACGTCAGTCGGAGCGTTAAACGCTACACTGCTGGAAAGTCGGGGTGCGGAGTACGCACAGGAAGTATGGAATAATCTTAAAATTACTGACCTGCTCAATCCCGACAGACATCGTATTTCAAAAGCGTTGTTGTCGTACAGTAATAATAGTAGTAATCTGCCGTCCCTGACATACTCAAATCCTATAGACCGTGCGGTATCACATGGTGTAAATTTTTTCCGTAATATTACACGTAGCGACGGACTTTTTGAGTTTATCCGTGAGGGTCTGCCGTTCAATCAGGAAAAAATAGCGGAACTTATCGATAATCACGTAGACTTCGGAAGAATACGCAGAAAATTGTACGTAATGTGTACGGATTGTATCGCAAAACCAAAGCCATTTCTGTTGAATCAGCATTTTCCGCCTACTCAGAAGAAAATTATTCTTGCCTCGTCTACTCTGCCGGTAGTGTATACCGGTACGGACGGCATCGAGATAAACGGAATCAACTATTTTGACGGAGGCGTTGCTGGTGACGTAAGCAATACGCCGGTATCGTGTCTGTACGACAGCGGATGTCGTAATATCATTGTGGTACATCTCAAACGTACTTATGATATGTCAAATCAGGAATACATGAACGACGCCAATATTATAAATATATTTCCGTCAAGAAGTCTGGGAACGTTTCTGACGGGTACACTTAATCTTAATCCGTTGAAAGTGCAGTCAGATATGGAGTTAGGTTACAGGGACACCGCCGATTATCGGGACAGTATAGCACGTATGATTTACAATCTTTAATCAAAAAAATCCGGACAGTTCATACCGTCCGGACGTTTTTTTATATAAGACCCTGTATTTCTTCCGCAATACTTTCTATCGTCCGCATGATACCGTTTTCCGTACAGTGTACAGTATACCAGTTCATTTTTACAGAACAGTAATCCGCAGAACGTTGAGAACGTGTAAGATATTCCGTATCACGTTCATGTATATCTTTTTTGGACTCGTCACTGTTATAACGTTCCGTCATGAGTTTCTGACTTACTCCGGTATCCGTCCGGAGATATATTACCTTATCGGGTTCAGGAATCCCGATATATCTGTATTCAAATTCCGTAAGCCATTCAATAAAGCTGTCCCACTGTTCCGGTGGGAGTTTCGCACACTGATGAACGGCGTTTGAAGTAGTGTAACGGTCAGCTATCACTATACCGCCGTTTTCATAGAAATTCTGCCATTTTGTACGGTAACTTGCGAACCTGTCGACAGCGTAGAAAGTCGAGGCGGTATATGGATTTACAGAATCTGCATTACTTCCGAAGTCACCGGCGAGGTACATTTTTACAAGTGCAGACGACGGACTTTCATAATCCGGAAAAGAAATAAGTCTTACATCTTTTCCGATACTCTGTAAATACTCGTAAAGTCTGACCGCCTGCGTATGCTTACCGCTACCGTCGAGACCCTCTATTACTATTAAATTTCCCATTATTTTTTTAACTCCTTTTTATTTATATTTTAAAATTCACACGCAGAACACAAAAAATTCATATATCAATACCGAGTTTTTCCAGTATATCCGCATCAAACTGATTTCCGAACATAAACATATCCTCATCAACTACTGTACGGTTCAGTACGTCGGTAGGGTTTACGTCATGCAGTGTCGCTACAGATTTTGCGGTATCCTGAATCTCCGACGGTGTGAAGTAACTGAAAGCAAGTCGCATTGAAGGTAATATCTCCATAAAATCGCTGTACTCCATATCAGTTATCAGTGTATCCGTCATTTTCAAAAAAGAATCGTCAGACAGGATAATATCACGGGCTGTACCGAAAAGACCTTTTAAAAAATCAGCCCCTTGTTTTTTTATTTCAACTGTACCTGTAAGATAACTCGCCATCGCTTTTTCAACGTCGTTACGCCGGGCGGAATCTATCGCATAAAGCAGACCCGATACCGCACCATATATTGACGGCTCTTTACTGTCCGCCTGTGCCATTGCGTCGAGAGTTTCCGAAAATACGGAAAATTCTTCAGGCAAGATGTCGGATACTATACCATACATCGTCCGCATTACAGAAATTACATCTTCTGCGTAATCGGGAGATACTGCTATCATGGACGGCAATGATATTATAAGTTTTCCGAAACATTGCCGGATATATTCAAGTGAAGTGGTATCGGAAAAATTGTACAGTCCCTGAAGTCCGTACAGAGTTTCAAAATTCCGCAGACCTTTACCGATTGAAAAGAAATCGCCGTCATTAGTAAGAATCCTGTCGATTAAATCCGTTTCCGATTTTTTCAACGGTATGCCCATAAGAAAACAGTCAACCGCTATTCCGGAGGCATCCACACAACGCATACTGTCACGGAGCAGGCGAACCGCAACAGTTTTACAGGCTTCTTCAATCGTGAAACCGTCTGTAGTGTGGTCAATCAATGCGGAATCCGTTTCCGGCGTACGTGCATAACGCCATTCCTCACGGATACGACTTTTTCCGGTATTATTGCGTATATCTCTGCCCTTACGCATTATCGCAAAGCCAGTATCAAGAAATGCCATTCTGTGAAAAAAACGGCTTTTATCCATTTCCCTCTGATTTTTGAATACCGATATTTCAACGTCATTTTTTGTGACGTCGGTTATCTTCAGACGGTATTTTTTCGCCTGCTCCTCAAAATCCGTTATAAGTGGCGGTACGTGTGACTTATCGCCTATGTAGCCTATCGCCTCGCCTGTAGCGAGTTTCCGGAGAATTTCAAGAGGTATCGCATTAGATACCGTTTTTTCACCTTTTATAAATGTACTGGTTACCGCATCCGTGAGTTCATACATACCGGATTGTCGGGAATTTCTCAATGCGGAAAGCCCATCCATAAGCGATTTGGCGGAAGTAACATCTGCAATCGATACCGGTATATCTTTTTTGGTAGTATGTTTTGCGGTTTGTAGCAGTAAATCAAAAGTGATGTCATTATATATGTTATCGGGTGAATCGGTTTCGAGTAATTTTTTTACTACCGTATCATAGAACGCAGGAAAACTCATACCGGAGGCGTAACCATGTAAAGCATCTGCCGATTCGTAAGAGTATGCCATAGGATAGCAACCGTGAAGATTTGCGGAAATTTTGCGTAATTTCGGTGATTTTATCTTGCCGGTATTTATAAGGTCATAGATACCCTTGCTATGAAATCCACCTGTCACGACGAGTATTTTATTATAGACTTTCATATACTCTGTGATACGTTTTGCCATATGACTTTCACGTGCTATAGTACCATCCGTCAACATTTCCTCTTCCGACGTTTCCGAGCGTGTTATAATACAGTAAGTGTGCATCTGTCTGATAAACTCTTCCGGCTTGAGATAAATTCCGGTTATTTCAAAATATTTCTCCCAGAACTCCTCAAAATTCCGTACGTTCGTATTTTTACATAATTTTTCATAAAACTTGCTTTGTATAAGTCTTGTATCGTCGGCGTAACTTTGTTTATCCGTATTTTTCCGTAAACCTTTCTGCTGAGTGGTATTTATCAGTATATCGCAGTACGGTAAATCTATGAATTTTGCCGGAATACCCATAATTTCCGCCTGTTTAAGTGCGTTATATTCCGGTGAAGAGTACAGAAACGGATAGTAACATTTATAATCCGTCCCCTCTTCGCTTACGAGTTTTTTGGAATCCTTGTAATAATAGTATATCGCTACCGGTAATTGCGTACTTTCTGCGGTCAGTACCGGTATAAGACTGTTTGCATTTTCCGGACCTTCTACAAGTATTATTTCCGGCTTATACTCTTTGATAGTCCGTATCAGCTGATAAGAACACACCGGGCTATGATGTCTTACCGGAAAAAATAACAGATTTCCCGATAAATCGTACGGAATTATTTCAGTAATTTTGCTGTCTCTGAATATTTTTTCCATAATCCGTTACCTTTGCCCTTTTCCTTTACTACCGTACGGAAATAAGATTTGAGTTTTTCGAGGTCGTCCTTATTCTCCTTGCATACCGCACCTAACAGGCTCTCCGTCATGACGCCTAAATCTATCTTACCGTTCCCATAGTACCACGCATGACTTATAGTCTGATAGTACACGGAAACCGCTTCGGCAGTACTCATAACGGCGGTGGGTTTATCTATACGTGTACCCTTTTCCGTGATACCCTCCCGCAGTTCGTGATACGTTACCGCCAGAAGTTCCGCAACATCGGTATCAACCGGCATATCTATATTACCGGCTTTCGCTAAATTCTGAGCTTCCCTGACTATTATTTCCTTTTCAAGCCGTACATCTTTTACCGGTTCGACGGTCTCGAAATTAAAACGTCTTTTCAAAGCACCCGACATTTCATTTACTCCCTTGTCACGAGTGTTTGCCGTACCTATTATATTAAATCCCGGTTTTGCGAGAATAATTCCGTCGTCAGCGAGTTCCGGAATAATAAGAATCTGGTCACTCATTACGGAAATCAGACTGTCCTGAATTTCCGCCGGTGTACGAGTTATTTCCTCGAAACGTGCGAAAATACCCCTTTCCATACCGACAAGCAACGGTGACGGTACGAGAGCTTCCCGACACGCCCCCTTAGATAGTAACAGTGCATAATTCCAGCTGTATTTTATCATATCTTCGGTAGTTCCTGCCGTACCCTGTACGGTATTCGTACTTACTCCACAGCATCCGGCGGAAAGAAGTTCGGAAAGCATAGTTTTCGCCGTACCAGGTTCGCCAACTAACATAAGTCCACGATTTCCGGCGAGAGTGATTATACATCTTTCAACGAGTGCGTCGTTACCGTAGAATTTTTTAGGAATTTCAACAGTTCCTGTATCAGTTCTGATTTTTCCGCCGAGTATGAAAGTACGTACAGCTTGCGGTGAGAGTTTCCAGTTTTCCGGACGTTTTCCGGTATCGTACCGTGCAAGTAATGCGAGTTCGTCGGCGTAACGTACTTCAACCGGTGGTTTGATTGAAATTTTTTCCATAATATATTTTTACTCCTTTGTTTCGTAAGCGTTACCGAGTGACGATAATTGCAGAATTATCTCACTGAAATAACGTAAATTTACGTCTTTAATTTTTAACTTTTTGTCTGAATAATAGTTTTCAAAGGTCAACTTGCCGAGTGTGACATTTTCCGCCTCTATATACTGAATGTTCATACCGCTGAACTCAATTTCCGCAGAATAGCCGTCATATGATACTGTACCGTCGGGATTTTTCACGCATTTAATAATATCGTTGCGGAAAAATTCACAGAAATAACCGGCATCCAGAGGTGTACCTGTTTCCCAGCCGGATTTTGTAAGTTTTCCCCGTAATGTCGTACCGTTTACCCCGATACCGTCGAAACGTATTATTTCATCAGAAGTAAGTTCCTGCTCCGTGGGTGTGAAACATGGTCTTGAAATCTGCGGAAACGGTTGAATTATTTCATAGTCGGAAAGCTGTTCCGCCCATAACTTTTTCTGTTCAGATGTAAGTTCTATCGGGTGAACCAGTCCTATTTCCGCATTTTCGGGTATTTCAAATTCATCTTCTTCTATGTTGGTGAAACTGCCGTCATCCATATAACGGAAACTTTCAACAAGTCTGTTACCGTCGTAAACACCCCATATCAGACCGATTACGAAACAGTGCATAACCGGATTTTTAACGAAAAGTTTCGTCCAGTCTTCGGAGTTCCATTTTCTGTCGCACATCAGGACGTATTCAAGACGTTGTTTCTGATTGGCAACAACAGTTTTTATCTGTTTTTTCATGATTTTGAAGTCCTCATATGCCTGTACCGCTTTTGTGAGGTCATCACTCTTCGACGGTTTAGGAAGATTTTTTAATTTTTTGTCACCGTTGAATATCTCGATTTCAAGAGCAGGCGTAAGGTATACGCTGAACTGTCTGTTGCCGTAATCGAAAACCCGACACATTTTGTCGTCAAAATGCATATCGGGTACTATTTTGTCAGCGAGTTCTTCCTTGGTGATTCCAAGTATTTCCGCTACATCTTTGAGTGCTTTATCGGCGGAATTTCTTACCTGTTTATGCCTGAATTTGCGAGCTATGCTGTCAACATTAATAAGAGCCTCCGAACTGCCGTTTACCGCCATAGCCATTACCGCCTCCGAGGCAATAGCACCCCTTGAATTTTCAGACCATTCTTTTATGTACTTCAGAAGCGTTTCAATCATACCGTGTCCGCCGTGTACTCCGCAGAACCACATAACCCATTTAGTTTTGGCAGATGCTCCCTTGTCAGCCCACCGCCTGAATACGTCTACAGTAAAGTCATTGAGTTCCGCCTGATTTATTTTTCCGGCGAGTTCTTTGGCGGTATCGTTTATCTTAACAGATGTCATATCGGAATAAATTATGAGCAGGGCTTTCAGATAATTTTCCGGTACTTCCGTACCGTCGGTGAAATGTACGGTCTTGTACGGATTTTCAAAAAGAAACGCTACTTTTTTACCCTTTGAACCCTTGACGAGAGTAGTTATAATATCGACTTTTGCGGATTTTTCAGTAGTTTCGGTAGTACCTGCTCCGATGAGTACGGCGATACGTGATTTCAGTTTTTCCGATTTTTCCTTATCAAAAGCTTTTCCGAGTTCCTCCCGATATGAACCGTCATTATTTTTTTCTATCACAGATACCGCAACTTCTCTCACGCCTATTTTTTTAGACTGCAACAACCCGACAATATCATCATACCACGCTATAGAAATGCTGTCAATAACCGCCTCCCTGACTTTTTTGCTTGTATCGCCGACCATTGCCAAAATCTGCGGTTTATATTTTTCACGGTCAGCGAGGGCGAAGGCTTTAACGTATATCCAGCGTGCGGAAACGGACATATCACTGACATTTATATTTTCAAAATCCGCTATTCTTTTTGATAAAGCCTGCGAAAATTTTTCATACATACTCGTAGACTGGTACGAATCGTCAATAGTTCCGGATACTTTCCGGAGAACTTCCGTACTGTTTCCGAGAGTTTCGGAAAGAATATCTATAAATTCTTCCGGACTGTCTTCTATTCTGAAGTCCATCCAGTTCCGGATAAAATAGAAATTATTCCAAGACTTCATAAAAGTTACGACCGTTATAATACGCTTCATGAAATCGTCAAGCCCGAAAGCCTCGATATAGCCGATACAATTAAACTCTCTGAACTCTATAATTGTACTTTCAACTGCCGGTTTTATATCATAGAAATTACCGCCTTTAAGAAGATATTTTCTTATATCGTCATGTGAATTTTTATCTTTAAAACATTCAACAAAATTCTTTGAAACCGTCCGCTGTATTCTTTCTTTGAGAGCGTTTTTATCAATATCGCAATCCGGCTTTACTCTGATTAAGATTTCATGCATATTATTCGCAACTTTTATATCCTGTACGGAATCAAGAGTATTTCTGTATATATCCGTATAATTCAGAGCGAGTGTTTCAAAGTGTTTCATGATACATTCTGAAATATCGTCTTTTAAAAAATCTGTCGCCATGGATTTTATATATTCTGTGGTGATACATTCCGGCGTATTTATTATAAGATTTAAAATTTTGCTTACGTCGAGAAGTTCCGGAAGTACAATCTTCAAGACAACATGAAAATTATATTTTTTTACGTTATTTCTGAAAATAGTTCTTAATTCGTCGTCAAAATACGCACCCTCACCGACTGCCATTATATAATAATCTGACATTTCTTTAATGTCCTTTATGTACCGTACCGCCTTTAAAGCAATCGGATTATTTTTTTCCTGCTCCGGAATCTGATTAAGAGCCTTTGCACATAATAACGCTTTTATTTCCGGACGGTCTGCAAACTCCACGGCATCAAGACAGATTTCCGGAGACTTTATTATATTTTTGTCGCTTCTGTAATATGGCTGTGATTTATAAATCGCATAGTAACAAGCCTCCGCCTTATCGCCGTATCGTGAGGAAAGAGCCTTTACTATTTCCTTTTCATGTTTTATGATGGCGTAATCATAGATAATTCCTATTAAATCAAGGACTTTACTACCTGTGAGAGCCTCCGATAACAGCATATAACGTTCCCTGAGTTCCTCACTGCGTGCCGACATTATTTCCGATTTGACGGCTTTTTCCAGTTCGTATAATAAACCGCTGTTGTCAGATAAATTGTAACGTGGTATTCTGTCAAGAAGCGTGTTGTCTCTTTCTTTCGATATATCGAGGTATTCAAGTGCGATGTCAATGACGGCACTTTCAATCCCGTATCCACCGAGAGCCTTTGCGAGTTTCTGAAAACTCCTGTAACCTTGTGCGAAAAGCATAAATTAAACTCCTTTCATGTTCGATAGTGATGTTATTATTTCAAGATTTTTCCGACCCTGTTTCATGTATCGGTATAATTGACTTAGTCTGACAAGAATTTCCGTACAGTCTGTATCAGTTTTGTGTCGGTAAGATGTGGTACACTCCATGAAATCGGCAATCATACTGCTGAAACCTTTCAGACCATAGTTAAATGCCTGATTTTCAAGTTTATGATTGTTTTTTATATCTGTCTGAATCCCACTTCTTAATATTACCGCTGTTCTGTCGGAAACGTCGTTGAATAAATCAAGATATTTTCCGGCGTATCCGGCTATAACGTCGATATTCCCGTATTTTTCCGGAAGTTCATAAGGTTCGGCGTACTTTTTTTTAATGAAGTCATAAATTTCAATCGGAAACAGTGTAAGTTCGCCGTCGTATATGTAAGCGGTAGCAAAAAATACGTAATTTTTCTGCGGATTCTCAAGCATTTTCTGACCGATATTTTCAAGCAGTTCTATAAAATCCTTGTTTTCTGCGGAATACTTCGCATGGACTGATATTTTATTTCCGGATACGTCCTCAAGAGTAATAATATATTGCTGTGAATATTTATCAAAAATGCTTTCAACGCATTTTTCCGGCTGTACGAAACATAACTTATCAATTTCATTGTCCGCATTTTTTTCAGAAATTTCAATAGCAAGCTGTCGGAAATCTGTATAAATAAGATCTCTTACCTCGTCGCAGTCTATCACCGCATCATAGGAAGTCAGTACTTTTGTTTCCTGCGACGTCGACAGTTTACCACCGCTTACTTTGGCGTTTATAAGTACCATTTCCGAACGCATCATGTTTTTCAACGGTATGTCCATCCCCCATACTACTGTATTACTCTGGAAATGTTTCATGTTATTATCGTAAAAAGTAGGTCTCAGATCGGACAGCGAAAAGAATTTTTGTCCGTCGTTGTGATATACGTTAAGAAAATAGTATATAGTACCGCTGTAGTCACCGCTTACGTTCCGCATACCGACGGGGAGCAGGGTTAGTTTCTTACCGTAATTAACGTAAGTCTGCCGGAAACTTCCTAACTGTCCGGATTCTATTTTATCCGACAGAAAACCGGTCAGAATATCGGTACAGCGACAAACTTCTTTTATAAGACCTTCCATACTGAACGACGCTTTATGTTCCATACAATCAGACAGATTACTACTTATATTCCGCAGTGAACGTTCAGCATCTGCCATTTTCAATGCGTGACATCTTACCGCCGAAGCCTCCAGTATATCCGGTAATCCCTCCGGAATACGCACGAGACCGTATTTTATTACGTTACTTAAAGTATCCATACACTGTATAGTACATTCTCTTAATTTTACAGTATCTTTTTCAGATAAATATTTTTCTGAAAATTTTTCCGGTTCTTCTTCTACCTTTTCTGTTGGAGGCTCATCCGCTTTAACGTCCGTAATATCTTCTGTTTCAAGACTATTTTTTAATACGAGTATAGCCCCGATTATATGCCGACATATCCCCCTCGCTATACACGTACATTTACTTTCCGCAATATTCGCACTTATCGTACATACTTCTCCACCTGTACGCACTTCCGCCTGTTTTTCATCTGCTTTAAAATCCGGAGTTTCGCCGGATATATCTTTGACCGCCCTTTTGTAAGTCCCCTTATTTGAGATTCCTATGAGAAAATTTTCGTCAATAAGTGCGAGGGTTTTTTTTAGATTTTCCAATAAAATATAACCTCCTGTCATGATTCATGAAAACATTTTACCTATATAATCGCCGAATTTATCCGGTGTCATCGCACCTACAAACGCTCCCATATCGGCGAGTTTCTGCCCTATATTCCTATCATATGCAGGTGTTGCATTTTCATCAAGTGCGGTAAGAAAACTCAGTTTCGCACCGCTCCCGATAATGTTTCTGCTTACATTCAATAACCTGTTTTCAAAACCTCCCTCAAATAAATCCGTTACTACTATAATACTTGTCCTCGACGGCGTACTTATCAGGGTCTCGCAGTAACTCAACGCTCCGCCAATATCCGTACCACCACCAAGCTGTACGCTCATAAGAACCTGTACCGCATCATCTGCGTCGTCGGACAGGTCTACTATACTTGTATCGAAAATTACAAGTCTTACCTCCGCAAACGGAAGATTTGATATTATCTGTGCCATTACCGCACTATATATTACCGAACCAGTCATTGAACCGCTTTCATCTATGGCGATAATCACACGTCTGTTACTATAACGTCTTACCCGATTACTGAAATATACGTTTTTCAACATAATTTTCTGCGTTTCCGTATCGTAATTCTTCAGATTGCGTCGGATAGTCTTGTTTATATCGAGATTACGGGCGGAATGTAGCGGACTTGAAGAATTTCTGTCAATGTGTCCGTAAACTGAACGTTGTATATCGTTTTCGAGTTTCTGCCGTATACCGTCGGCAACCTGTCGGGCGATACGTCGGGCGGTATCGAGTACCTCACCTTTCATCAGATGCTTTAATTGTAAGATACTTTTCAATAAATTCATATCAGGCTTCATACTCTCCAATACTTTATTATCTGTAAGTAATTCCGTCATATCGTATTCTTCGAGTGCGTGCTTTTCGAGTACTTCGGCGGTCTGATTCGGGAAAAGATTTCTTACTTTCGTAATCCATTCCGCTACAGTCAGTACGCTGTCTGCGAGACTTCCGGAGCGGTCAGAAGTCCTTACGTCGTCACCTTGTGAACGGTTGTAAAGATAGTCAAGAAGTTCTTCCATATCCCGAAAACTTTGTATTTCCCGATTGTTTCCCCTGAAGTCAAGTTGCTTATCCGTCAGACTTCCTAAAACCAGTCTCCAACGATTTATTGCGGTCTGTTCGTATGTATCCATATTTCTTTATCCTTTCCTGTTGATTGAATATTTGTTCTTTTTATTATATCATATTCCGGAAAATTTTTCAATATAAAAAAAGAAAATCTCCGGAAAAATTTTCCCGGAGTTTTTTTCATTTAATCCCTGTGAACAGGTACGAGACCGCATATTTTCGGTACGCATACTTCGAGTATCGCACAGTATTTGTCTATGAGGGTTATTATATAGGTTTCCCTGTATTTAGGTAATTTAACGGTCATAGGAAACATATGTTTTTCAATAATATCACGCTCCAGAGGTGTAATATCGGTTACCTGCTGGGCGTTACGTACCGCTATAAGCGAATGTTTCAGACTATGTGACATCTCACCTTTTTCACGGTGGGCGTTGTATTCTTTGCGGTCATAGTAGAAAAGGTCATGTAATAAACCTGCTCTTGCGGCGGAACGTGCATTCAGACCGAGTTTCCGGCATAGTACGTAACTATAATATGATACGTTCAGACAGTGCTGAAAACGGGTTGTAGAAATGTGATGGGTTATCTCTTTGAGTGGTTCTAACTCCGTTGAGTTGATGATGTCACGGATGCACTCGTAGTAGGCACACAGTGACAGGTCTTTTTTCGAACATATAGCTTTCAGCATAAAAACGCCTCCGGAAATAAGAAAAATTATTAATTAATAATTATTAATTATCTATA
>JAIDCY010000051.1 GCA_029055625.1 Ruminococcus sp. | reverse complement strand
CTCCGGATTCACTTTAAAATCTGATTTCTTTATAATAGTACCGTCAGCGGAGACAAGTTTTTTACTTACAAGATTTTTAATCTCACTTCGGGTATACTCCGAACGTTCAGAAATAAAGCGGTCAATTCTCATTGATGACATATTTTTCACCTTCCTTAAATATATTTTAATAACAGTATTTCAGGGGGGATATATTATCATGAAAAAGAAAATATTCATGTTGGTAATAATCGCAGTTGCAATTTATGCGGTAATATTTTTCACTGCCGAAAAATCCGGCAAGGATACCGATAAACCGGTAAAAAAAGCGGATATTCCGGCATCTGATACCGCAGAGAGAATAAATTATTTTTCAATGCACGGGTGGGAAGTTGAAGAAGTTTCCGGAAAAAATATCGTCATACCGTCGGAATTTTCCGGAGATTATGCGGAATATGCAGAAATTCAGGACAAACAAGGTTTACCGTTAAGGGATTACGCCGGACAGAATGGAAGTCTTTACGTATACGAGGTCAGAAATTACAGTCCGGAAAATATGAAGATGTACGCAGAACTCATTATCTGTGAGGATAAAATTATAGCCTCACTTGTTTACAGTGAGGACGGCGGAAGTATTCAGATGCCGGTAGTTTAAAAGATGTCGATTAAGTCGCCGATAAATGGCAGTCTCAGAGCCTTTCCCTTATACGTACCGTACGCAAGCGATACGCCGATTAATAGTTCCGCAAGGGCGAGGACGGCGTATACAAGCCCACCGATAAGCGGAATAATTCCGATTATATGCTTTACCAACTCGATAACAGCAGTCAGCAGAAACCATGTAAACTGCTGGTTTGCATGGAATTTACAGAATACAGATTTTCTTTCCTTGTCGACGAGAACCGGCAGAAAGAAAAGTATCGGAACAAGATACGGTATCACGCCGACAAGTATATTTTTTCTCACGTCCACACCGGAAAAACGACAGGCAGTTTCTCTGTCGTTGAAGTTTTCAAGAATGTTATCAATGTTCATGACAGAATCAGTCTCCTTTTTCAAATTCGCCGATAGTTGCGACAAAACTTTCAATATCTGTGAAATCGTTATATACAGATGCAAAGCGTATATATGAAACAGGGTCTATTTCACGTAATTTTTCAAGTACAATCTCCCCTATTTCCCGTGAAGAGGCTATTGTTTTAAGAGCGTTGGCGTAATAATTTTCGATATAATCCGCAATTCCCGAGACCTGTTCTATGGTGACGGGTCTTTTTTTAATAGCGGTAAAGATTCCCTTTATAAGTTTGTTGCGGTCGAATGTTTCGAAAGTGCCGTCACGTTTTTCTACCATCAGCAACGGTATCTCTACAACTTCGTAAGTAGTGAACCTTATCCGACATTTCAGACACTCACGACGTCTGCGTATTTTTTCGTCGACAGGTCTTGAGTCGGTAACCTTTGAATCATCAAATCCACAAAAAGGACATTTCATCTTTCTTTGCCTCATTTCTGCAAAACTGAACATTTTTCCATATCGGAAAAAGTTATATACATTATAACATATATTATCTAAAAAGTCAAGAAAATATAACAAAAAAATTCTCTGTTTATAATGTATAGTCCGGAAATAAAAATCAGATACAAACGAGTACGAATTAATACATATGTAATATGATGTATACATAAGCACACGAACGTGATGAAAAGTATTTTGATGCATGATGTGTTTATTAATAGCATCAGCAGAATGGGGTGAATAATACTCCTAAACATTAAACGCATCGTATTAGAAATGTGAACATTATAATATAAATGTATACGTTATAGTATGGATGTACACGAACGTGTTATAGATAACCCTTATATTGATAATGAATCTGAATCCATGGAAGAACTATAAGTAGAAGAAAGAAATTACAAATATATTATAACGTACACATTTTATAACGATATTATACATAAATGCACGAACGTATTATAATGTGTACAAATGTAATATAAATAATTAATTATAATGGAGATGAAGCCGAAGCTTGAAAGGAAACTATTAACGGAAAAAATAATAAATGTACTATGACGTACACATATTATAATAACAGTATACAACGGTTCACGAATGTGTTATATATATTTGCCAGTACAAATCAACCTGAAATCAGAAGTGATGAACAATTGGTGACAGAAAAAATCACGAACGTGTTATAACGTACACATAAGATAACGTTAATACATGAAAGTATACAAACGTTAAAAAACTGAAAAGATGATTACAAATTGGATGAACTCATACCAGAGCAGGTTCAAATTAAAAGAGAAGATACAATCAATAAAATTCAGATACAAACGAGTACGTATAAATAAAAATGTACACAATTTAAGACAAATTAATACGAACGTATATAAATGTATAAAAACGTGTAAAAAAGAAAAAATGTTAATTATTATTAATTCCTGATTATGAATTATAAAATTTTGTCCGTGAGCCGTGAACAAGCGTATTCACCAAAAATACAGAATACATTTCCCGAAATTTGGCTTTTCTATCAATTGATTTCCAGTGGAAAATGGAATATAATATTTATTGTCGAAACTATTAAAAAAGGAATGGTATTTTTTATGAGTGATAAAGTAGTAAAATTCGGCGGAAGCAGTCTTGCCGATGCCAATCAGTTCAGAAAAGTTGCGGAAATTATAAAAAGCGACGGTAAAAGAAAATACGTCGTACCGTCTGCACCTGGAAAGCGTTTTTCCGACGACATAAAGATAACTGATATGCTGTATAAATGTTGTGAACTCGCCGGAAGTGGTATGGACTTTTCAGAGGATTTCCAGATTATCAGAGACCGTTACAATGGTATCATCTCGGAACTCGGTATAAATATGTCACTGGAAGATGAATTTGAATCTATAGTTAAAGAATTGAAAGCACGTCCGGCAAAAGACTTTTCCGCAAGCCGTGGGGAGTACCTCAACGGTAAAATACTTGCGGAATACCTCGGTTTTAACTTCGTAGATGCCGGAGATGTCATAATTTTCGATAATAAAGGTTCTCTCCTGCTCGATGAGACTGTAAAAGCCGTACGTAAGAAACTTAAAAATCTTGACAATGCCGTTATACCTGGATTCTATGGACGTACTACTGAAGGTTATATAAAGACGTTCTCACGTGGTGGTTCAGATGTCACCGGTTCTATAATCGCTAATGCGGTACGTGCGGAGATTTACGAGAACTGGACAGACGTTTCAGGATTTCTCGTCGCAGACCCTCGGATAGTCGAAAACCCTGATGTAATAGAGGTTATAACCTATCGTGAACTCCGTGAACTTGCATATATGGGTGCGTCGGTACTTCATGAAGATGCTATTTTCCCTGTACGCTCCGCCGGAATACCTATCAACATACGCAATACTAACCGTCCGGAAGATGCCGGTACTATGATAGTATCTGATGACTTCGATTTCAGCCGGGAAAGTCTTAACCATACGATAACAGGTATCGCAGGACGTAAGGGCTTTAGTACTATAAACATAGAAAAGGCTATGATGAACAGTGAAAAAGGTTTTGGTATGAAAGTTCTGAAAGTCCTGTACGATAACGGCGTATCTTTCGAACATATGCCTTCCGGTATCGACACAATGAGTATCACCGTAGAGAGCTCGCAACTTAATCCGGTACGTGAAAAGCTGATAGCGGAAATCCGTAAGGAAGTTGCACCCGACCAGATAGAAATTGAAGACGGTATCGCATTACTCGCTATCGTCGGACGTCGCATGAAAAACACAAGAGGTACTGTTGCGAGAATTTTTGCATCTATGGCACACGCAAGAATCAACGTCAAGATAATTGACCAGGGTTCAAGCGAACTGAATGTTATAATCGGTGTGAGCGAACACGATTTGTCAGAAGCTATCCGTCGTATCTATGATATGTTTATCAATTCTGAAAAATCTTTATAATTAAATAAAAAAAATCCCCCGTCCTGAAAAAGACGGGGTTTTTCTGTCATTGTATAACTTTTTTCATTTTGCTTCTTAGTTTTTTACCTGTCAAGAATCCCATACAGCTTAATACAGCGTAAACTATTGCCATATCAATACACGTTCCCATATTGAACCACAGATATACAGGAATCAGAAAAGCCACCGAAAGCAACAGTAAACTTATTGTCAATTCTTTTGTTGAATGAGTTGTCAGACCGTTCAGAAAATATATGACCGGAAAGTAAAAATATAATCCGCTTAGTATGCTTTTACCGCCTTGTAGTAGAAATATCAGTGTCACCATCAGAACAGCCGGAAAAATTATCTTCAGCAACTTTTTCATTAAATCATTTTACTTTCTTTGCAATGTCGTCAACAAGTTTCATGACTAAATCGTTCTGTGTCATTGAACCTAAATCACCCTCACGGCGTGAACGTACCGATACAGTACCGCTTTCAACTTCCTTGTCGCCGATAGTAAGCATTATTGGTAACTTCTCCACCGTTGCGGAGCGTATCTTATATCCTACTTTTTCCGCTCTGTCGTCGATAGTAGCACGTATTCCGACAGCTTCGAGTTTTGCGAGTACCTCGTTACAGTATTCAAGGTGTCTGTCGGCAACCGGTATTATTCTTACCTGCTCCGGTGCAATCCATAACGGCATAGCTCCGGCATACTTTTCTATCATGTAAGCAAGCGTTCTTTCGTAACAGCCTAATGACGTTCTGTGTATGATATACGGTCTCTTTTTAGTGCCGTCCACGTCGACGTATTCCATTCCGAACTTCTCCGCAAGTAACATATCTATCTGTATCGTTACAAGCGTATCTTCTTTGCCGTATACGTTTTTATACTGTATATCCAGCTTAGGACCGTAAAAAGCTGCTTCGTCAATGCCTATCTCGTACTCTACGCCAAGGTGATCAAGTATCTTCGCCATTACAGACTGTGCTTCTTCCCACTGTTCCGGCGTACCCTCGTACTTGTTTTTCGGATTGGCAGGATCCCATTGCGAGAATCTGAAAGTACAGTCTTCAAGCAGTCCGACAGTTCCCAGCATCTCCTTAGCGAGTTCCAGACAGTCTTTAAACTCTTCCTCTAACTGTTCCGGACGTAATATTAAATGTCCTTCTGAAATCGTGAACTGTCTTACTCTTATAAGACCGTGCATTTCTCCGGAATCTTCTTTACGGAAAAGCGTTGATGTCTCACCCAGTCGCATAGGCAAATCACGGTATGAACGCTGTCTGTTCAGGAATACCTGATACTGAAACGGACAGGTCATAGGACGCAGTGCGAAACATTCCTTTGTTTCATCGTGTGGGTCACCAAGAATGAACATACCGTCAAGATAGTGATCCCAATGTCCGGAAATCTTATATAATTCACGTTTTGCAAGATACGGCGTTTTTGTCAGTAAGTAACCGTGTTTCTGTTCGACATCCTCAACCCAACGCTGTAACGTCTGAATAACTCTTGCACCTTTCGGAAGTATTATCGGAAGTCCCTGACCGATACAGTCAACAGTCGTGAAGTATTCAAGTTCCCTGCCGAGTTTGTTATGGTCACGGAGTTTAGCTTCTTCACGCTGTTTTATATCTGCTTCAAGGTCTGCCGTTTTAGGATACGCTACGGCATACACACGGGAAAGCATCTTGTTTTTTTCTGAACCTCTCCAGTAAGCACCCGTACATGAAAGAAGTTTAAACGCCTTGACCGGTGCGGTAGTCATGAGGTGAGGACCTGCACATAAATCAGTAAATTCACCCTGTTTATAGAATGAAATCGCTTCACCTTTGCCGACGTGTTCTTCACAGAGTTCTACTTTGTAGGGTTCGTCCATATCCTGTAATTTCCTGATAGCCTCTTCTGGTGAAAGTTCAAACTGTTCTAACGGTAAGCCCTCTTTGACAATCTTTTTCATTTCCGCCTCGATTTTTTCGAGTTCCTCTTGTGTGAACGGTTTTTCAAGGTCAAAATCATAGTAGAATCCGTTATCAATAGCCGGTCCGATAGCAAGTTTTGCCTCCGGATAGAGACGTTTTACCGCCTGTGCGAGTATATGTGATGCGGTATGCCAGAAAGTCTTTTTACCGTCCGTACTGTCGAAAGTACACACTTCAAAATCGCAGTCGTTATCAATAACCGTTCTTAAATCCTTTACCTCTCCGTTTATCTTTACACAGCATGAAGCCTTATAAAGTCCCATACCGATACTTTTTACTATCTCGTACGCCGGAGCAGGTTTTTCAATTTCTCTTATGCTACCGTCTTTCAGCGTAATTTTAATCATGATTTTTATATTCTCCTTTTCAATTTAATGTGCCGGTAATTTCAATTCCGTTATCGTATCCAAGTTCCATACAAAGCGGTATCATATAACCGTCTGTGCTGTCGACGTTGAAACATACTACAACGCCGTCCTCGTCAATGTCGATATATGCACCGGTAATCTGTATACATTCCGCAAGTACTTCAGAAGCTCCGGAATAGTAACCGTTATCCGTTACAATTTCGGAAATTTTCTTCTTGTTACGGTTGAGCTTATCGAGTTTCTGTGCAATCTCGCTGAAATTATCCATTATTTCCGATTCCTCTTCAACGTAAAAGCGGACTGTTACATTATTTTCCCATAGTTTATAGGATATTTCAAATGCTTCTTCCTTTTCGTTATACTTAATCTGACCCATAATTTCAACTCCTTTCCCTATTAATTAATAATTATTAATTAAAAAAATCGCCCTCATACCAAAAGTACAAGGGACGACTTTTTTTATAAAACCGTGTTTCCACCCTGATTCACATAGAAAAAAAATCTTTTAACTATGTCTCATTGTCTCTATAACGGGAGATACCGGCGTTTATTGGACGCTCTCAGAGGTGGTATGCCGTACGTCTACCGCTGACCACCTCACAGCTTATAGCGGTCTCTCTGGAAGCGGTATCATGACGTAAAGCCTTCCTCATCACAGATTTTATCTATTGATTTAATAATATCATATAATTCTGGATTTGTCAAGTGGTAATTTATAAATTCATAATGCATAATTATTAATTATGAATTGCTTTTAATGTATTCGTCTATGGCATTTGCGGAGGTTTTACCTGCTCCCATAGCGAGTATTACAGTAGCCGCACCTGTTACCGCATCGCCACCGGCATATACTCCCTGTTTCGACGTAAGACCGTTTTCATCGGCGATTATTCCGCCCCACTTCTGCGTATCAAGTCCGGCAGTCGTCGACTTTATAAGCGGATTCGGTGAAGTACCTATCGCCATTATAACGCTGTCCGTTTCGATTTCAAAAAATGCGTCAGGTACTGGTACAGGTCTTGCACGTCCGGAAGCATCGGGTTCAGAAAGTTTCTGCTCCTGACATACTATACTTTTTACCCAGCCTTTTTCATCTGCTTTTATTTCTACCGGATTCGTAAGGAACTTGAATATTATACCCTCTTCCTTAGCGTGTTCTACCTCTTCCGCACGAGCAGGTAATTCATTTTCCGTACGTCTGTACACTACATATACTTCCGCACCGAGTCTCTTTGCACATCTTGCGGCGTCCATAGCGACGTTGCCACCACCGACTATTACCGCTTTTCTGCCAGCCTGTACCGGCGTTACAGAACCTGTTTTATACGCTTTCATCAGGTTTATCCTTGTGAGAAATTCATTCGCAGAATATACACCGTTAAGATTTTCGCCCTTTATGTTCATGAATCTCGGCAGACCTGCTCCCGAACCTATGAAGATACTTTCAAATCCGTATTCTTCTATGAGTTCGTCAACTGATACCGTCTTGCCTATTACCGTATTGGTTTCTATTTTTACGCCTAAATCTTTCAGACCGTCTATTTCTTTCTGTACTATAGATTTAGGAAGTCTGAACTCCGGTATTCCGTATGACAGTACACCACCGGCAACGTGCAGAGCCTCAAATATTGTAACGTCGTAACCTTTTTTCGCCAAGTCGCTCGCACACGCAAGCCCTGACGGTCCTGAACCTATTACCGCTACTTTATGACCGTTTGAAACCGGTTTTTCAACAGGAACTTCCGGTTGTGAATTATGCCAGTCCGCTACAAATCTTTCAAGTCTGCCTATTGCAACCGGTTCGCCCTTTATACCTCTTACACATTTTGCCTCACATTGGTTTTCCTGTGGGCATACTCTTCCGCATATTGCAGGCAGTGAACTTGATTCCGTAATTATTTTGTATGCCTGTTCAAAATTACCGTCGGCAACCTGTGCGATAAAATCCGGAATATTTATCTTTACCGGACAGCCTGAAACACACGGTTTATTTTTACAGTGCAGACATCTTTTAGCTTCGTCAATAGCCTGTTCTTCCGTATATCCTAATGCTACCTCATCAAAATTTGTGTTTCTTACTTCCGGATTCTGTACGGGCATTTCGTTCTTTTTTAATGACATATTAGCCATTGTTTTCAACCTCCCTGAAAAGATTACAAGTATCTTCATGTGTTTTGCGTTCATACGGTCTGTACATTGAACCCCTTGCAATAGCTTCGTCAAAATCTATAAGGTGTCCGTCGAATTCCGGACCGTCGACGCAAGCAAACTTAGTTTCACCACCAACGGTAAGCCTGCAACCTCCGCACATACCTGTACCGTCTATCATGATAGGGTTCATTGATGCAACCGTCGGTATATCGTAATTCTTCGTAAGCTGACAGACAAACTTCATCATTATAAGCGGTCCGATTGTTATTACACGGTCATATTTTTCGCCACTCTCGATAAGTTTTTTAAGTGCATCGGTAACAAGTCCCTTTTCACCTGTTGAACCATCATCTGACATAAGCACGAATTTCGTACTTACTTTGCGGAACTCGTCTTCAAGTATTACTAAATCTTTATTCCGGAATCCTACTACTGAATGCACTTCAACACCCAGTTCGTGAAGTTTTTTCGCTACAGGGTAGGCAATCGCACAGCCTACGCCACCACCGATTACCGCAACTTTTTTAAGACCTTCTGTTTCGGTAGCACGTCCGAGAGGTCCTACAAAATCGTGCACACAGTCGCCGACTTCCATATGATTGAGTTTTTCTGTAGTAGCTCCGACAATCTGGAATATTATTGTCACCGTACCGGCTTCACGGTCATAATCCGCTATCGTCAACGGTATACGTTCGCCTTCGTCGTCGGTACGCAGTATTATAAACTGTCCGGGTTCGCATTTCCTGGCGACTTTCGGGGCGTTTATTTTCATGAGCGTTACGGTAGGGTTCAGACTTTTCTTCTCTGAAATTTCAAACATAAAAATTTTCCTTTCTTCACAGACTTTTTTTACACACTTTCTAAATTATATCATAAAAATAACGGTATGTCAATATATTATCTGTATTCCGTGAATGCTGTTTCGTTGCGGACTTCATAGAATTTATTGATAAGTTCCGTTTCCATAGACGAAATTTTATGACCGTTCGCATAAATAATCAGGTCTACAAAATTATTATCACGGAATGTACATTTTCTTTGTATAAGATTATATTTCCCACAAAGGCTTTCCGGTACAGGAGAATCCAGCATAAACGACTGTGGAACTGTCAGCAGGAAATCCAACGCACTCCCACGGTCATATAAACACAGTTTTCTGTATGGTATATCAGCCTGTCTGTTACCGGCAAAAAGTTTTTCCACCGCACCGGGTACGTATGGTATGGCATCATCACCCTGTGTGAGTTCGATATAATGACATGACATTTCCGAATACGATATATTTTCCTTTTTCGCTTCGGGATGTTCCGCCGACATTACCGCCAACATCTCAAACTCACGCAGTAACTGGCTTTTCAACCCCTTTTCTTCCAGAAAATCCATAAAATACTTTTCATGCAACCGGTTAAAGCGTATTATCCCGAAGTCGTAACTTTTTTCACGTACATTTTCTATAGTACGGAGGGCGTTTGTCTCACAGAAATACACTTCCATATCGTCGGGAATCTTAGTTGTGGCGATATATTCTGAAAAAGCCTTTGAAATATAACTTGTACGTGGTACGGAAATACGAAGATTTGTATTTCTTAATTTTTCGGGTGAGTGGATAGCCTCCATATTGTCAATCTGTATCAGTATCTGTTTTGCGTAACCAAGAAATTTTAAACCCTGCTCCGTCGGGATTACACCCTTTGACGTACGCCGGAAAATGGTTATACCAAGTGTATTTTCAAGTTCCTTGATTGCCTTACTGAGATTAGGTTGTGCCATGTATAAATTTTCAGCCGCCTGTGTGATTGAACGTGTTTTTTCTATTTCAACTGCATATCTGAAATGAAGTGTATTCAATTTTTACCTCCTTATTTTTTTACTTCCTCTACGGTATAGTGCCGGACTTTTTTCTTGACCGGAATTTCCGGAGCAGGTTCGGGAACGGTTTCAGGTTCAGGCGGTATGAAATCGCTTTCCGGTATTTTCTTTATGGGTTTACAAGGATTTCCTGCGGCTACCACTCCCGACGGTATATCCTTAGTCACGACACTACCACCGCCGATTACCACATTATCGCCGATTGTTACACCTGGCATTACGCATACATTGCCACCAATCCATACATTACTGCCTATTTTTATCGGCTTTGCGTATTCAAGCCCTGTATTACGTATTTTATAATCCAGTGGGTGACCTGCCGTATAGAATCCGCAGTTAGGACCTATATATACATTATCACCAAAAATTACTTCCGCACAGTCAAGGATTACAAGATTATGATTTGAGTAGAAATTATCACCGAGTATTATATTATAGCCGTAATCACAGAAAAAATCCGGTTCAATCCAGGTATTTTCACCTTTGAATGCGATAATCCTGCCTAAAAGCCTTTCCTTTTTCTGAAAATCGTTGTAGGTTGCGGAATTGTATTCGAGACATAGTTTCTTGACGTTTATTCTTTCCGCAACAAGTTCCTTATCGTTGCCGTTATAGAGTTCACCGGCTTGTTGTTTTTGCTTTTCGGTCATGTTCATACTCCTTTAAAATTTACTGCCTTTACTACCCTTCGCTCCGAAACTTCCGCCGGATGCGAGGATATTTGTATCGAACGAGTAGTTGATTTTTTCACCCAGTCGATAACGTTTCAGTGAAAGTTGTATTAATTTTTCCAGTAACTCCGGATATTTCAAGCCCTTTGGTTGCCACAGATAGAACGCCAATGACCCCGGAATTGTGTTTATCTCGTTTATGTAGATTTTGTTACTGTTCATATCTATCATGAAATCTATACGTGTTACGCCGTTACAGCCGAGATAGCGGAAAGCATCTACAGCAGTTTTGCGTATAAATTCGTCCTGCTCCGGTGTTATGTCAGCCGGTATTTTTCTTTTGAGTGTAGCCATACCTTTACTACCTCCGGATTTTCCACTTCCGCCGACGTATTTCTGTTCATAACTCAGTATGCCCTCATTGCTTGCCTGTATGGGTTCTTCACAGACTGATGCTTCCGCTGATTCGCTGTCACCGACGACTGAACAGTTTATTTCCTTCAGATTTAATACCGCCGGTTCGACAAGTATTCTGTCGGCGAAATCAAACGCATTTTCCATTGATTTTATAAGACTATCCCTGTCAACAGCTTTAGATATTCCCACGCTTGAACCTAAATTTATAGGCTTTACGATTACCGGATAGCCGAACTTCTTTTCTACTTTATCCGCACACTCTTCTATCTTATCGATTTCAAACGACGAGAACCGGCAACAGTCGAGTACAGGGAATCCCGCATCTTTGAGCAGGATTTTCATGACGAATTTATCCATACCTACCGCAGAGGCGAGAACATCACAGCCAACGTACGGAATATCAAGGGTCTGTAAGTATCCCTGTAATGCTCCGTCCTCAACGTTAGTTCCGTGTACTATCGGGAATGCTATGTCGACGTCTGAAATAAGATTTGAACCGAATTTCTTCATTTTCTGCCGGATTAACTGTACTTTTCCCTCACTCCTCACGAACACACAAGCCGTACACTCTTTGAGAAGTTCCGGAATGTTCTTGTATGAATTGATGTCGAAAAGTTTTTCACCTGTCCAGAACTCATTCTGTTTTGTCATATAGACCGGTATTATATTATATTTTTCCTTGTTGATACTTGTCATAGCCTGCACCGCTGATATGACCGATACTTCATGTTCTACCGATTTTCCGCCGAAAAGTACGGCAAGATTGATTTTCATAATAAAAACTACTCCTTTTATATAAAATTAATAATTGTCGGGTAAATCGTTTTCGAGCAGGACTATTTTTTTCTTGTCAGTCCTGTATGCGTTTACTTTGGCGATAGCTTCGTTCAGACCGTCTGCCACATATACGTTATCCATATTGTAGCCGGTGGACTTTATACCATTATATATCGGTAAAGTCTGATTTTTTCCGACGAGTACGATATAATCACACGCTTCAGATGCCTCAACGCCAAACTCAAAGTTTAATTCCTCCTGTTTCGCACCGAGTTCTACCATACCCGGCGTAACAAGTATCCGGCAGGCGTCGAAAAGTCCGAGAACTTTTAACGCACATCTGCAACCGTTAGGATTGGAATTATACGCATCATCTATAAATGTTATGTTTCCGCCCCTGTCGAGTAACTGAAGTCTGTGCGGTACGGGTGCGATTTTCCTTACCGGTGACAGCAATTTCTCAAGCGGTATGCCGATACCGTGACAGTATGCGATTGCTCCTAATACGTTCTGTACGTTATGTTCACCAAGTAACTTCATTGTAAACTTACAGCTTTCACCGGTCGGAGTGGTTACCGTAAATTCCGTTCCTCTGTCGGATACGGAAATATCTGTAGCCCTGTAGTCGTTATGCTTCTTCAATCCGTATAAATATACGTTTTTGTACTCTCCGGCTTTTTTCATGATAAGGTCATTGTCGCCGTTCAAATATATTTTTCCGCCTGCGGATTGTACACTGTCGGCGAGTTCAAACTTCGTATTAAGTATATTATCTATCGAACCGAATGTTTCGAGATGCTGTTCACCGACAGATGTTATAATGGCATCGTGTGGGTGTGCGATTTCACAGAGTTCACCGATTTCATGAACACGTCTCGCACCCATTTCGCATATGAAATACTCGTGAGTAGGCTTTAAATGCTGACGTACCGTAATAGTAACGCCCATTGGCGTATTGAAACTTTCCGGCGTTTTGAGGGTGTTATACTGCGAACTCAATAACTCACTGAGGTAAAATTTCATACTGGTCTTGCCGTAACTTCCGGTGATTCCGATTTTGTGGAGGTCAGGCATATCCGATAAAATTCTTTTTGCATCATTTATATACCAATGTTGTATATACGTTTCAATGGGTTTGTTAATCAGGTTTGAAAGTGGTGCGAGTATCGGCGTAAGATACAGTGCGGAGTTCACCATTATAAACGGCAGAATATTAGTAAAAGGCTTCCAGCCGTCGCATTTGTACGGTGTGCTTCCGGAAATCGTCGCTATTGCGTACATAATACCCACCAGTATGAAAAATGTAGTAAGCATTCTGTCAACTCGTGCGGTATATTTTAACGGTTTCTTGAATTTCTTTGACGGTTTATTCATTACCGCAAATAATATATTCATTACCGCAAAGACTATCAGTACCGGTATGTTATGACCTGTGGCAAGCATTGCGAACTGTCCGGCAAACAGTACCAACGGATAAATATATCTCCTGAAATTCTTTCTCATCCACCAAGAATGCTCAGGGGTTTTGTAGCCGTTGAGTTGTAACATATGAAACTCACGCAGACCGAAAAATATAATCCCGATAAGCGTTACAACGGCGTATATGCAGAAAAATAAAGTATACATTAAGTAGAAATCTCCTTATATTTTTTGATTGAATAAAAGGGTTTATTGAGTACATCAGCGAGAACGACAAGCAGAGGTGTCAGATACAGTGCAAAATTGATTATCATATACGAAATATCATTCTCAAACCAGTGCGGAACTATATCCAGACCGCACTTACATAATGTTTCGTCATAACTCCAGAAAACACTGATTCTGAATATTACAGCGGTCAGAATAAAGAAAGTAATCATTATTTTACGTGTCCGGACGGTATTTTCAAGACGTTTCCGGAAAGGTCTGTTAATAAGAGCTATTATTATGTTGCAAATCGGAAACAATAAAAACAGATTGTCAATGTAGTAAATTTTTTTATCGTTTGTCGCAAGCATAACAATCTGTCCTATAAATAGTGCTGACGGAAATATATATCTTCTGAAGTTTTTCCCTATGTTACGGACGTATTCAGAAATACTATAGTTGCCGTCCTGAAAAATATATAATTCCCTCTTTAAATATGAAACTATTCCGAGAAACGTTATAAGAGCGTATATACAGAAAATAGCCACATCTACTATAAAATTTTGTGTTTCTATAGACATTCTTTTTACTCCTCGATTTTCATGAACGAACACATTACACGGTTGAAAGTGTACTGCTGTTCAAGGAATGAATAGTGTCCGGCGTTTTCGAGTTTAACAAGTCCGGAATCTTTTATTAATTTTTCCATTTTTTCGCCGTCTGAAAGAGGTGTAGCGGTATCGTTCACGCCCCATACGAGCAGGGTAGGACACTTTATATTTGGTATTAACGGCTCTAAATCTTCGTTGACTACCTTTACAAGTACCTGACGCATTAACGGTGAGGCGGCGGCGTAATCCGCACTACCCATCTTTTTACGGAAGTTTTCCAGTGCATCCGGTGCTATTTTCTGTACAAGTCCGGTTGAAAGTATTGCCTTTCCGAATTTGTAATAGTACGTCCGGAAACTCTTTTTATTCGATTTAGGGGGCATAATACCGGCACTGTCTACCAGTATCACTTTACTTATCCGGAACGGCAGATTTTTACGGCTGTTAAGTTTTATTATCACACGTCCGCCAAATGAATGACCTAAAAACATTATCTCCTTATTATCGTAATCCTTAAGGAAATCAAGCACAAAGTCTACGTAATCGTCCACACACCACGCTGACGGTGGTTCTTCACTCTCTCCGAACCCTGGCATATCCATAGCCACCACTGTGTATTTCTTTGAGAGCAGGTCTATAAGGTTTGCGAAAAGTTTTATATTACTTCCCCAGCCGTGCAGAAGTACTATCAAATCTCCCGAACCTTTCTGTTCGTAATTTATCTTGATGTTATTTACCGTTTTATACATTTGTTATCTCCATAAAAATTATTTTAAGGCATTTATACTTTATACGCAGAAATGCCCGTCAATATGCTGACAGATTTATTATATCACACACGGAATTTAATGTCAATCAACAATGATACAGAAAATATTCCGTTTTTTTCGCTGAATATGTGGAAAATATCTGTCAGAAACCTAATTCTTCGTAATCCTCTGTGGTAAAACGGTGATACGTTACGTGTTCGTGACCGTCTATTTCCTGCTCCGTTGCGAGACAGTACATATATCCGTCAGGCTTACCGTCTGCGAAGTATACAAGATAATTAAACTCGTCATTATTCTTTTCCTCTATTACTACATTATCGGAATATTTCCTGAATACGGAAAATACTTCATCAACCGTTACACCATGACGGCGGATAGTCTCTATAAATTCCGTAAGAAATCCGTATCCTTCAAGACCGTTTATATATTCTGTTCCGGTAGCTGATACCGTCAGGCAGTAACCGTCTTTTATTTCACGGAAAGTAACATCTCCGAACTTATCCCGTACAGCTTCCGAAAATTTTTCCAGAACGCTTTTTATATCGTCAGTACGGAGCAGGTTTTTTAACGAATTTTCCGTATAATTCAGGCTTATCGGTCTGCTGTCAAATCCAAGTTTTATCTGTGCTTCCCTGATGTTATCGGTGATGTTTCTTACAAGTTTTTCAAAATTCATATTACAAAATCCTCCTTTTTACAGATTATATTATAGCACGCTTTCGCCGATTATTCAACCGTTTAAATTAATTTTTTTATGATAAAAAAAGCTCCCTGCTCGAAAAAACAGGGAGTTTTATATATTTTTTATTATTCCGCTTTTGTTGTTAATGAATCGATTATTTCGGATGTTGTCGGGAGGTCTTCAGCCTTTAAAAGTTCGATATTTACAAGCTGTATCGCCAGAGCATCCATAACGGTTATACCGTCGCCCTTGTTTACTACGTCTGCGGCTTCACGACACATTTCGTCAATTACATAAACTTCCGGATTGGCTATAGACTGCATTATAAATACCGCATCCGCTAATGATAACTCACCGTCACCG
Organism: Ruminococcus sp.; assembly: GCA_029055625.1. GTDB lineage: Bacteria > Bacillota > Clostridia > Oscillospirales > Ruminococcaceae > Ruminococcus. The sequence continues at coordinate 7,889 of JAIDCY010000051.1, read as the reverse complement.
TTAGCGTCACCGGTTAATACGCTTACACCACCGCCGGAAGGCTTTGTAGGATTCTGGGAAGAACCTGTAGTTACTGAAGCCGGTTTGTCAATTCCTACTTTGTTTTCGTTGTCCCATACGTTTGACCACCATATCTGAATCTCCGCATCTTTTACGCTTGACGGTATTTCCGAAACGTCTACCGTTACTTCAAGTTTGCCGTCCTTACCGATATTACCGCTCCAGTCGATTGATGCCCATTCTCCGTCGTCGTAACAGATACCACCGCCGACAGATGCTCCGGCTGTACCCTCTACTGTAAATGTAAGGTTCTTCTCACCGGTGAGCGTTACAGGAAGTTTTACAACTTCAAACTCAAAGTCATCAGGTACTGCTGTAGTGGTTGTAGTAGTTGTACTGCCGTTTCCGGAAGTTGTCTGTGTGGTAGTTGTAGTACCAGTCGGCTTTGAACCTGATTCAACAAGTACGCCCTTGTTTAATATAACTGCCTTTTCAACGGAAGTCTTACCGTTCGCACGTATGATTACGCTGTTAAGGCTTGAAACACTACCGTTATTCTTTTCCCATGCTGTTTTGATGTCGTCAGCGGAGAAGTATGCGATACCGTTCTTTTCGTCGATATAGTAAGGTTTAACTGTTGTCCAGCCACCCCACGATTCGTCCATGAATGCAAGTTCAGGGTCTCCGCCGGTATACTGTACGGCTATATCCTTGCCCTCAAATTCAGAGAACTTTATAATCTGAGCAGGTGAACCGGATTTATCTTCGTCTGCACTGTCGTAATCGCCTTTAACGTTTTTAATTTCAGTACCGGTTGAAATGTCATCGTGTTTGTACTGCTTCTGTGTTGTGAAGTCTTTAGCACCCCATACGATAGAATCGTCTGCGTGTACTGCCATCATTGCATCTACTACCTGTCCGGAATCCTCATACCATGTATTAGTGTCTCGGTCGAGATAGTCATGTGCTTCTGACTGGTCGGAGTTACCCCTTGCGTCGTTATCCCACAGTACGCACGGGAAACCGTAACTCTTTGCGAGTGATATGTATGCTGTCGCCCACTCACAACGTGCTTCCGTATTATTGAAGTTAGATGCACTGAATTCACCAAGTATTACCGGAATATTATTATCTATGAACGTCTTACGGATATTCTTTAAAATGCCTTCAAGGTCTGTTGCGTATGAATCGGAGAATGTATTGTGATTACCGTCACCCATGCAGAAATCATACGGTGAGTATGCGTGTACTGATGCTGCTACATATGGGTCATCCGGTATTTTAAGTCCCGACATCATTGTTATATCGCTACCTGATGCACAATACGGTGGGCATGAAAGAAGTCTTGTATCCTTATACGGCGATTCTACACTTCTTACCGTATCAACAAAATCCTGATTCAGTTTGTTTACAACCTCAAACAGTTTTTCAACAGGTGCACCCGGTGCTAACCACCATTCGTAATCCGTACCGGCGGCACGTGGTTCGTTCATACCCTCAAATATAAGGTGCTGGTCGTAATCCTTAAACTCTTCCGCTATCTGTTTCCAGATATTCTTCAACTGTGTGGACATCTCGTCATATGCTGTATCGAAATCCGCTCTGTTAATCCATTCCTCGTGATGTATGTTGAGGATAACGTACATATCGTTTTTATAGCAATAATCTACTACCTCTTTTACTCTCGCCATCCATGCAGGGTCAATCTTGCCGGAAGAGTCAAGGTGATTGTACCATGTTGTGGGGAGACGCACGGTATTGAATCCTTTAGCCTTTACAGCGTCGAAAGTAGCCTGAGTAGCTTTAGGGTTACCCCATGCTATCTCGGAATCGAGACCTGATTTTCCCACCGCATCAAGTGAATTACCATAGTTCCAGCCGATTTTCATATTCTTTGTGATTTCAAACGCCGTCATAACGTCGGCGGCATCAACGGTCATTTTATCGTTGAGCGGTGCAAAGTTGAGTGCGGACATCATGCATACAGCAGACATTGACAGGCTGACTATACGCTTGAATCCTTTTGATTTATTGTACATTTCAAGTACCCTCCATCATTTAAAATTTTTTAGAACATAATTTTATGCCAATTTAATTTTATCATATTAGTATAAAAAAGTCAATATAATATGTGCATTTTCTACAAATTACGGAGTACAAATTTAATGCGTGTATTTTGTAAATATTGTACAAATTTTTTCCTTAATCTAATCCGCAATGTTTATCCGGATATGAATACATGAAAATTTTTAACTTTTAAATAAAAACAGAAACCGAAACGAACGGAAGTAAGACCCTAAATGAAAAATATATATTAAGGCGTTTTTGTGAGTTGCGAATTTTTTTAACATCTCTGGAAACAGTAAGCCGGAGCAGGTAGGGAACATTTCACAGGCGAAACGCAAAAAAAATCCCCCTGCCGTATCGACAGGGGAAACTTTTTTATTTATTCTTTGTCTGTATCGTCTTCTTCGTCGTTGTCGTCGGTATCTTCAGGCTTTTTCTGTATAAGTTCCTGCTCCGCTACCGCACCTTTTGTCTTGATAATCTGTACTTTTTTCTTGCCGGATTCTTCTGTATCGTCAGATTCCGGATTCTCTTTAGCTTTCCTGATTGCTATCAGTACTTCGTTATTCTTTTTGTCGTACATATAGAAAAGTACTATTATTCCGATACCAAGAACCAAAGTAACCATACCCATATTGAATCCTGGTGGGGTATACTTCATTGAGATTGTGTGTTCACCGGCAGGTAATTTAAGTCCGATTGTCGATTCAAGGGCGATTACCGTTCCTGTATCCGCTTCTGAATTGTTTTTATACTGTACCGTGCCGTCTTCGTTCTTTATCTCCGTTATCAGATTATTCGCTTTCTTACCGTCAATTTTGAGAGTCCAGCCTTTTTCATACGGAATTGTAGTAAATAACATCTGTCCGTCTGCGATATTTACCGTACCTTCAAGATACCTGTCGTTTGATACTTCCGTATCAACTATGAACTGGTGCTGTTTCAGCTGTTCAATATCGTTATGGAACGCTTCGTAATCGAGGTTATAAAGCTGTAAACCGCCGTTCTCCTTGAACATGAAGTGTTCGTTTGAACCAACGTAATTTGCACTGCCCTCTGTCTTCGTGATTGTAAATCTTACCTCTACTTCCGTACCGGCAGGATATGAACCAAGTCTTACGATAGGTCTTATATGGTCTTTCAGATAGTTTCCGTATTCCTGATGATTATAATAATTGCCGTTCTCGTCCTTATCTGTGGATACCCATATATTTACGCCCTTATAGAAATCACTGTCGATATGCATATATAAAGGTCCGTCGTAAAGCGTTGTGATGTGCATATTTACAACAGGGTCTATCGCATTAGGTAAAGCGTCGTAAGCGTGGTGTACCTTATTCTGTATTACGTTTCCGTTTTCGTCGGTAGGTGAGTATATACTGTGTCTTACCTGGTTAGGGTCAAATACTGAATCTCCTTCGTATGCTTCCGGTTCTACTCGTTTATAGTATTCCTTGAAGCCGTTTATTGTAATAGCTCCTGTCTCGGAAGTCTGGAAATCCGTATTTCCTGTAAGCGTACTGAGGAAAATATTCATACTGTTAAACTGATTGTCATTGCCGAGGTGTCCTAACATAAGCAACTCTTCACTTGCTCCGTACGCTATTGATAATGCGTCTTTATTTTCGTAGATATCAAGTGTGGTCTCGTTACCGCTGTTATTGATATATTGTGTTTCCGTCACCTTTTCGTAGAACGGGTCAAGCAGTGAGCGGTTACTTGAATTTCTGTTCGGGTCGTCGATTACATATTTTATTCCTAAAAGTGAATCCGCCACAACATTATTTCCCTTATACTGCGTTTCGTAACTCTGTGTGAAATATCCTAAAGCATCCGCAAAATTGATAGCCTTTGCGTTCATGACAGAGCTTGAATGTGATATACCTTTCAGTCCGTATGCGAGGTTATCGTTTACGCACCGCTGATACGTTTTCTCTGAACGGTAGAAGCCGTCGTCGTACTCCTTGAGATAATCCACTACCGCCGGTGCAGACATTATTTCCGCATAAGTCGAACGGTCGGAATACGCTACTTCCTTATTTATCTTCTTGAATGTGTCGTATGCATTATATCCGGCTTCAAAGAATACCAGACAAGCCACCGCTATTGACATTGCATTTTTTGCGGATTTTTTCTTGGCGTTACTGTAGAAGTACAGATAGATAAGATATACCGCCACAAGCAATACGCCGAATACAAGCGTTCCTAACCATAACTCCTCGTGGGTCTTGCTATGATATGTTTCTGTCGTCTTATATGGTACTGTTGCGACGTACTTATATTTATCCTGATTGTAGTTATACTTCGGCATACGTTCGTTGAAGAACGCTACAAGTACCGCTATTCCTGCAAATACTCCGACAACGCTTCCGATTGACAGCTTATAACCGTCAAGATTAGCAAACGCTTCCGCCGCCATTGCCACGAATACGAATGACAGCAGGAAAGAATATCTGTAAGGTAACCAGTTAGGGTCTTGTCCGCCGTGCCATAACATATTTATCGGTTTTACGTACATACTCGTAATCATAATGATTGTGAGAAGTCCGTAACCTATTTTCCGGTTCGCTTTAATTTTCTTGTTCATGAAGAACAGCGGTAAAAGCGTAAGCGTAAGCACACCACAGTAAATTTCCGGTCTGCCGTACATTCTTGACCCTTCGTCAACGTTTACGGAATAGTACTGGTTCGGTAACATGATTGATATTAATTCCAGTAACTCAAACATATGCTTATAACTGAAATCAGGTTCGGAGAAGTTGAACTTACCGTTTGAAAGACCGTTATAAACCGGTAGTATCATGAATATACTGCACATGAGTACTACTATTGTAGAAAGAGCCATACGGCAGAAAGTTCTGAAATACTCTCCGGCATTCTTGAATTTCCTTTTTGTACCGAAAAACAGATAGTAGAAGAAGTATATCGCTACGAATATTGCTATCATGTATCCGATATAAAATTCCGCTACAAACATTATCGCAAGTGGTATGATGTAGTTTAATTTTCTGCCGTCGTCAATCAGATACTCCACGCCGAGAATTATGAACGGTAAGAATACAGGTCCGTCAATCCACATCGGGTCAATCAGCTGTATCGCTACGTAACTCATCAGGGCGTACATCGTCGAGAATATTATCGATTGCATAGCCGGTACGTTTTTTGATTTCTGTGCGTATATACAGAATGCAAGTCCGGCTGTACCGACTTTACATAACTGCATTATCATCATCGCTTCAAGTAACATACTTCTCGGCATTAGAATTACAATCAATGTGAACGGGCTTGCGAGATAGTAACCTGTTATACCCATGAACTCACCGGAGAGGTTACGGCTCCAGTTATAGAACACACTGCCGTCACCCCAGAATGCGTCACGGATAGCTTCAAAGTAGTAAATATACTGTCCGTTTAAGTCGAGGGCGAGTACGGAGCGTTCATTGAATGGGTAGATGCCGAAAAAGGCATACGCTATAAGAGTAAGCAGAGCAGGTATCAGGAATGCTAAGACGTAATAAAGTGGTTTGTACTTCACTTTTGTTTTAGACGCTATAACATCTGATGCCGTAAATGCCGGCTTCTGCTTTGAGCCGGTTTTTGATTTTGACAATTTTATGCCTCCTTTTCTAAGGGGAAAGATTTTGAAATATAGCCTTATAAGCCGAAATCCCCTATTTTATCATTAACCATTATACTATACTTTTTCCCATAATGCAAGAGGGAATTTTAATTAATAATTAATAATTATTAATTATTAATTGTAATACGTAACGGTAACGCCTTTGTCTTCCAGTAATTTCACGTCAGCTTCTGAAATCGCTCCTTTATCTATGTACAGAGTTTTAAGGGAATCCATTTCAAGAAAACTGGATATATCTTCTATGGTGTCTGCAGATAACCATAATTCTTCAATATAATCAAAGTCTGCAAATACTGAAATATCTTCCATAATATTAGTATGATATGGTCCTATCTTCATAATTTTAAGTGACTTACATTCCGCCAGTACCTCAAAATTTTTAAATGTACCACTGACAAAACCTATTGAAGATACTGTATCACTTTTAAAGCCTGTAAAATCAACAGTAGTTTCATAGAAAATCAATTCTTCCAGTTTATCGAACTGACTTATTTTTTCACAGTCTGCACTGCTTATATCGGAACTCAGTATCATTAATTTTTTAAGATTCGGAAAGTTTATAAATTCGGAAAATGAATTTTCAGGGACAGAAGATAAACGCATTTCTTCAAGTTCAATACATTTGTTTACTTCTCTTACACTATTGATTTCAAGACTTATATGATAGTCAGTATCTTCTTTTTTTGTAAGGTTAGTGCCTACTATTGTCTTAATATCGTTCCGGTAGACTTTTTTATTTATTATCGCATAATGTGTATCAAAATATATAAATCCTGCAATAAGGCATACTATAACTACAGTCATAACGGCTATACCTATAATTTTAAGTTTTTTTGATTTCATAAGTTTTCACCTCAATTATGAATTATGCATTATGAATTATTAATTGTCCTACTTGTTTTTCCATTTCAGCAGTATAAAAGCGGTAACGGAAGTAAGCACTAACATCAGCAGTATCGCAAACCACGTATAAGGCATAGGCAAATCCACTGTATTTATCCCATAGAACGCAAATATTATATTAGGTATTTCCAGAATAACCGTTATTATAGTAAGTCGCCACATGACTATGTTCTGATTATTCGATATTATCGCAGAAAAGCCGTCCATCATATTGGATAGGATACTTGTATATATATTTGACATCTCAATTGCCTGCTTTATTTCAATGAGCAGGTCTTCGAGCAGGTCCTGGTCTTCTTCGTACAGTCTTATAACTCGTCCACGGAATATTTTTTCAATCGTCGCTTCGTTGGCTTTCAGGGACGTGGAAAAGTATACAAGCGATTTTTCAAGTTCGAGCAACTGCATAAGTAACTCGTTTTTCATGGCGTCGTGTAACTCCTGTTCCGCAGAGGTGGATATTTTATCAATCTGTTTCAGGTATAACAGAAACAACGCCGCTATTCTGAGTAGTAACTGTAATACAAATCTCGTCTTGAATGACGGTTTCAGATTGCGTATAATGCCGTCTGTAGCATCTTTGAGTATCTGCGTTTCCTTGACACATATTGTAAATACGTTCTTGTCGGTGATTATTATTCCGAGTGGTTGAGTATAGAAAAGCCTTGTCTCCTCGCCGTCCGTATCTGATACCGGAGTATCTATTATTACAAGTGTCTGATTGTCTTCACACTCGATACGTGAGGATTCCTCTTCATCGACGGATGAACGCACAAATCCACTGTCGAGACCGTACACAGTAACAAGTTCCTCTACTTCCTGCGGTGTCGGATTTATCACCGATACCCAGCAACCGTCTACTCTTTCGCTACACGGTATCAATACACCGTTTTCTGATGTGTAGAAATTAATCATATTAAATTTTTATGCTCCTTTCACGGATTTTTTATCCGGTCAGAAGCATCGGGATTTACTGCAACTTTCCGGATTCAGATTTTTTCAAATTCCCGTAGGGGTCAGAGTTCATAAAGTACCTCCATGATTTTTTTAGATGTTTTTATTATAACATACTCCGGTTATTTTTGCAAGCGGAAAGAAATTTATAATTAATAATTAAGAATTAATAATTAATAATTCTAAATTCTTAATTGAAAAAAAGACATTTTGCCGGTGTATGTTGATTTTTATTACTTTTTTTGTTAATATCTGTAAATCGTTGATAAAAATTTGTCAGTTTTTACAATTGAAAAAATCACTTAAACATGATACAATATATATT
>JAIDCY010000050.1 GCA_029055625.1 Ruminococcus sp. | reverse complement strand
CGAGGGCTTTTCCAATTGATTCATGAAGATGTGTTCTGCCTCGGATTGCTTTTGCTTTAAAGTTTTTAAGAAAAAATTTCAAAAATCGCTTGACAAATTACTTTATTTGTGATATAATGAATAAGTAGTTTAGATGCACCATTAGCTCAGTCGGTAGAGCAACTGACTCTTAATCAGTGGGTCCTGGGTTCGAGTCCCCGATGGTGCACTTAGTAAGTATGGCCCGTTGGTCAAGCGGTTAAGACACCGGCCTCTCACGCCGGTAACACCAGTTCGATTCTGGTACGGGTCACTTAAAAAAATAGTCGGTGCTTATAGTGATGAGGTCACACCTGTTCCCATTCCGAACACAGAAGTTAAGCTCATTAACGTTGATGATACTTGGTTGGCGACGACCTGGGAAAGTAGAACAGTGCCGACACATATATTCCTCCTTAGCTCAGTCGGTAGAGCACTCGGCTGTTAACCGAGTTGTCGCCCGTTCGAGCCGGGCAGGGGGAGCCAAAAGCCTGAGAGTTTAAGACTTTCAGGCTTTATTTATCATAAATTGATATAAAAAAACTCCTGTTTATAGCAGGAGTTTTTGTGTTAGTTCTGATGTTTCACGACGCCGTATTCGTCGTCAAGGCGATAATAAGGACAGGCATAATTAGTACCCTGTAGGAATCTGTACATTTCGTCCTCGTCGAGATTGACCATACAGACGTAACATTCATAGTCTTCATCGTAGACGTAATTAGTACAGGATTCGCAGTTAGTAAAATTTTTCATATATCCTCCATTGAGAGTGTGGCGATAGCATTAAGACTTTCATCAGCAGTTATACCAGCGAGGTAATTATAACTTCCTTGACAGGCAATCATAGCTCCGTTATCACCACAAAGCGGTTTTTCCGGCATATAGAAATCAAAACCACGTTTCCTACATTCAGCGGACATCATAGCACGTACGCCTGAATTTGCCGATACACCACCGGCGAGGGCTATTTTCTTATAACCTAGATTTTCAGCGGATTTCAAAGTTTTTTCTGTAAGGATTTCAGCGATAGTTTTCTGAATACTTGCGGAGAGATTATTATAATTAAGCTGAATATTTTTCTGTTGCGAGTTATGGATTAAGTTTATGACGTTTGTTTTAAGTCCGGAGAAACTGAAATCAAATTCATTACCGGCTACTTTCGGGTGAGGTAGTTTAAATTCTGACGGGTCACCGGTTTGTGAAGCGTTGTCGATATGTACGCCACCAGGATAAGGAAATCCCATAGCCCTCGCACACTTATCGAAACATTCACCGGCGGCATCATCACGGGTGCGTCCGATAACTTTAAATTTCGTATAGCTTACAACTTCAATAATATGACTGTGTCCGCCACTTGCGACAAGGCATAAATAAGGCGGTTCGAGTTGAGGGTGTGTGAGGTAGTTTGTAGCAATATGTCCGGCTATGTGATGTACCGGTACTAATGGTTTTCCGGTAGTCATTGCGAGACCTTTCGCAAAACTAACACCTACAAGTAACGCTCCGATAAGCCCAGGGGCATAAGTAACCGCTATTGCATCGAGTTCAGCGAGGGTAACTCCGGCGGTATCGAGTGCTTGACGTGTGACGTCAAGAATATTTTCGCAATGTCGACGGGAAGCTATTTCCGGTACGACACCACCATATTTTTTATGTTCCTCAATCTGTGTTGAAATAACTGACGATTTTATTTCACGACAGTCTTTCACTACACTTACGGCAGTTTCGTCGCAGGAACTTTCTATTCCAAGTATTAACATAATAATCACCTTTATTTTAAATTATTCAGTATTTTACATACCTATCATTGTAAATATATTGTATTCTTTAAATGTTTCCTTTACCCAGTTATCCGCCTCTTGCAGACATTCGTATATCTGACCGCCTGTTTCGGAGGCTTTTTGCATTATCATATTCCATTGATTTTCTGAAACTTCTATTTCACCGAGTGGGTCATAATCCGGAATAAACATACTGAAAATTTCTTCCAGTCCCAGCATACCGTGTATATCTTCAGATATTAACAGAGAATCGCTTTTCCAGAAACTTATTCCGTCAAAATGCCCTTTGTACCATTCGTGATAATAGGTTGCATTTCCTCTTTGATTTTCATAAATAAAATATTTCATAGTATCACCGTTATTTTAAATTATTCCGTATTCCAGTTCTTCGCATACTTCAGACCAGAATGTATCATTACTTTTAAAAGCATTCGTATCTGATTCAAGAATTTTCCGTCTGAAACTTTCGGGCGGATTATTTGTATCTGCATATTCTTCAAATAGCAGAAGTTGTTTTATAAACATCCGTATATTTACCGAAATATAGGAAATTCTTTTGTCATATGTCGTTATGTAGTATACTTTATCATCGTCTGCAATGCCAATAAAATTACCTTCAATATCCTTGTCACCGCCGACAATATTATAATTATTGTTTTGAAAAGATATACTGTAAAAATCCGTAACATTTAAAAATGTCACTTCTAAAATAGTCTTGTCGGGAAAATGAATATCTGAATACATTTTATCACCTTATATTAAATAAGTTATCAAATATATAGTAGAACCAGTAAAAACTACATCTATAAGGGCAAATGCAACGGTAAAACTTATTGCGGAAACGAGGTCATATTTTTCGAGACATACATTTTCCGGATTATGAGGGTCATATAACATTGCGATTTTATCGTAACCGATTTCCCATTTGCCTACAGGTCTACCGTTGCTATGTTTGTATTCTTTGCCGTCCACACGATAAATTATATCATTATGTCCGCCTCTTACTCCGGGGACTACATTTGTTATTGTTCCGTAAGTCCGACAGCCTTTTTTATGGAGTTTTGTTACATTGACCTGCTCCCTGATAACGTACAGCAACGTTATAGAAATACAAATATTAGTAAAAATCAGACCACCGATTAAAATTCCTGTTTCTCCGAATAAATACATACATAAAACACATACTCCTGCTAAAACCGCTATACCTATGATAACGATTTTCAGAATCCGGAAAGCTATTTTTCGGGTTGATTTATTGATAAAAAGATAAATAACTACTGCTATAACTCCAAATAGTTGTATGTATAAAAAAATATCGTCCATAAATATATGATTTTTCATTATTTCACCGCTTTCACCATAACGACGGCGTTTTCATCAGGATTTGTATAAAAATTTTTCCGTATGGATAATTTTTCAAAACCGCATTTCCTGTACAGACTTATTGCCGGTACGTTATTTTCACGGACTTCAAGGAAAATATTTTCTGTATTTTCGGGAAGAATTGAAATAAATTCGATAATGAGTTTCTGGGCAAGTCCGGAACGTCTGAAATTTTCGTCAACGGCAACGCTTGTTATATCGCCTTCACCCTCTGCGAAGTAGCCGGATAATAAAGCAATAATATTATCGCCGTCCACGAAACATAACACAATGCCGTTATCTTTTCCGACTTCTGACCGGAACGAATCCGCTGACCACCCTTCATTACCGACACATTTTCTGTCAAGGACGGAAAGTTTTTCAAATATTTCTTTCCCTGCTCTGTCAGTAACTCTTACCAACTCCACAAAATATCACTCCTTTGCCTCGTACCAGCTTTTACCGGTGTTAATATCCACGTCAAGCGGTACGTTCATTTTATAGACATTCTGCATTTCTTCACGCAGTATTTTTACCGCACTTTCCGTACTTGAAGCATCAGCTTCTATAATGAGTTCGTCGTGTACCTGTAAAATAAGTCTGGCATCAATATTTTCGGTTTTAAGTCTTCTGTATACATTAATCATTGCAATTTTTATAAGGTCTGCGGAAGTTCCCTGAACAGGCGTATTCATGGCGATACGTTTTCCGGCAGATTGCTGTATTTTATTAGACGATTTTATTTCCGGAATACGTCTTTTTCTGCCAAACATAGTCTTGACAAATCCTGTCTGAATGGCATTTTTAATAGTATCTTCCATAAATTTTCTGACTTTCGGGTATCTTTCAAGGTAACTGTTTATATATTCCTCCGCCTGCTCCCGGGTTGTATTTATATCCTTTGCAAGCGAAAACGCACCTATTCCGTAGATTATCCCGAAGTTTACCGCTTTTGCAGTACTTCTCATCTCCGTACTTACCATTACAGGCGGAACGTCGAAAACCTGCGAGGCGGTCAGGGTGTGGATGTCCTCGCCTGTTCTGAATGCCGTTATCAGATTTCCGTCACCACAAAGATGTGCCATTACTCGCAGTTCTATCTGGCTGTAATCGGCATCTACAAGTATTTTTCCGCTGTCAGATACAAAAAATTTACGCATCTGTCTGCCCAGTTCCGTACGTACCGGTATATTCTGTACGTTCGGCTCTGTAGATGATATTCTGCCGGTACGTGTTTCAGTCTGCCGGAAAGATGTATGTATTCTTCCGTCAGTATCTATTTTACTTAAAATACCGTCAATGTACGTTGATTTAAGTTTTGAATATTGTCTGTAATTTATAATATCTTCAATTACAGGGTCTTTGTCACGGAGTACTTCGAGAACGTCCGCATTGGTGGAATATCCGGTTTTAGTCTTTTTAACTACCTGTAAGTGCATTTCCTCAAACAAAACCTTTCCGAGTTGTCTGGGTGACTGTATGTTAAATTCGTGACCTGCTCTGTCAAAAATTTTCCGTTCTGATTCCTGAATCATTACAGAAAGATATTCCCCGAACTTCTCAACGCCCTTTTTATCGACTTTTATTCCGATATGCTCCATTGATGCGAGGACTTCTATAAGTGGAATTTCTACCTTTTCGTATAAAAACATCAGATTTTCCGATTCAAGAAGTTCTGTCATCTTACTTAGTAGCGACGGTATAGAAACAATATCTGCAAATTCTCCGTTTTCGGAATAGTAATGTACGCCGTACTCCTTGCACAGATTTTTTATTGAATAGTCATTACCGTTAACATCGAGCAGATACCCCGCTATTGACATATCATTTTTCAGATTGTTTACCGTCGAATCTTCAGACATTGCGTATCTGTAATGAGGTTTTGCGTTATCCGTACTTTTTTCACACGGTGATGAAAGAAATTCCGTTATAATTTCCGGTTCTGATGAGGTATATACCGTATTTCCGCACAGTACGTATAAATTACCGTTTTCAAAAATATATATGCACTCTTTAAATGTCTGTATTATTTCTGTATTGAGTGGCTGTATCGTAACTTCAACCGGCTTTACAGGCTTTATCAGACATAATTTGTCAATTATTTTAGACATTTCCAGTTCTGACAGACATTCATATAATTTTTCATTATCGGGATTATCGGGTATATAGTGAGCTGGTACGGTATCTATCGGTACTTCTTTACATATTGTTGCAAGCCACTTACTCTGATATGCAGAATCCCTGCCGTTTTCGAGTTTTGACTTCACACCCTTTTTAATATCGGAACTCTGATACTTTTCATACAGATTTTCTAATGTAGTAAATTCTTTTATCAATGCGGTGGCTGTTTTTTCGCCTATCCCTGCGACACCGGATATATTATCTGAACTGTCACCCATAAGTGCCTTTAAATCTATGATATTTACCGGTTGAAATCCGTAATCTTCAACGAATTTTTCCGGAGTATATCCAATAGTTTCCCTGTTGGTGATAAGCATTACCGTAACATTTTCGTCGACGAGTTGCAGACTGTCACGGTCACCGGTAAGTATGATACATTGGTCACCGTTTTCCGAACATGTACGGGCAAGCGTACCTAAAATATCATCCGCCTCGTAACCGGCATAGTCTATTACTTTTACTCCCATAAGTGACAGTATTTTTTTAGTGATTTTTAGTTGTGTGGCGAGTTCGTCGGGCATACCGTGACGGTTAGCCTTATACGTTCCGACGGCATTGTGTCTGAAGGTTGGTTCGCTACGGTCGAATGCTACCGCTACGGCATCAGGATTTACTGCGTTCAGATTTTTCAGATATATATTCATGAATCCGAAAACGGCATTTGTAGGTACACCGTTTTTATTGGATAGTGCCGTTTTTACTCCGTAAAATGCACGGTGAAGTATACTGTTACCGTCTATGGCGAAAAGTTTCATAGTTCGTACTCCTTAATAATGTGATACCTCTATTATAACACAATCCGGAAAAAATAGCAATTAATTTATTACATGAATTTCCTTTACTCCCTCCGACGTTATTTCCGCAACCGGTGCGGAGTGATTTTTTCCCAGTAATTCGCTCATGACCGTTATTATATCACACTCCGGAATTTTTTTCTGTTCTACCGCTGTACGTACAGAACCTGCAAGGAGTTCCGGACTACTTGAAAAAATATCCTCGCCGTTTAAGTCGTCGGAGTGCGTGACGATACATGACGGTGATACTTTCCATTTGTGCAACATAAATTCAAGGGTTTCAATGCTGTTTACACCGTCAAGGACTATCATTTCAGTATATCCTGTAAAAATTTCCTTACCTGTACGGATTTCCGCAGTTTCGAGGGCTTCCGTAATATCTTTTCCGTATGTGGTTATATATTTACCGTCCTTGTTGAAAAATGTAAATGTAACCGTTTTTTGCGTATCGCCTGTTACCGATACCGCACGCAGATAATTTTTATCGTGTACCCGTCCGTGCGATTCGCAACCTGTAAAAGTAAATAATACGATAATTCCCGAAAGTATCAGTTTTTTTATCATCTCGCAGTACCCCTTTTCAACAACATCACACACGGTATCACAAATAACATTATTCCTGTAGCGATAATATATATTATACCGTTATTCTCACCGCTGAACAAAAACGCTGAACCTATCATAAGAATCAGTACGGAAGTAGTACGCAGATACCGGAACTTCGGTATTATTTTTTTCAGTAGTTCCGCAGTGGCGAGACTCTGAATACCTATCGCAAATACTGCAAATACCGCAAATATTATCAGGAAAAGCGAATCTATACGCTGTACCGGAAACGGTTGCGACAACTGGGCGGCGGTAACTACAGGAAATTCTGTTATCTGCATGATACCACCGGCGACAAGTATAGAAGATAATACTACCGCAACCGTCAGTATCAGTTTACCGAAGAAGTAGTATATAGTATTCTGTATATATTTACCTTTTGTGAATCCGAGAAATACGACGAAATTTCCGAGACCTCCGCTTATAAAGAATCCCCTTGAAATTTCCGTCAGAAAACTTTCTGTAGTTCTGGTATTCTGAATATTATCCCAGTCGGAATTGAATAACGCACTGATTACCACTACAAGCAGTGATACCATACCTGCTCCTACTGCTATTACCGCAGAACGTGATACCGCTTTTATACCTGTTGACGACGCATAAAGACAGACTACCGCTATCATACCGGCTATAAGGAGTTTCCCCCATATACCGTTTGAATTTTCGTACGGAATGTATATAACATCCGATGCCTTCCATAACATGGAAAACAGTACCCCACCCCACAGGAGCAGGTAAATAAAATATACGGTCTGTATTATTTTTCCGACGTTCTCAATGTTTCCGCCCGTACTGTAGAACTTCACCAACGGCAGAGACATTAAAAACTGTATGGCTATACCGCATAAAAATCCTATCAGACTTTTTATTGAAATCTGTCCACGGAAACAGAATAGTGAAAAAGCATCTGTAATAAGAATCATTGCGGAAAACTGATTTTTAGTTATTTTATCCATTTACCCTCCGTCCGAAAACTATTCCTGATATTCTTCTACTGTGAAATTTCTTGACTGCATTTCCGGAAATCCTGCTCTTATAGCGGTATCGTCCATGCCTGCGGATTTGAACGGTGAAAGAGGTGCGGTATATGGGAATCCGTAATCTTCCGTGGAACATATATTCACAAGTACCGCACAAGCCAGTATGCTTATACCGAAAAGTCCGAATATACCACCCGATACAAGAAACGCTATACGTAATATTACCATGGTGTCATTAAGTTCCGGTACTACAAATCCGCTTATTACCGCAAGGGCGGTTATTGTGAGAAGTGGCGTACTTATCAGACCTGAATCAACCGCAGCGTCTCCGATTATCAGACCGCTTACTATACTTACCGCACCTCCTACCGCTTTCGGTAGTCTTATTCCGGCTTCCCTGATTATCTCGTACATCAGCAGTACGAAAAGCGATTCTGTAAGTATCGACAGTGGGGCTTGTTGTTCCGCCTCGACGAGTAACATTAACATTGTACTATTAAGGAGTTCGGGGTGATATATTACTATCGCAGTATATACCGCCGGAAGTAATATCGATATCAGGAATCCTAAATACTTTATCCATCTTATGAACGTTGCATAGTATGGCTTGAATGCGTAATCGTCAAGTGTCTGGAAACTTTCACAGAACAGCTTAGGAATAATTATCGAAAATGGTACGCCGTCTATAAGAAGCCCGATACGTCCTTCAATCAGTTTTGAACATAAAACGTCAGGTCTTTCAGTAGTACCTGTTGAACTGAAAAGTTCAAAATTACCGTTTTCTACAAAAGGTCTGATATAACCTGTACTTAAAATGCTTTCGAGTTTTATATTATCGAGGGAATTGTGAATCTTTTTCAACAGTTCGGGGGGTACTCTGTCTTTCATGTAGCACAGGCACAAATCTGTACGGCTTTTGTCGCCTTTCGTGAAAAGTTCCATAACCAGCTCCGGACTTTTTATTCTCCGCCGTATCAGAGACATATTAGTACGTACCACTTCTACAAAGCCTTCGTGCGAACCCATTATATTTCCCTCACTCGACGGCTCGGATATACTCCGCACGGCGTAACCCTGTACGCCAAATGCAAGGGCTTTATTCATACCGTCGGCAACCAGTACCGCAAATCCGGAATGTATCAGTCGGAAAAGTGTATCATATTCCGTCGCAACCGGTCTGTCTGTAGACATCAACGTAAAATTCTGTATATAATGAAACAGTTCGTGTGAATCTTTCTGTTTCTCGATATTGACTATGGGTTCAAGTATAAGTTCCGTAATCGTCGCAGTGGACAGCATACCCTCACAGCATATCAACGCACACTTTATATTACCGGTCACGAACTCGTTTATCATCACATCGGAAGAGTTTCCGGAAATTTCCTTTATCTTCCGGATATTCGTTTTAAGGTCGGGAATAATTGTAAGTTCCTTGTAATTCTGCAATGTTTTCACCTCGTAAGTAAAAAATATGCTTCTATTATGTACGGAAATACTGAAAATATCCGTCCGGAACGTTAAATATCTATCAATTAGAATAAAATTTCTGAAAAAGACTTGAAAATTTCACGGAATACTGTTATTATATTATAGGTAATCCTATAATGAAAGGGAATCGTTTATGGAAAAATTGATAAAGGCTTGTGTTTCGATATTGCCGGAATCGTTACAGAAAATATACTACAAATATGAAGAAAAGTTTATGTATGTGCTTTTCGGTGGTCTCACAACGGTAATTTCAATAGTAACAAAACTGATAGTCTTTGCGGTAATAGCCGGTGAACCTGCTTGGGAAAGTACCGCCGGTGTAGTAATATCATGGATATTCGCCGTTACTTTTGCATTTTTTACCAATAAAAAATACGTTTTCAAGAACGAAACTAAAACCCCTAAAGAGTTCTGGACGGTTTTCGCATCATTTTACGGTGCGAGACTTGCGACGTTTGTAGTTGAAGAACTCATGTTTGTACTGTTATGCGATATACTGCATCTCAACAAGACCGTAATTACTTTTGCAAGTCAGGTGATTATATTCGTCGCTAACTACATACTAAGTAAATTATTCGTATTCCGTAACAAGAAAGAAGATAAATCAGAATGACAGTAAGTATCGGAAACGTAAAGATAGAAAAAACTGCGGTTCTTGCACCTATGGCGAGTGTCGCAGACCGTTCATACAGGCTTATGTGCAAGAAATACGGAGCGTCCTATGTAGTCAGTGAAATGGTTTCCGCTAAAGGTATATGTTACAGCGATAAAAAAACTTCCGCACTCTGTACCGTCACTGCTCCTGAAAGACCTATGGCAATACAGCTTTTCGGTAGCGAACCCGATTTCATGGCGGAAGCGGTAAAGATAGTCCTTGAATATCAACCCGATATTATAGACATCAATATGGGATGTCCTGTGCATAAGGTGGTGAGTATCGGAGCAGGTTCAGCACTCATGAAAAATATACGGCTTGCCTCTCAGATTACGGAATCGGCGGTAAAATCTGCCGGAAATGTACCTGTTACCGTCAAAATGCGTACCGGCTGGGACGGTCAGCACATTAACGCCGTTGAATTTGCAAAGGCTATCGAAAATTCCGGAGCTTCCGCATTAACAGTACACGGTCGCACACGGGAACAGTTTTACAGCGGTATCGCTGACAGGGATATTATACGTCAGGTGAAAAATGCGGTCAGTATACCGGTTATTGCTAACGGTGATGTGACTGATGCGGAATCATGTATCAATATGTACGAAAAAACCGGTTGTGACCTCGTAATGATCGGACGTGGTACTTACGGCAATCCGTTTATCTTTCAGGAAATTTCCGCACGTCTGAACGGCAAGGAGTATACACCGCCGACTTTACAGGAAAAAATGTCGGTAATGCTCGAACATATCCGGCTGATACTTAGTATGAGCGACAAGCCGGAAGAACTCGCAATGCACGAAGCAAGAAAACACGCCTCATGGTACATGAACGGTTATTACGGTTCAGCGAAGTTCAGAGGCAGATGTTATCAGCTGTCGTCATACGCTGAAGCGGAAAATCTCGCCGACGAATTTATCGATTTACAGGCTTTTAAACATTTACTGTAAAAATGCACAATTTTTATATGTAAATTTCGTATGAATAACCAAAAACGTGATATAATAAATTATGCAAACAGATTTTGTTGCGGAAATACGTTGTTTTCCGATTTTATCCGGTGAAATTTTCACGTATTTTGTACGGATTTGTTGAAAAATATTCTGAAAAATATGTTTGCAAAATTCAGAATAGTATGATATAATTATAAAGGAGCAGGAAGTTATATTAATATATTAACTTTCTGTAAGGAGAAGAAAAATGAATTTCAGGAAATTATGTTCATTTACAACGGTTCTTTTAATGCTTATGTCCTGTACTTCCTGTCTCGATACGGTCGGACAGGTGGGCGACAGCGAAACGGAAAACGATTTTTCCGGTCTTGAAACTATTACAGAAACAACTACTGAAGAACCTACTACTCAGCCACCACCGGAAGATAAAAGAGTTCATGTAGTTTCCGCCGGTGATAATCTTATTCACTACTCCGTACTCAAAAACGGTGAGGCTTACGCAAGCGGTCAGGAAGGTGTAACTTACGACTTCAGACCGATTTATGAAAACGTCAAACCTATTATTGAAAGTGCGGACGTTGCCGTACTGAATCAGGAAACTGTCATATCACAGAGTAACGGCGTACGTGGTGCGGACGGCGGACAGCTTATTTTCAACTCACCTCCGGAAGTCGCAGATGCCGTGATAGATGCCGGTTTTGATGTCTTCACTATGGCTAATAATCACCTGCTCGATATGGGAGCGGACGGTCTGGAAGAATCAATAAACTTCTGGAACGATAAGGCACAACAAAACAATCTTACAGTACTTGGTGCGTATCTCAACGAAGAAGATTCCGAAAATATCCGCATACGTGAGGTAAACGGTGTGAAGATTGCGTTTCTTGCTTACGCTGAACATATTAACGGTTTTTCTATTCCTGCCGATTCGTCGTTAAGGGTAGTAATGAACTATGAGGAAGATGTTATTGAAAGTCAGGTGAAAAAAGCGTCGGAGCTGGCGGATGCGGTTGTAGTTTCTGTACACTGGGGCGTTGAAGATACGCACGAGGTGTCCGACGACAGAAAAGAATTAGCGGAAAAAATAGTAAACTGGGGGGCGGACGTAATTTTAGGCTGTCACACTCACACCGCCGAGACTATGGAGTGGATAACACGTGATGACGGGTCAAAAGGCTTTGTATACTATTCAATGGGAAATTTTATCTGTGCACAAACAGATAATTTCAATCTCGTCGGAGAAATACCTGATTTTGATATCGTCGTTGATGGTCTCACCGGTGAAACTCGTCTTGAAAACGTCGGGGCTATCCCTACTATTATTCACTACGATGACGGCAGTTTCTCGAATATAAGAATCTATCCTTACAGCCAGTATACCCCCGAACTCGCCGACAGTCACGGTCTGCCATACGCAACCCCTGCCGGTAATTATCCGCAGTTCAGCTGGGACATTATCAATGACATCATAAACAATAACATTCCTGAAGAATTCAGAAAACTGGACAAATAAATTGACCAATTCATATAAATTTTACTTTCTACAGTTATATGACAATTGCGAAAGTTTGTTCTTTTGTGCATGATGCACAAGGTTAAAGCTGGTTATTTATATAAAATACCAAAATGCTTATAAACCTATTTACTTTTTTTAAGACCTGTTATATAATGAAATCATGAATAAATTTGACTTTCAGTTCATGTTTTCATCATGGCAGTGTGGTGAGTCTTGTTTTTGCGGACACTGCCGGCAGAGTAATTTTTTGTTTAAGCAGAAATCCTACTTTTTCCGGCAGGATTTATTCTGCGATTACAACAAATCTGATTTACAGATTTGGTTTAAGACACGATATAATCAAAGGGGCATAAGTTCCTTTGTTATATAACATTTTTAAAGAAGGAGGAAAAACTATGAAGGCAAAAAAGATAGTCATCGGGGCAGTATCGGCTGCGATGCTTTCGCTTTCAGTCTGCTCAATTGCTCCAGCTTTTGCAGCCGGCGAAACAGTGCAGATTTCTGTCGGGAAAGTTTCGGCAAACGCAGGCGAAAAATTTTCAGTGGACGTATCACTTGCAAACGTTCCGGCACAGGGTATCCAGTGTTGCGACTTTGCGATAAAGTATGACAGCAGTCTTATTACTATAGACTCGGTGGAGGCAGGCGAACTCGCCAATACGGACGCCGCCAAAGATGACCCGTCATCTTCTCTGCTCTCGATTTTTGACAGCAGTATTGACAATAAAAAAGGTCTTACGTCACTTATCTGGTCAACATCTCTTGATGATACTTCATACTGGATGAACGGAGATGGTGTTTTCTGTACTGTAAACGGTACAGTAACTGAAGGAGCTAAGGGAGTTATCCCGATTGAAATAGTTCCGGCTTCAAGAACTATTTTCCCTGGTTCAGATGAACAGAACGACGTTATAAGCGTTGGTTACTTCAAGAATAAAGACGTTATAAGATACGACGTTAAAGCAACAAGTGGCGAAGTCAGTGTGGGTGGTCCATCGTCCGGTTCTGACGGAAAATATATGAAGGGTGACGCAAACGAAGACGGCGAAGTATCACTTGCAGATGCAGTTTTAATAATGCAGTCTATCTCAAATCCTAATGAAGAAAAGTTCAAACTTTCTGAACAGGGTACGAAAAATGCCGATACTAACGGCGACGGAACAGTAACTGTTGCAGATGCTCTTGAAATACAGATGTTTATGTTAGAGCTTCCTTCAGCATTTGACTGATTTAAACTGTTTCAAAAAAAGATTATCTGATTTGTCCCCATCTCAAAGGAATAAACCCCCTGAAAAAATTTTTTAAGTATTAAATGGGTCTTATGACCTTAAGAAAGGAATTATTGCAAATGAAAAAGTTATTTTCTGCAGCTGCATCACTTGTAATGGCTGCAACTATGGTAGGTGCTGTTTCACCTGTTGGTGCTTCCGCTGCTGACGCAAAGAAGAGTTTATCTTTCCTCGCTTACAAGGACGCTACACTTCCTTCCGGCGTAACCGCTGACGGTGCAACAATTACCGTTTCCGCTGACGCTATCGCTGCAGGCGACGTTGTTGTTCCTGTTGGTATGTACATAGGCGAAGGAACAGCTGACCTCGCTGGTATTTCTGCTGATGCTACTGTAAAATCTTCCAGTGCAGACGCAAACAAGATTTCATTCAAGAAATATGAACCAGGCGCTGATACTTATTTCGCTGAACCGCATACATTCAAAACTGCTGACGGCACAGAATTCTCTGTTGATACTCCTGTTTCCTTTGCTGGTACATATTCCGCAAGAAAAGGCTACGGTGCTATCGGTGCATATCAGATAGCTGTTGATAAATCACAGACAGCAGCTGGCACAGACAATGCTTTCCTTGGTCTCGCATGGACAAACAACGGAACAAAATACGGCACATGGTTCGGTGAAAAGAGCGACACATATCCGTTAGTTGTATTCGACGTAACACTTCCTAAGGGAATCGCAAACGGCGAATATGTAATTGATTTCTGTAACTATGTAAACAGATACGGCAACCAGTCCTGTCTGCTTGAATCCACAGAAAGATATGATTCAAAAATAGGTAACCTCGACCTCAACAGCCTTACTATAAAGGTTGGCGACGCTGCTTCAAGTGATACAACTACTCAGACAACCACAACAGCTACAACTACTGGTTCAGGCTCTACAACTACTACAACTACAACAGGTGGCGGTACTACAGATCCGAGTGGTCCTGATGTTCCTGATAACCAGCTCCCTGACAACAGCCAGATGGTAGCAGATTCTGATATCGTATTCGACTTCGTAAACCACGACGATCCGGACGGTTACTGGAGAGTTGACCCTGAAACAAAGGACGTTACTGTAACTCCTACTCTCGATTCACACGGTAAAGAAATTTCAGGTATCTCATTATTCCTTACAGTTGAAGGCGATTTCGAGTTTGATATGATTGAAAAATCACAGTCTCTCCAGAACTCAGCTATCAAGCCGAACTACTCCAACTATGGTATCTCCCTTACATCTACAAAGGGTGAAGGCGGAAAGGGTATCCCATCTACAACAGACAGCCCTGTATTTGACCTCTTCTTCATTCCTGCTGAAGGTCTCGCAGACGGTCTCTATGAGATTTCTATAAACGGTTCAAAGAGACTTGAAGTTCTTGACAGTGACAGAAACCGTTATGACATCACTGTAATCCCTGGTAAGATTGCAATCGGTGATGTTGCTTCAAGTG
Organism: Ruminococcus sp.; assembly: GCA_029055625.1. Classification (GTDB taxonomy): domain Bacteria; phylum Bacillota; class Clostridia; order Oscillospirales; family Ruminococcaceae; genus Ruminococcus. The sequence continues at coordinate 9,309 of JAIDCY010000050.1, read as the reverse complement.
ATACTACAACTACAACTTCCAATACAACAACATCCGCTACTACAACAACTACTACAACAACAGCTTCTTCTGCTGGTTCTTCAGCAACAACAACCACAACAACAACAGCTTCTTCCGCTACAACAACCACTACAACAACAAAAGCTCCGGCACCTGGCACACCAAATTACGGTGATACAGACTGCAACGGTGTTGTAAAGATTAACGACGTTGTTCTCCTCAACAAGTGGCTCAACGACAACAAGTCATATGATATTTCTGAACAGGGCAAGCTCAACGCTGACTGCTTCGCTCCTAAGGGTGGCGCAGAACTCACAGCTGAAGACTCTGACGCAATTATCAAGAGCATTGTTCATCTTGTAACTCTTCCTGTTGAAAAGTAATATCTTAAAAAAATAAATATTAGGGCATCTGCCCGGAAAGGAAATGCACAGATGAAGAAACTGCTTTCCGCAGTTACGTCTCTTGTCATGGCGGCAACGTTTGTGTCAAGTGCATTTACCTCATCTATTGTAGTTAGTGCTGCCGGTAGTGTCCCTGCCGTGCAGCCTAATGTTAGTATGGGTGGAGTAAAGGACATAACTGCAAATAAAAATACCAGTAGTTCCGAATATAGCAAGATTGTTGAAAACTCTAAAATAGTGTTTGATTTCACCAATCATGATGACCCTGACGGCTACTGGAGAGTTGACCCTGCAACAAACGATGTTACCATTACCCCGACTCTTGATACACACGGTGAATCGATTACTGGTATATCGTTATTCCTTGATGTAGAAGGCGATTTTGAATTTGATATGATAGAAAAATCACAATCTCTTCAAAACTCAGCTATCAAGCCTAACTACGACAATTTCGGTATCTCTCTTACTTCTACTAAAGGTGAAGGCGGAAAAGGTATACCGTCTACAGCTGACAAACCGGTATTTGATCTCTTCCTTATACCTGCTGAAGGTCTTGCAGACGGTTTATATACAATAGGAATCAGTGACAGAAAACTTGAAGTTCTTGACAACGACAGAAACCGTTACGACATAACCGTTATACCTGGTAAAATCGCAATCGGTGATATTGGCGATTCCACACAAACAACAACCACAAAGGCTACCACTACCACCACTACCACCACTACCACAAAGGCTACTACAAAGGGCGAAGACAAGACAACAACAACTACTACTGCTTCACAGGCAACAACTACTACAACAACAACTACAACAGCTCCGCCAGCTCCGGCTTCCGGAAGTGCTTCATGGGTAATTCCTGAGGTACACGCAAAGAAAGGCGAAACAGTTAAACTTGATGTAGTTGTAAGCGGTGATTCTGATTTATCTGTTGCCGGTGCACAGTTCTTACTTAAGGCAAGCGATTCTATCGGACAGCCTAAGGCAAACGGTGGCAACGCATACAGTGCGTCATCTTCCCTTGTTTCTAATAAAAATGAAATCGCATTCGGTCACGGACAGGGTGCAGGTTCAACTGCCAAGAATAACGAAGTTATCGTAACAGTTGAATATACTATCCCCGAAAATATCACAGCCGGTAAGTATCCCGTAACATGGAGTGACTTATTCGTAAGTGATACAAACGGTCAGGATATAACAGATAAGATTAAAGCCGTTGACGGTGCAATAATCATTGATGAATCCTATGACGGCGAAATTGCATGGGATATTCCGGAAGTAGTCGCAGAACCTGGCGAAACTGTAAAAATGGAAGTTGTTGTGATTGACGACGGAAATTCAGCTATTCCTGTAGCTGGTGCACAGTTCAAGGTAAATGCAGATAAGGCTGAATTTGTTTCCGTTGACGGTTCAACAGCTTACAATTCTTCCGTTATAAACAATAAAGATACTAATGAATTCGCATTCGGTCAGGGCGAAGGTAAGGGCGTAGCCGCAGCAAACGGTGCAAATGTCATTACTCTGACATATACCGCTCCTACAACCCCCGGCAAATATCCTGTAACATGGTCTGAAGCGTTTATTTCAGATACAAACGGTCAGGATATCACAGACAAAATAACACTTCTCCCAGGTTCTATCACTGTTAAGGAACAGGGCGATATAACATGGACTATTCCGGACGTAACCGCTAAACCTGGTGAAACTGTAAAAATGGACGTTATTGTAACTGATGAAGACAATTCCGGACTTTCTGTAGCGGGTGCACAGTTCAAGATTACAGCAGATACCGCTGAACTTGCTTCCGTTGACGGTTCTGAGGCTTACGATTCTTCCGTTATAAACAACAAGGCAACTAATGAATTTGCATTCGGTCAGGGACAGGGTAAAGGTGTTTCCGCTGCCAATAATGCTAAGGTTCTTACCCTTACATATACAGCTCCTACAGCTCCTGGTAAATATCCTGTAACATGGTCTGAAGCGTTCATTTCTGATACAAACGGTCTCGACATTACAGACCAGGTTAAACTTGTTTCCGGTTCTATCACAGTACAGGCACAGGGTAACATAGCATGGGATATTGAAGAAGTCACAGCTAAGCCCGGCGAAGAAGTTACTGTAAAAGTTTTAGTAAGTGATGAAGCCGGTTCAAAACTTCCTGTAGCCGGTGCACAGTTCAAGGTTAATGCTGATACCGCAGAATTTGTTTCCGTTGATGGCTCAACAGCTTACGATTCTTCAGTTATCAACAACAAGGATACTAATGAATTCGCATTCGGTCAGGGACAGGGCAAGGGCGTAGCTGCTGATAACGGTGCAACAGTAATCACACTTAAATATAAAGCTCCTACCGCACCTGGTACGTATCCTTTAACATGGGCTGATGCTTTCATCTCCGATACAAACGGTCTCGACATCACAGACCAGATTACACTTCTTCCGGGTTCAATCACAGTAGAACAGATTGACGCCGCAAAAGGTCCTATCACATGGGATATTCCGGAAGTAACCGCACATCCTGGTGAAGAAGTTACTATGGACGTTTTAGTAATCGATGAAGCCGGTTCAAAACTTCCTGTAGCCGGTGCACAGTTCAAGATTACAGCTGATACCGCAGAATTTGTTTCCGTTGACGGTTCCGAAGGTTACGATTCCGCAGTAATAAACAACAAAGACACAAATGAATTTGCATTCGGTCAGGGACAGGGTAAGGGTGTTGCCGCTGCCAACGGTGCAAAGGTTATAACAATTAAGTACACAGCACCTACAAAGCCTGGCAAGTATCCTGTTACATGGTCAGAAGCATTCATGTCTGATACAAACGGTCTTGACATTACAGACCAGATTACATTACTTCCTGGTTCTATAACTGTTGTTCCGAACGGTGGCATTTCATGGGTTATTCCTGAAGTTGATGCAAAACCTGGTGACACAGTTGAAATGAAGGTTGTTGTTGACGATTCCAAGAACAGCAAACTTCCTGTAGCCGGTGCACAGTTCACAATCAAGGCAGATTCCCCGATTGTTTACGAAAGTTCAAAGGGCTCAGATGCTTATGATGCTACAGTTGTAGAAAACGCAAAGACAAATGAATTTGCTTTTGCACAGACAATAGGTTCAGGCGTTGCCGCTGACGACGGAGCAACAGTTCTTACACTTACATTTAAAGTACCGGAAGACTGTGCAGACGGCAGATATCCTGTAAAGTGGTCTGATGCATTTGTATCTGACACTAACGGTATTGATATTTCTGAAAGCGTAGCACTTATCGACGGTGCTATAAACATTAAGGCTGATACCACTACAACTACTACAACCACAACTACAACAACTACCACAAGCGGTTCAACAACTACTACAACTACTACTTCCGCTACAACAACTTCTGCTACTACAACCACTACTGTTACAACAGTTACACCTGCTGAAGGTGCGATAATCTGGGAACTCACAACAGTACACGCTAAACCAGGCGAGACTGTTGAACTGACAATGTCAGTAAGAGACCCGAAGGGTACTAAACTCCCTGTCGGTGGTGCACAGTTTGTAGTTAAAGCAGATTCACCAATCGTATACAACAAGGCAGAAGGTAAGCCATACGGTAATGACCTTGTTGCAAACGACAAGACAAATGAATACGCATTCGCAAGTGCAAAGGGTGAGGGTGTCGCAGCAGAAGACGGTGAATTAATGGTTACATTCACTTTCACTGTACCGGAAGATTGTGCTGACGGTACATATCCTGTAAACATTTCTGAACTCTTCGCAAGCGATACAAACGGCTTCGACATAACAGATAAGATTACATTAGTTCAGGGTGCTATCATAGTAGAAGCTGATACAACAACTACTACAACTACTACCACAACTACTACAACTACAACCGCAACAACTACTACAACAACTACAACAACAGTTACACCTGCTCCAGGTGAAATCATCTGGGAAATCACAACAGTACACGCTAAACCAGGCGAGACAGTTGAACTGACAATGTCCGTAAAGGATACTAACGGTGAAAAACTTGCTGTCGGTGGTGCACAGTTTGTAGTAAAAGCTGATTCACCAATCGTTTACAATAGTGCAGACGGTAAGCCTTATGGAAATACACTTGTTGCAAACGATAAGACAAATGAATACGCATTTGCAAGTGCAAATGGTGCAGGCGTATCCGCAAAAGACGGCGAATTAATGATTACATTCACATTCACCGTACCGGAAGACTGCAAAGACGGCACATATCCTGTAAAGATTTCTGACCTCTTCGCAAGTGACGCTAACGGTTTTGACATCACAAAGCAGATTAAGACTGTAGACGGTGCTATTATAGTAGAAGCTGATACAACAACTACAACAACTACTACAACTACCACCACAACTACAACAACTACAACTTCAGGTACTGCTAAGCCAACAACTACTACAACTACTACAAGCGGTACTGCTACAACAACAACCACAACAACAACTACTACCACAACTACTACAACCACCACAACTACAACAACTGTTACACCTGCTCCAGGTGAAGTAATCTGGGCAATCACAACAGTACACGCTAAACCAGGCGAAACAGTTGAACTTACAATGTCCGTACAAGACCCGAACGGTGAAAAACTCGCTGTCGGTGGTGCACAGTTCATAGTAAAACCTGATTCACCGATCGTATATGTAGGTGCAGACGGTAAACCATACGGAAACGCACTTGTTGCAAACGACAAGACCAATGAATACGCTTTCGCAAGTTCAAAGGGTGCAGGCGTTGTAGCAACTGACGGTGAATTAATGATTACATTCACATTCACAGTTCCGGAAGACTGCAAGGACGGCACATATCCTGTAAAGATTTCTGACCTCTTCGCAAGTGACACAAACGGTTTCGACATTTCAAATCAGATTAAAACTATCGACGGTGCAATCATAGTTGAAGCTGATACAACTACAACAACTACTACAACCACCACAACAACTACTACTACAACTACAACAGCTACTACAACTGCCACAACAACAACTACTACTACAACAGTAACTCCTGAATCAGGTGCTATCATCTGGGCTCTCACAACAGTACACGCTAAACCAGGCGAAACAGTTGAACTTACAATGTCCGTACAGGACCCGAACGGTTCTAAACTCCATGTAGCCGGTGCACAGTTCGTAGTAAAGGCAGATTCACCAATCGTATATGTAAGTGCAGACGGTAAGCCATACGGCAATACACTTGTTGCAAACGACAAGACGTTTGAATACTCATTCGGCAGTGCAAAGGGTGAAGGAACTGCTGCAAGCGACGGCGAATTAATGATTACATTCACATTCACAGTTCCGGAAGACTGCAAGGACGGCACATATCCTGTAAAGATTTCTGACCTCTTCGTAAGCGACGCTAACGGTTTCGACATCACAAAGAACATCACAACTATTGACGGTGCTATTATAGTAGAAGCTGATACAACAACAACAACTACTACAACCACCACAACTACTACAACCACAACTACTACAACTACAACAACAACTTCCACAACTACAACAACAACTACTACCACATCCGCAACAACTACTACAACAACCACAACAACAACTACTACAACCACAACAACAACAACAACAACTACTACTACAGCTGAACCGACAACAACAACTACAGACGGCGGAAATGTAGGACCTGGCGGTACAGGTTCAAGAACTACCGCAACAACTGACGGTACAGCCCTTCCGGGTGGAACTTCAAAGACAACAACTACAGCTCCTGGAGACATCCCTGACATAACAACAACTACAACAACATATCCTTACTTCTATGTTGACCTCGAAACAGTACCGGGCTTCTACTTCAGCCACGACGACGGAACACGTGGAGACGGTGTTGAAGGCGGATTCAGCACAGGTCAGGTAATCGTTGACAAGTACTGGAGAGTTGACACTGACGAATCAGAACCTGTTGACGTAACAGAAACATTTGACCCGTCACTCCTCAACTACCACGGCGAAACTCCACAGAGCAGATACAACAAGGAAAACAAGACATTCACATACGGCGTATACGTTTACTATGGCGACGAACTCCTGTATACAAAGAACGAAGACGGCGAACTTACACCAGTATATGTTGTTGCATATATCGGCGTAAAGGGTGACGTAAACCTCGACAATATGGCAAATGCCGTTGACGCTTCACAGGTACAGGCTTACTATGCTGAACTCTCGGCTGAACAGGAACATCATACTACGGAAGACACATATCTTTCAGAATCCGAACTTGTAAATCATGACCCGCTTTCAATCTACGACAATTTCGCCGCATTCCTCGGTGACGTTGATACGAACGAGTGGGGAGAAGACAACTGGAAGATGGGTAAGAAGGGCAGATCTATCAACGCTATCGACGCAACACAGATTCTTGTATACTATGCGTTCGTTTCCGCAAATGATCAGCCACTCGTTCCGACATCTCACGAAGCATGGGATTTAGCTTCACCGTTCAGATTCGGCGATACAAAGTATACACAGGAAGCTAACGACAAATTCAAGGACTACATGAACTGATTTCACGACACAATTAAAAAAGCAGACCCCAACCGGTCTGCTTTTTTTTCGGTAAAAACTACATCTTGACAAACCGCTTTTAACGTGGTACAATAATATTAAGGGTGAATTTTCCTATAATATTCCTGTATAAAAAGTATAAAATTTTACTTAATTTTTCGGCAAAATTTGAAATTTCGGCGTTTTTTTATGATGAAATTGTGAAAAGAGTACAAAAAATAACGTATTTAATAATTAATAATTTCTGAAAAAATTATATCATACCGCTTGACTTATTTCATATTCTGTGATAAAATGTAGTTATGAATTTCTGGGGGTTAGTTATAGGTTTATTTTTGCCCCCCGCTTAAGTTTCAATCCGGTTTCCGACCGCTATTATTTATCGGTCTGTTCCGGAAAAAATATATTAGAGAGGTATAAAAAAAATGAAGAATTCATTATTTAAGAGAGTCTTCGCAACGGTCGCTTCTGTACCGTTTGCACTCTCACAGTGTCTGACTTATACGTCTTACGCTGTAACAAATGATTCAGTTCAGGTTGAAACCGCCAACGCCCGGGCAGGTGGTGGGGAAGTTTATAATCTTGAAAAACTTCTTTACATAGAACCGGGTCAGACTGAATCAACATGGTATGACACTTTCCATACCGAACTTGTTGCTATCGGTGAAAGTGGAAACAATGTCCGCACGATTTCCAAGGAGATGCTGGAAGACATTATACTGAAAAATGTCGGAAAACACGCAGGGCAGGCAGAAGAAGTAATAAAAATGCTCGCCGATGAAGGAATTACTTACAGAATCAGTTCAAGCGGTGATATAACAATCATTGCGGAAATCGTAAGAAATCCTGATTTCTCAATCTTCACGGCGGAAGCAAACGCCCGTATTGAACAGGCACTTAATGAAATGAAACAGAAAGTCGAAGATGCCAAGGCTGAAATGTCGGAAAAATTCGATATTCCGATAGAAGAATTCGACGATTTCAACGTTTCAAAAGAGTATCTCGCCGAGAAGTACGGCGTACCGCTTGAGGAACTCGAAAAATACAACTTTACCAAGGAAGATATTGCCGAAAAACTGGATATTCCGGTAGAAGACCTTGAAGATGTAAACAGCGTTGAAGATATTGAAATTCCTGCTTTCGACTTCTCAGAAGTTGATTTCACGGGTAAATTTGAACTTATAATAAAAGGTAGTGACCTTGAAGACGGTCACACAATGGGAATACAGGCAAAATACACATCAAATCAGCCTGTAAACGGCAAGCGTGTATGGTCTATGGGTGACCTTGTTGAGTTCGCAGATGTAAAACTTGAAGAACTTAAAGTATGTGCAGACCGTACAATACATGAAATTCCGGACGAAGAGGCTAAAGCAGAAGCCAAATCAATGGTTACAAATAAATTCTCAGGTCTTGAAAAGTGGATTGACAAGGCTTACAATAATAAGGATAAACTGACCGACAGAAAACACAATATCACGAAAACTGCCGGAAATGTTCAGCAACTTATTCAGCAGATTAACGACTATATCGACGAGGCAAGGGCAACCGGTAAATATTCACATCTTGTTGAGAGAGTGGAAAGAAGACTTGGCAAGAACGCAAATATTCCGCCGACAGCAAGTGCAATTTTCGCTATAGACCCTGTTTTAAGAATTTACGACACAATCATGAATGACCTTGACGAAATAGCGGTTTCCTATAATATTGACCTTCCTTCAAGTGCAATCGCTGAATTTGCTGATACAGACCTCCGCAACGTTACGGCTACTGCAAAGGGTGATACTTACACTCTTGCCGGATTCTTCCACGATGAAGAACTCGGTGGTGACAATCTGAAAGAAATGCTTGCAACCATTGAATTAGGAGACATAAACACTCCTGATGCTACACTGGCTACAATCGGTCTCCAGATTTTCAGACCGGAACAGACAACAACTACTACAACAACTTCCACAACAACTACATCCGGTACTGATTCCACTACAACTACTACAGCTTCGAATGGTACAGATACAACAACTACAACTACAGAAACTTCCGGTACTGATACAGACACTACAACAACTACAACTGATACCACAGATGGTACAGACACCGATACAACAACTACAACCGAAACTTCCGATTATACAGGAACAGACACCGACACAACTACAACCACAACAGATTCTGACTATACAGGAACTGATACAGATACGACAACAACCACAACAGATTCCGACTACACAGGAACTGATACAGATACGACAACAACTACAACAGATTCCGACTATACAGGAACTGATACAGATACGACAACAACCACAACAGATTCCGACTATACAGGAACTGATACAGATACGACAACAAC
>JAIDCY010000005.1 GCA_029055625.1 Ruminococcus sp. | reverse complement strand
CGATGTGTATAAGAGACCGTGGTTATTCCTACCGCTATAAGCATACCGAAACGGTCTTTACAACGTACTGCGATTGAAAAGCCTTCAACTACCAGCAGAAAAAATACTATTATTATAGCCAGTGCACCGACGAAACCGAGTTCTTCACAGACTATCGGGAAAACGAAGTCATTTTTAGTTTCCGGAAGATAAAGATATTTCTGACGTGAATTTCCGAGACCTAACCCGAACATACCACCTGAACCAATCGCAATCAGTGAATTGGCGGTCTGCCACGTATCATTGAGAACATCTGCGAAAGGGTCTTGCCATGATTTTATACGTGTTGCAACATAGCTGTCCGGTATAGATGCCTGATAACCTATCACCGCAACACCGGCAGTTATCGCACTGAGACCGAGAAAAAGAAACTGTTTCTTGTTTGCACCGCCACAAAGAATCATTGCTATCGAGATACAGCCGATAAGTATTATACCGGAAAGATGCGGTTCAAGCAGGAGCAGGACAGCGTATATACCCATATAGACGGCGTATTTTATAATGCCGGTCTTGAAAGTATCCATTTTTTCGCCGTCTTTTTCCATACTGTAGGCGAAGAATACGATAATTGCAAGTTTCGCTACTTCCGACGGTTGCAGGTTAACAGGTCCTATATCAAGCCACCTCTTCGCACCCATTGAACCGCCTTCATCGTTACCGATAGCGAGTACCAGTATAAGTAACACAATACCGATAAAGTAAAGCAGACTTGCGATATTTAATTTTTTTGTGAACTTTAAGTTTATTTTCTTGAAATTATGATAATCCATTTTCATAAAGAAAATCATCGCCACAAAACCTATCAGAGCATTTTTTAACTGGTTCTTTGCGTAAAAAAGACCGTCGCCGTCGTGTTCACTGTAAGCCCATGCGTAACTTGCGGAAGACATCATAACAAGTCCGACAACAATAAGTATCATTACGTATGCGAAAAATGACAGGCTTATATCACTTTGTTTTGCTTCGCCTACAAAAGCGGATAAAAAATTTCCGGATTTTTTGTTTTTCTTTCTGTATGTTTTGTGTTTTGCCATTTAATCCTCCCTTATGTGCCGAAGTCCGGAGACTATTTAAATACAAGTAATGTAATTATTCCCAGTATTCCGAAAATAATGCCGGCAAGTGAAAAAGTAATCACAATATCGTATTCACCAAAACCGCTCATTTCAAAGTGATGGTGAATAGGTGTCATTTTGAAGATACGTTTTCCTTGATGGTCAGGGCTTTTTTTCTTTGTATACTTGAAATAGCTGACCTGTATTACTACCGAGAGTGCTTCCAGTATGTAAACCATTGATACGAGTATCATTAAGAGATGATTATGCAGTATCAGACCTATTGCCGTTACAGATGCACCTAAAAACATTGAGCCGGTATCACCCATGAAACATTTGGCAGGATTCAGATTCCATAAAAGAAATCCGAGACATCCTCCGGCAAGAGCCATTGTATAGTATGATACTTCATTCTGTCCGAGTATCGAGCAGGCAACGGTAAAAATCAGCATTGCAACAAACGTCACAGAACCACACAGACCGTCCACACCGTCGGTTAGATTTACCGCATTAGTGAGGTATATTATAACGGGTATCATAAGTATGTAGTAGAAGATATTCAGTTCCGGACTTTGCCAGAAGCCAAGGTTTATGACAGTCGATTTGTCACCGGTTATATTTATTACGAAAAGAAAACCGACGGCAAAGAGTACTTGCAGAATAATTTTCTGTATCGGTGTTAAACCGTCATTGTTTTTGCGTTTAACTTTTATATAGTCGTCGATAAAGCCGATAAGTCCGAAAAGTAAAGAGAATCCGATACAAGCAAGAAGTCGGTAGAAGGAATTGAAAGATTCAGGGTTTGTGAGGTCAATACCACCTCTTGCCCTGTAAATCCAGTACCCGATTATTGCGGACAGTATTGTTGAAAGTATGAACATAAATCCGCCCATAGTGGGAGTACCTTGTTTTTTGGCGTGCCACTGCGGACCGTCCTTAGTTTTAATCGGCTGACCGAATTTTAATTGATGCAGAAACGGAACTATCTTGAAGCCTGATATTCCCGCAATCAGAAACGAAAGAACTGCTGTAAGTAAATTTATTATCCAGAATGACATTTTATAACAACTCCAATGTTGAATATTTCCGACGATTTCAGAGTAATTTCAGACCGTCTGAAACTACTTCCCGTTCGTCAAAGTGAATGTGTAAGTTATTTCCGAGTATCTGATAATCTTCATGGCCCTTTCCGGCAAGAACTATTATATCATCTTTTTCCGCTGTTTTCAAGGCATGGTATATAGCCTCTCGCCTGTCGGTGATAATATCGTATGGGATACTGCCGGAAAGTCCGGAAAGAATTTCATTTATAATATCTTCGGGGTTTTCGTCACGGGGATTATCCGACGTGATTATAAGTTTATCTGCGTATTTTTCAGCTGATTTTGCCATTTCCGGACGTTTGGCGGAATCTCTGTTACCACCGCATCCGAAAAGACAAATCAATTTATTATCCGCATAAGGTTTAAGACTTTTAAGTACGTTTTCGAGAGCGTCGGGAGTATGGGCATAATCGCATATTACCGTAAAGTCTCTGTTGGTTGGTATTATCTCACAACGTCCCTTCACACCGCCGTAACTGCTGACCGCTGATATAATGTCATTTACCGGTATTCCCTCTTCAATACATATCGCAACCGCTCCGAGAACGTTTGAGATATTGAACATACCGGTCATATTGGTTTTTACGTGATACGACTTTCCGTTATGAACAAAGTCAAATTCAGAACCTTTTGCCCTTACGGATATATTTTCCGCCCTGAAATCTGCGTCAGTCTCCGTACTGAATGAGTATTCCGTACAATCTACTTCACCGTAAAGTCTTCTGCCGTAATCGTCGTCGATATTGCATATAGCCTTGTCGCACATACCGAAAAGTAATTTTTTTGCCTGATAGTAGTCTTCCATGTCTTTATGATAGTCTAAATGGTCTTGTGTAAGATTGGTAAATAATGCGACGTCAAAATGTGAAGAACCTATCCGGTTTTGTACCAGTCCGAAAGATGAAACTTCCATTACCACATACTCACAACCGGCTTTTACCATTTTATCCAGTAACGCCATGAAATCATACGCAAAAGGTGTAGTATTATCCGTATGCAGAATCTCGTCGCCTATCTCGTTCTGAATAGTTCCTACAAGTCCGGTTTTATGACCGTTTTTCATAAGGATGTGTTTTATTATGTTGGTAGTGGTAGTTTTGCCGTTAGTGCCGGTAACGCCTATCATTTTAATTTTCTTCTCAGGGTGTCCGAACCATGCGGAACAGACTTCCCCGTATAATTTCCGTGAATTTTCCGTAATAATCTGATTGTCACCAAGTCCGAGGTCATGTTCACAGACTATCGCACCTGCTCCCTTTTCAAGCATTTCTTCCGCTACCGTGTGACCGTCAAATTTCGTACCTTTCACGCAGAAGAACAGACTTCCTTTTTCTACTTTTCTTGTATCGTCCGTAATTGATGTTATTACACGGTCAGTTATGCCGTGATTCTTTATCAACTGATTTAAATTCATTAATTAAACCGCCTCCGTTTTAATCCTGATTTGCATTTACTATAAATTCGAGTTCCACAGTAGTACCTACCGGAACTTGTGTTCCTGCCGGTGGTGACTGGCTGTTTACTACTGCGTCACTGTTTTTTACTGATGCACCTTTTGCGACGTAATTCAGTTTGCAGTAAGTCATAGATTCGTTGGCAACTTCCGGTGAAACGTAAAGTACATCGGGAACTGTTGTATAGTCAACAGTATTGCCCTTTTCCGTATAGAGATATACACAACCGCCTTTTGAGACGGAAGAACCTGTCTGTGGTGACTGTGCTACTACTTCGATACCGTTTCCGATTACCTTGCAATTTACCCCGAGACCTTCAAGAGTAGATTTTGCATCACTTATCGAACCTTCCAGAAGCGGAATTTTTATATCAAGGTCCTGTACCTCGTCCGCAGTGTACTCCGGATAGTAACCGAGATACGGCAGAACATCTTCAAGAATGTGTCTTGCGGTAGGTACTGCAACGGTGCTTCCGTAGTAACCTATATCAACATTAGGCATATCGGCGAGAACGAGCAGGACTATTTCAGGGTCTTCAACCGGTGTGAAACATACATATGATGCTCCGTATTCGTCCTTATCAAGGCTCAGACGTTCCGATGTACCGGATTTTCCGCCTATAGAGTAACCTTTTATTGTTACGTTACCGCCGTTATTATCGCTTACTACTCTTCCAAGTGCTGTACGTACTTTTTTTGAAGTATCTTCTGAAATTACCTGTCGTTTTACGGTTCTTTCGTTTTTAAGTACTATGTTTCCGTCCTCGTCAACTATCTTGTCTACAACATACGGTTCAAGCAGATAACCACCGTTTATAGCGGCACAGTAAGAAGTAATCATTTCAATCGGTGTCAGAGTATCTCCCTGACCGAATGCACTTACAAGTAAGTCTATCTGCGACATCTCTTCCGGTGCGAAACCTATTCCGACACCCTCCGCCGGTAAGTCTATACCTGTACGCTCATTAAGTCCGAAAGCGTCGTAATAGTAACAGAATTTTTCTATTCCGAGACGTTCGCCGATTTCCATAAATGCGGGATTGCATGAATGCGTAAGGGCTTCCTGAAAAGTCTGCCCACCGTGACCGTTCCAGTCGTGACAGTGTATGGGGGCAGCTCCTGGTATTGTCACTTCACCGGAACAGTAAAAATTATCATTTTCGAGATTTATTAAATTTTCTTCAATGGCTGCCGAACTGGTTATTACCTTGAATACTGAACCCGGTTCGTATATTTCTGTTATACACTTGTTTTTCCACTGTGCTTCAAGTGCATTTGAGGTAGCCCTTTTCGCTTCGTCGCCGGTGAGAGCGGATATTCTCTGCTGTGCGAGAGGGTCAACGACTTCATATGGGTCATTTAGGTCAAAACTCGGATTTGTTGCCATACCGTAAATTGCTCCGGTTTTAGCGTTCATAAGAATCGCACACGCACGGTTTTTGACCTCAAACTGTGAGACGAGCTCTTCAAGATTTTCTTCAAGACAGTATTGTATATCCGCATCTATTGTCAGATGTATGTCGTCACCGTTCTTTGCGGAATATGTTTTAGAGTATCTGTAGGGTAGCTCGTTACCGTTAGAGTCTTTCGCTGATATTGTTCTGCCGTCCACACCTGCAAGATAGTCATCATAGTAAGCCTCCACACCATACATACCCTCACCGCCTGACGACGTAAAACCTATTACTGATGCAGCAAGTTCATTATGCGGATAGTATCGTTTTGTATCCTCTTCTACGTTAAGGGAAATAAGCTGATACTGACTGAAAAATTCCAGCACTTCATCTGCTACCGGTTTTTCGACTTGGTCTTGAAGTATGCTGTACTGATTATTTGCTTCCATAGCGTCAGTGACTTTTTCGGGAGTTATACCGAGTTTTTCAGACAGAAGACTTATCGCATCTGTACGGAAAGCCTCCGCAGATTCAGGAAGTGGTTTTTTTTCCTTACCGTTTTCGTCGTATTCCGGTGTATACTCTCCGTTGAGTTTTTTTTCGTTTCGCCTGTCAATAGATTCCTGAAGTGATTTGAGTTCCTTTTTAAACTGCCGGGGGTCAAGGAAGACTTTGTATACAGATGCACTTTTCGCAAGAGTAGTGCCTTTGGAATCATATATTGACCCTCTGTGTGCGGAAATCAGTATAGAACCGAAATGCTGGTCATTTGCCATTGCCTGATATTTTTCATTTTCTGTTACAGAAATATAAAAAAAATTTATCGCCACCATAAGGAACAGCAAAAAGAAAATAAGCGTCATTACGATTTTTATTCTGAATTTCATTTTTTTATCGGGTATATGCTTTATTGTCATAATATCAGTCCTTTCCGTTTCGGGATTATATAAACAGAATAAGGCAGGGTAAAATAAAAACCCCGCCTGTGAACATCTTTTTATTTTTATAATGATGTCCGTTTCTTTCGATACGACGAAGGGGGTATAACATCAGGAGTTTTTGCCTGTTCTCCGGAACGTATACAAAATACTCCGACCACTCGCTGTATCTCCGTTGTTCTACATGATTATTCCGGTATGTGTATATTTTTCAGAGACCGGAATATATACAGGCAGTCCTTTTTATATAAGTATATTTGGTCTACCCTCTGAAATATTCCACGCAGGCATCAAAAAAGCCCTTGAGTTTTGCCTGTATACCTTTTTCACGTTCCGGAATATTCACAACATCATCTGTCTGTATTTTTATATATTTAATCTGTGAGGAATCCATTTTCTTCATACCCAGTATGTTTTCTGCGTATTCCTCAACGTTTTTTGCGGACATCTTACTTTCAAGTTCTGATTGCAGTCTTACATTTTCGGCTTCCGCAAGACTTAGTTCTTTATTCATTGAAGTTACTGTATTATATACAGTGTTTCGCCTGTCGAAAGTATAGACAACTCCGCCGAGTAAAGCGGCAGCTATAATGGAAACAAGAATTATATTGAATACAGAGCCTGCTCTTGATTCGTCAGCTTGTCCTGAACGGATATTTTCCGATTTTGTCATAATGAAATCAGCATCATTTTTTGTCATGGGGTAATTGTCGTCAGGGTCTGTGATGTAATCATAGTCATTATAATTGCGTCTGGAATTATAGTTATCATAGTTATAATCGTATACGTTATAATTATAATCGTCGTTGTACTCCGGATAGGAATAAGCTGTATTGCCTTCAGTCATTTTCCGCACTCCTTTCAATTATACGTAATTTTGCACTTCTGCTACGTTTATTACTTTCAAGTTCCGGTTCTTCGGCTTCAAATGGTCTGCGGTTGATAAGTCTGCCCTGTGGTTTATGACCACATACACACTGTGGAAAATCCGGAGGACATATACAGCCTCTGCACCAACCGGCGAAACGTTGTTTTACAAGCCTGTCTTCGAGAGAGTGGAAAGTTATAACGGCAAGTCTTCCTCCTGCTCTGAGACTATAGAAAGCCTCGTCAAGACCTTTTGAAAGATGTTCAAACTCACCGTTTACCGCTATTCTTATAGCCTGAAAAGTTTTCTTGCAAGGGTTTTTATCACGCCTTAACTTCTGCGGGATACTGTTTCTTATTATGTCGGCAAGCTGTAATGTTGTACTCACCGGTGAAACTTTTCTTGACTTCACTATATTTTCAGCGATACGGCGTGAAAATTTTTCTTCCCCATATTCAAATATTATTCTGGAGAGTTCCTGTTGTGAATAACCGTTTACTATATCGTAAGCACTTATGCCGGTTTTTTCCATACGCATATCAAGGGGAGCTTCCACGTGATACGAAAAACCACGGCTTCCCTCGTCGAGCTGATAGGAAGACACGCCTAAATCAAGAAGTATTCCGTCAACTTGTCCGATATTCAGGCTATCGAGGACTGACCGGATATTTGAATAGTTATTCTGTATAACCTTTGCAACAGGATATACAGAAAGTCTTTCCGTAGCAATTGCGACAGCGTCGGGGTCACGGTCAATAGAAATAAGTCTGCCGTTTTCGCCGAGCCTTTCAGCGATTGCGGAAGAATGACCTGCTCCGCCTGCCGTACCGTCAACATAGATTCCGTCGGGACGTATTGCGAGACCTTCAATACATTTTTCAAGCATAACGGGAACGTGATTGAATTTCATAATATATAATCCTCCGGATTTCATAATAGATACTGAACGCCGGAAACAGTTAATAGGAGTTAATATTTCTGTACGCTCCGTAATGCAAGGTGAAAATAATTTCACCTACTTTAATTATACAACTTAAATAACAATTTATCAAGATGTAATAATATACGATTGTCAACCACATAATGATAAAAATATTTGTCAGAATCAACAAAAAATATTTAAAGCGATACGGATAAAAAAATTCTGTACATGATTTTTATTAATTTATTTTACACGTTTTACTGTTCCGGAAAAATACTAATAAGTCTCCGGATATGTGACGGGAAAGGTCAGAATATCCAAAGACTTAATATTTTTTATAAATCATTTATAGGAAACATTGAATTTTGCAGATTTGAGG
This sequence comes from Ruminococcus sp., assembly GCA_029055625.1. Lineage (GTDB taxonomy): Bacteria > Bacillota > Clostridia > Oscillospirales > Ruminococcaceae > Ruminococcus. Next base: position 3,644 of record JAIDCY010000005.1, on the reverse strand, counting down.
TCAAGAAGAAGTTTAAACTCATAACCTTTTACTTTTAACTGGTCGTCTATGTTTACCTCCGTTACGTAACCTGTCTGCGATGAATAAAGGGGTTCAATCCAGTTGTTCGGGTCTTCCGAAAGCGTTATATTATATTCCGTCTCGATAAGTCTTTTAACTTCTGTTGCCGGATAGTACATAACAGTTCCGTAATGGGGGTCATATTGTGCGTCAAACTCACTGGGTACGCTTATAAGATACGGAATATCACCATAGAATATCTCGCCACAGTTTGCGGTACAGCCACCGGTTGAGGCAGAAAACATAGTCAGGGCGTAACTGCCGTTATAGTAAAGTGCTTCACCGAGTACATCTGTGCAGGCATCTATTACTACTTGTGGTGGGTCGGGTTTACCGAGCAGGTCAGCGGAATCGTCACCGTGATATTTTATGTATGTATATACAGCCACCGCCTGTGCCTTTATCGCTTCGTAATTCATAGAACCGCCGATTTCACGGTTTACAATCTGTGCCACTACTGATACTGTATCTCCTGCGGGTTCACCGTCTATGGTGAGTTCTTCATACTCCGTCAGACCAGTATTCATTAAATAAGTATTGGGGTAGTAGTGGGCGAGAATATCCTGATAAGACCATCCGGCATAAGTTGCGTAGAAATCCGCACCGTTCTGGCTCATACCTACACCGTGTCCCCAGCCGTAAGTTACGAAAGTAAATTCACCGGAAGTATCAACGGCGGGTTTGTTCGCACCTGATACCGGAATCTCCCCGACGTGTCCGAATTTCATTATATCGTCGCCCTTTTCACGCTTTACAGATGTTACAGGGTTACCGGTGCGGAATGAAGTTATCATTTCCTGTTTAGCCTGTGCATACTGTTCAACGGCGTTATAATTGGAAAAATCTTCCTCGTATGTATATTCCGGATACGAAAATTCATAACTTACCGGCGAAATACTCGAATCGTAAGAACTTATTACAGCTTTTTTCCGTCTGTCTGTCTTCTTACTGTATGGGTCTGCCGGTGTCTCCACAACCGGAGCAGGTTCTAAATTATCGGTTACAGTGTCTGCCGGTGTTTCCGTCAGAAAATTTTCTGTAGTAGTTTCATACGGTATTTCTTCCGGTACTGGTTCGGTATCGAGAGGCAGAGCCTGTAAATCGTCGTCTACTGCCTGTACGGACTGTCCGCATACCGTGACAGTACATATCATTAACGCCGAAAGGATTATTTTTAAATTTCCTGATTTGTTTTTTTTCATAAAAAATCTCCTTATGTAGTTATCCGTTACGCTGAATGGTGGCGAAGTTGCTTGTTGATTCACCATCTCTTAAACGTCTTGCAAGTATGATGAATCTTGTATTATCTTCGTCGGCGTGGCACGTGGATAATGTGAGTAACTTGTCGCCGTAATGTATATCAACGCCGGTATCAAGTAACTGGTCACGTTTTATTCTGTTCACGTAATAATCGAACATTTCGGGGGTATCGAGTTCTTCCATATCCCAGTAACGGAAATCCGTATCAGCGTTACCGCTCGTTATACAGAATGATACTATTACATATTCGTAATCTTTATATATTGAACTGAGATATACAAAAGGATTGCTCCAGTAGTAACTTGTATCCTTATAGTAACGCAGATTTCCGAACTGCGAACCGTTAAGCATATTATGACCGTATATTACTATATTTTCCGACTGTAAACCCTCAACAGGTCCGAAATTATCCCGGCAGTCCATATATATATTACCCTCGAAAAGATACTGACGGTCAATGTTATGATGTAAATAATATTCGTTATACTCGACGTACTGGTTACCGTATCCCATACCGGGCACTATGTCGCCGGGGTCTATGAGTAACGGATAGTCTACCTGTGTATTGTTTATTCTTAACCAGCCTACTACATCGTCGTTACGTTTCAGCAGTCCCTCATAGCTTCTGTCGTAACCCTCATTGTTAGGTACGTAAGGATAAGCAGGCATATTAAGTTTATCGTAAATTATTTTAGGTTTTGTCTGACCGTCGGGAGTATATTTTATTTCTTCTTCTACCTCTTCCGGTTCAGGTTCGGTTACTTCCTCTGCAGGTTCGGTAACCGTTTCTTCTGTGATTGGTTTGTCCTGCTCCGGAAGTTCCATATTCTGTGACGTTTCTTCTTCCGGTTCTTCAATGCCAGGTATTTCCGGAACAAAAATATCTTCTTCCTTCTCCCTTAACATCAGTACTGAGGCTGACAGTGCAACCACCGCCACACAAGCCGATACTAATGAAATAACTTTGACTGCTTTCATAAAAAAATATCACTCCTTATCAACCGTACGGGATAAACTCTGCGTCCGGATTATATCGTTCATTAGGTTTCTGCTCATAGTATATTGAGGGCCATTTTATATTTGTATTCTGTTCGTTCTTATCCGTACCGTCAAGAGCATCTTCGCCGTCACGTAAAAGTCTGCCCATTACGATTAATCTTCCACGGTCTCCGAGTATGGGGTTACACGTTGAAAGGGTAAGAATCTTGTCTCCGTATTCAACATCAATGTTGTTAGTCCGGAGGGTTCTTTTTTTCGCCTCGTTCACGAACCTATAGAAGTCTTCTTCATCGTCGAAATCAAACTTGTTCCAGCAGTCGTAAGCGGTTTCCGAAGTATCTCCGGCATCGAGAATAAAATAAGCAAATATTTTGTATGTGTAGCACTCGTAGTTGGAATTGAGGTATATTACAGGGTGTTTCGTGTAGTAATCCGACATACGCTGATAGTATTTAAGACATCCGAACATAGTATCATTACCCATATTATGACCGTATATCACAAGATTATCTGAATTTTCAACGGAAAGTTTCCTGTCAGATACCTTGTCGAAATTGTTTCTGTAGTCAAGGAAAATTTCGCCTGCTCTCGACGTATCGCCGTTAATGTTCTGATTAAGGTATTTTTCATTGTCGGTATACTGCATAACCGGATTGGCTACGGGGGTATCGGGAATAGTAATGTAACCTACAACATCAGGGTTCATATCGAGAAGTTTTTTCGCACCGTCAAGCAGACTATATTCACGTTCATAATCGGGTTCGTAAATAGTGGATATGTTCGGAACAGGTTTCGGGGGATGATAGGGTTCATAGATATTTGCAATCTCTTCGTGCAGGTTCTTACTCTTGCCGAGGTCAATATAATAATCGCCTACCATATAACCGCATACCACTATTGCAACTATCGAACACATAAACACTACTTTACGTATTTTTTCAAGTGCGGGGTCTTCTTTTTTCGGGAAGAGGTCTGCAAATTTTTCCCCTAAAGTCTTTTTATTCTTCACTTCCTGTACCTTATCCTCTCGTACCTTGTTTTCCGGTAACTTCCTGATAGGTCTGTTTTCCGGAGCTTTACTGGTGCTGTTATCAGATGCCCTTACATTTTCATATTTCTTTAAAGCTTTATTACCGGTTACAGCCGGACGTACCGGTTTTTTTTCCGGAGTATTATATATAATAGTATTACTTTTTTTATCCGGTTCTTCACCTGGTGTTTTTTTCTGCTGACTTAGTTCAGTGACTTTTTTCCCTACCGTAATCTGTTTTACGAGATGTCTCTTATACACAACTCACGCTCCCGACGACAAGTCGAGTGTAGGT
>JAIDCY010000049.1 GCA_029055625.1 Ruminococcus sp. | reverse complement strand
CTATGGAAATAGTATAATTAAAATGTGGAGGGGTGTTTTATGAGAATTTCAACAAGGAGGCAGAATGCAATAAAACTTATGCTTGCCCTTGCCACCTATAACAACGGTGAACCGGTAAAACTGAAAGACATTGCAAGAAGACAGAATATTTCAGAAAAATATCTTGAACATATAGTATCTGTTTTGCAGAAATCCTCTCTGGTAAAAAGTTTTAAAGGTTCACGAGGGGGATATATTCTGCAATATCCGCCGGAAAAATATACAGTAGGATATATTTTGAAAACCGTTGAGGGAGATATGCCCCCTACAGATTAATGACATACTGGAAGGAATCACTTTAGCGGATACGACAAAATTTATAAGAACAGTTGCAGAGGCTCTGAATCTTGAGAACAAACTGGTTGAACGTGTAATAGAATCAGAAGAAAAATATGTTTACGATTATCTTGCACAAGCCGTCGGAGTTGTAAACTGGAAGAGATTCGCAGTTGTTGCGGACGCAAGCAATGCAGTCGGCATTACGAGGTATCTTGCGAATGATTTCAGCTTTACATCTGTTCTTGTAATCATTTCTGAACCTGTTTTCCGTCCGGAAGATAAAGAACACATACTCAGGCAGATAAACGATATGGAATATGCGGTACTGCCGAAAGTTGTGTTTACTGCTGACCAGTATGAAATTAATCAGGCTATTTTGAATGAGGAAAAAATTGATTTGAACGGAGGAGGTCATTATGGACAGAGATTCAGCATGGGAGTTACTTACGGAATTTAACAAGGAACTTTTTCACCTGAGACACGCCGTTACTGTTGAGGGCGTTATGAAATATTTTGCAAATGAACTGGGATATGCAGAGGAAGAAGAATTCTGGGGAATAGTCGGACTTCTTCATGACCTTGATTTTGAACAGTTTCCGGAACAGCACTGTATCAGGGAGCAGGAAATTATGCGAGAACGTGGCATTGATGAACGGATTATCCATGCAACAGCAAGTCACGGTTATAAATTGACTGTGGATATTAAACCTGAACATGAAATGGAAAAGATTCTGTATGCTGTTGACGAACTGACAGGACTTATCGGAGCGGTTGCGTTAATGAGACCTTCAAAAAGCGTATCCGATCTGGAATTAAAATCCGTTAAGAAAAAGTATAAAAATGCAAATTTTGCTAAAGGGTGTTCACGTGAAGTGATAGAACGTGGTGCTGAAATGCTCTGCTGGACGCTGGACGAATTGATAAGTAAAACTATTCTGGCAATGCGAAGTTGTGAGGAATTTTATAAGGATTTCTGAATTTACTGATAAGAAGCGGATAACATAAAAAGTTATCCGCCGATTTTTTTCTTGTTTTCTGCTTGTATGCGGAAGATTCGGGAATTTTCAGAAATCAATTGTCGGGGGAAACTCCCTCCGGATTGAAAAGTATGGGACAAAGTCAAAAAACTTTGTCCCACTCTATCCAATTTGACCCATATTAATATGAATAATTTGAATATGCAAAATCCATTTTCATTGTAATCAATACGGTCTACTTTGTTTCCATATATTGCATGTAAATTATCATTTGTAAGACATTCTCTGGATTTTCCATAACACATAACTTTGCCATTTTTCAATAAAAATGTATTACAATTTAAAGATAATGCATGATTCGGATTGTGAGTAGAAAAAACTACAGTTTTTCCGTGTTGAATCAATTTGTTAAACAGTTTTAATAATTTCAACTGATTGGTGAGGTTCAGTGCGGACATCGATTCATCGGAACTGGATTGAAACTGAATGAAACAGAAATACCTTAATTGAATATACTGACAAAATATTGTATTTTCCTTACTTTTAATCAGAACATATTCTTTTGATTCAGATTCATCTTCTTCGACATTCCGGGCAGATACAGCCTTTTCTTTTTGAGCGGATGTCACGCAGTATCCATAAATTGATTTCAAAATTACGACCGCATCTGTCACAGGAAACATCTGTTTTCTGACAACATTCCGGACAATAAAGTTTTTTTCCCTCTTTCTGAGTCTGCTGTCTGCGGAAACCGGGAATCTGAAATATTTTTCCACAACACTGACAGTTGACATTCTCATTATTACGGCATTCATTACAGAAACATTTCTTATTCTGAGCATGGAAATTATCATACATCCACTTAACGGTATAATAGGCTTTTCCGCACTGGTCACACGGAACAAGAATTTCATTTCTACATTCCGTGCATAGAATCTGTTTTTTAGTTTTTTTAAGATTTTCGTAATAAGAATGTTGTATCGGGAATGATTTATGGCAATTTGAACAGATAACAGAAACTGTTCTGCAACTTTCACAAACTGTTGGCGGAGTTTGTTTCTCAATATATACCAGATAACGTGGATATTCAAATTTTTTATGACATTCTGAACATACACAAATATCCGATTCATTAAGACAGTTTAAACATAGAACAGCGTTTTTATCATGAAGTTCCCCACCACAAGCCTGACATTTATAAACAGATACCTGCTCTGATGTTTTAACGTTAAATACATCATAAACAGTAAGATTTGTTTTTGTTTCTTCGGAAACATATTCCGGGAAATGCTCCTGTATATTCATAATTGAAAAATTTTCATCTATAAATTCAGAATAGGGAACAATCCGTCCGTAATTCTGAATATACTGAAATACATGATTTAAAATATGTTCCTTTCCGTATCGTTTCAGATAATCAGTAGAACCTATAATAATCAACAGATTTTTTGCTCTTGAAAATGCAACGTTCAGGCGGGCTGAATCTGAAAAATAATCTGTTGGCTTACGGGAACGTGTCATACAATAGATGACAATATCTTCTTCATCTCCCTGAAAGGCATCAATTGTATTTACAGAAAAATTCCGGATATCTGAGTCTTTCATTTTATATATCAGTTCTTTCTTCTGTTTTTTATACGGAGTAATTACAACAATTCGCTTGTCTGCCGTATATACCGTTCTTAACTTATGTATCAGATTTATTACAACTTCCTGCTCCTTTATATTATATGGTCCTGAATCAGGTTTTTGTTCTTCATAATAATCAGGTTCATTTTTCATATCAAGCATAACAAGATGACTATCAAATGCAATGGGTGTTTTAAGTGAACATACAGAACCATTTCTTAGCTGACCATCATAAAACAGATTTACTAATCCGGCGATTATCGGAGGCATTCTGAACTGAGTATTCAACATACATTTATTTGATTCCGGACATTCCAGCCATAAGCGTTCAAAAAAACTCTTGTTAAAGAAATCAAGATGTTCATCTTCTTCCAGAACGTCATCTGTTTCCACAGAACCATCAGTATAAAATTCCGGATTGACAACAGGCGGAAGTTGTTTATGGTCGCCAATCAGAATCAACTTTTTTGCATGATTAATAGGTATAAGTAATTCGCCCGGAAGAGCTTTACCGGCTTCGTCGATAATAACCAGTTCAAATTCCAGACCCGATAAACCAACATTTCTGTTTGCAAATCCTACACAGGTTGCACCGATAATCTGATATCCTCTTAAAAGACATTCACCAACAATATTTTTATTATCTGAATCTTGTGTAAATTTAATCCATTTTTCACGGAGTTGCATATTTTTTGCCGGTGATGTCTTAAGGAGTTCTGCATAATTATTCAGGCGACCTTCATACGAAAAAGATTGAATATCTTCCGCTATCTTGTCGTCAGAACCACAACGGATAATCTGACTTTCAGAAATACATTTTTCTGTCCGGCATAATTCCTGAATACCTCTCAATACATTATCTACAGCCACATTTGCCTGCGAAACAATCAGAATTCTTGAATCAGGTTTATAATGGATTTGTTGCATAATAAGCTCTTTGATTACAGTTGTTTTTCCCGTTCCGGGAGGTCCTTGAATCATATAAAAATCTTCTACTGCAAATGCTTTATGAACTGCAATAAACTGCTGTTCATTGTTGTTGATTCCGGCTTTGTATAAAGACAAAATACGATTTTCTGTATCATGATATATCAAATCAGAGGAATGCAGAATAGTTTCTTTTATTTCCATACAGCTTATATTTCCCTCACGGAAATCTGAAAATGCCATAGTCTGCGATTTTTCAGCATAAACATTACTTAACAGAATCAAATCCAGTCTGAAATCAAGATTTACAACATTCTGAAATTCCAAACCTTTAACCGTAACCAGAAGTTCATCAGTTTCGTTAATCTGTTCTACATTGCATTTAAGATATTCATTCTGCTTATCTCCCGGAATTGATAATATAAAGCGTGGTCGGTTTGTTTTTAACGCTTTATCAATAAATTTTTTAGTTCCTTTATCCGGATTACTGATATAAAGATATAAAGTTTTTCCGTGTTGTTCACAGTAATCAATTTCAAGAGTTATTTTCTGTTTATATTGTAATACTTCGATCAGACGACGGGTCAGTTCAAGCCATTTATCAAGATACAGCATCATCGGAGATGACTGAAGAATTTTCTGCTGGGAAGCAAATTCTCCCGTAAGATAAGTATAAAGAAAAGCACATTCTTCAGCAACATCTGTCAAATCATATCCCATATCAGGATACATTTTTACCTGTACATCTGCAACGGCGAAAACATCTGTAAAAGTAATAAATTCATCTTTTTCAAGCATACGTATGAATTTAAGAAGCATACTGTTATTTTTTCCGTCGACTTTTTGAAATTCCGCTACATAGCCGTAATAATCACCAAGCTGGAATTTTACAGTTTTTAAAGGTGATTCATCGGGAAAAAACGGTGAAACTTTCCATTCACCGTCAAGATTAATCCAATTATTCTTCTGAATAAGATTATATAAATCATTATATTGCTGAAAAGTCATTACCATGGCAATACTTTCAAAACTTGCGAGTGAAAGGCTGTCCTGAATATTTTCAGAAACTCTTGAACGTTTTTTTAATGCAAAATCATATTCCGTAAGAAATACAGTACGATATGTTCCCTTAGGAAGTGGCATTGTGGGTTTCAGAAGGTCAGAGCGGTTTAAAGATAAATATATTCCGTTATATGAAAGTGTTATCCAGTTATTTGAAACTTTTTCAACTTCTGCATATATGCCTTGTGTTCCGTTTATACTCAACTTGATTTTTGCCTTACGTAAAGATATAGTCTGTGCCAGTTTATCTTCATGTTTGTTATAACATACCATAAATGGAATTGTTTCATATTCGGTCATTTCAAACTGTTCTTTTTCCGATATATCAAGAAAAAGCGTAAGATTTTTTTCATCCGGAATTTCATATATATATCTGTCGTTTTTCAGGTAAAAATCAGATTTTTTCAAATCAATAATCTTTCCGGCATATGGATAATATTTCGGTAATGTCATTGAGAAAGGCTCTGGAATACTACCATCACGGTCAAAATGATGCTTCATATTATGTTCATATCTGTTAAGATAACAAAGATAAGCCTGTAATTTATAACAGGCTTCTTCAATTGAAAGCATTGTTGTTTTGATAGATTTCATTCTCAGCATAGTACTTTGTGATTTATCTTTAATTTTTTCCCATTGTTTCAGGACATCAAGTAATTGGTTTAAATCATTTTTTTTAGTATTTCTCTGTTCATTTAGATTTTCCAGTATTTCATTAAGATATGGTCTGTTTCTGTTCTGAAGTTCTTCTATTGCCCGTTTGCGTTCTTCGGCAAAATTTCTTATATAGCCTTCTCTTTTAGATTCGTATGAACTGCGATAACCACTTACAGTACTTTCATACTGATATCTTCTGTCAGAACAATAAGAATCATAGTCATCTCTCATTCGTTGTTGTCTGCTTTCTTCCTGTGAAGATAATCTGTCACAAATAACCGCTGCTGCTATTCCCACAACTGCTACAGCAGTAACACCAAGCGCAAATCCAAATAAACTCATAAATTCTCCTTACTTACTACTTAAAATATATAAATCAACCATCTTAGATACCAGTTTAACAAGTTCTTCATTGTTTTTTTGTAATGCTTCCGGGTATAAATCCATATTCTGCATATAATATCTGTTTTGTTCAATTATATTATTTATTACAGCGGAAAAATCTTTTAATTCTTTATCGAATCTGCGTTCATTGGAAATAAATAATTCTTTTTCGTATTTAAGTTTAGCTAATTCTTCCTGCATATGTAATTCTGCTTTTTTTATTTCTGTTTCATACTGAATACAGATTCGTTTAGTAGCTTCTTTTTCCTGTATTCTGACTTGTTTTGTCTGTTCTTCTGCCTGATGTATATGTGCTTTTGACATTATTTTTACCTGCTGAGTTTTTTCTTTTTCTACCATAACCATTCCGACAGTTCTTGAAATTTCCTGTAATACTCCGCATACATCATTTATAATATTGGACAGCGTATCATATTTAAACTGAACAG
>JAIDCY010000048.1 GCA_029055625.1 Ruminococcus sp. | reverse complement strand
ATTCAGGCAAACAGTCGCTTATTTGACTGACGTCTAATCTTCCGACATCAAAATTGACCGGAAATTCAGCGACATATTCTGGTATAAAGTCGTTTAATTGAATATCGTCTATTTTTGGCGTAACTGAAATTTTGGGCGTAATATCGGAAAATTCAGCGGTTAGTATTGTAAAATCTGTGGGTTCACTCAGAGTTTCTTTAATTGACGTAGCAATACTTTTAGTTTCATCTATTATTGATTTTTTATTATCTTTTATTCCTTTAGTAAAAAGATTTATCATATCAGGTGCGAAAGTGTGGAAGTTCGAGAGCGGACCTTTATCAGGTTCAGAAAATCCGAGAAAATCTCTGATTCCAAAAGCAATATTTTTGACCTCTTCTATTAAATCTTTTGCTTTATTTTTTACGCCGTCGATAAAACTTTTAATCATATCTACGCCGGAATCATACAAATCGCCAATATTTGCCTTTATTTCGGTAAGAATTCCACTTCCGATTTCCGCCAGTCCGGAAAAAACACTTTTTATCCCACGAATCAGAGAGGCGATAATTTCCATACCGCTACTGGCGAGAATCCGCAGATTTTCGGGGTTTGTCAGGCATTCCCCCAGCGTCGCAATTATTTCAATCGCCACGTTTATTATTTTCGGCAGATTTTCAACGATGACCGTTACAATGCTTTCAACAATTTTAGGTACTTCTTTTAACAATTCCGGCAGAGCATCTATAAGAAACTGGGCGAGGGTCACGATTATGTCCAGCCCGGCAGTTACCAGCGAACCGAGAGTTGACGGATTTGTTAATGTGTCTATAATTTTAACTATTATCTGAGTGACTGTTGGTACGAGTGACGGCAGATTATCGGCTATAAATAGGCTTAAAGTTTTTATAATGTCAACGGCGGAGTTTACAAGTAGTGGCAGACCGTCAATAATTCCGGTGACAATTTGCATAATAATATCAAGTGAAACTGACATAATTTGTGGCAGATTGTCAGTCATGGACTTGCTTATAAAAGTCACAATTTGGTTAGCGGAAACAAACAATTCAGGAAGCGTTTCAATAAGAGTATTTCCTATTCGTTCTATGATTTTTGCCGTAGAATCGGCAATTTCCGGCAATGCCTGTATAATCGCACCGCCTAAAATTCCGCCGATTTCTGCGAGAGCTTCGACGAAAAAAGGAATAATTGTTGAAACCGCATCGGCGGATAGCGTCAGAATTTCGGCTATATTTCGGGAAATTTCTTCTCCCTGAGAGCGAAAACCGGCGATAATTGAGAGTGCCATATCAATTCCGGCATACGTCAGCTGATGATAGGAATTTTGCAGAAAATCGGCAATTTTTCCCAGTATTCCGGCAAATTCTTCTGTCACCTTTCCCACATTCCGTGAAATTCCACCGGCAAATTCCGTGACCAGTTTCAAAGCCGATTCCGCTATAATTGGTGCATTTTTTAACAGTGTTTGTTGAAAAGTTTGTACTAAACTTGTAACAATTTTTACTATCTGCGGTATATATTCGATAATTTTTTTAATTATATCGTCGATTGTAGGCTGAATCAGTTTTGAAAGACGGGTCATAGCGGTGTCAAAATTTGTCGATTTTAAGGCAATTGTGACCCTTTCAAGTCCTTTCGTGCCAATCTGTACAGCGTCTCGCATTGCCGGCGTCAACTTGTCGGAAATTGAAATTCTTACGCCATCCAGAGCGGATTGAAAAAGTGTCACGTCGCCTGCCAGATTGTCAAGCTGGGTGTCCGCCATAGCCTGTGCCGCCCCCTCGGAATCGGCTATTTTTCGGGTTAAATCCTCGAACCGAGCCCCCACGTTTGACAACAAAGCCTCCGCAGATTTGAGGTCACGGGCGTTAAAAATCGTTGTCAGAACCTGGTCTTTTTCCGCCTGCGTGGCGAGCTTGTCCATGCCGTCCCGCAGGTCAAGGAAAACGTTGTTGAGTGACCGCATATTTCCGGTCTCGTCGTACAGAGAAATTCCCATAGAATCGAGCATTTTTGACGCTTCGGCAGTCGGTGAAATCAGCGAATTCAGCATATTTCGCAGAGCCGTTCCGCCCTCCGAACCCTTGATGCCGTTATCCGCCAAAATTCCCAGTATTACGCCTAATTCCGTTGTTCCGCCCTTTAATTTTTTTGCAGTTCCGCCAACGGTCAGGATAGCATCGCCTAACTGTGCCACCGACGTGTTGGAGTTCGCCGAAGCAGCCGCCATTTTATCGACTAATTCGGTGGTTTCGTCGAGTGACAGACCGAGTGCCGACTGAGAATCCGTGACCATATCCGAGGCATCGGCAAGGGAAATTCCGCCTGCTGAAGCCAAATTCAGCACGTTCGGGAGCATCGACATAGCCGTTTCCGCATCGTATCCGGCAAGTGCCATGTAGTTGAGGGCGTCGGCGGATTCGGTAGCGGAAAAAGCCGTAGAATTGCCCATTTCAAGGGCAAAATCCCGCAAATCTGCTACCTCGTCGACGCTTTTTCCCATAGTTGCGGCAACCTGTGACATACTTTTGTCAAAATTCGCACCGACCGTTACCGATTCTTTCAGAAATCCTATTCCTTTTGTCGTTAAATTTTGTACAATCTGAACAGTATTGTTGAAAATTTCTGTTACTTTTGCTGGAATTTCAGACAGAAAATTCCCTACCGTTCCGGCGATATTTTTAAAAGATTCACCTATTTTTGACGGTATTTGTTTAATGGATTCTCCGACGTGTTGCGTCAGAATTGCGACGTTTGACCTTGTACCGTCGATAAAATTTTTTATCGGTGAGGCGTCAGGTACGGACACTTCAGGAGTCGGCGTGCGTACCTTTAAATTATCGAATATCGTCGCAAAACCTTTTTTTACCTTGCCAAGTTGAGCCTCAAATTCCGCCAGATTTAGTTCAACGGCTGCCTGAAGTCTGAAAACTTCGTCCGACATCTCCGCACCTCCCCGATTTTTAGATATGTGTCTATTTTATTTTGCGATAAGTCCGGCATTTGCCGTAATATCGGCGATAATCTGATTTACGGATTTATTTTCCGGCGGTTTACTCGTGAGAATTTCGTTAAAAGTTTTTGCTATAGTGTGACCTCCGGCGAAACGTGCGGTATTTTCAGCAATGACTTTAAGACAATTACAGACATAATTCTGATATATAAACTGTTGATTTTTATGTTTTATAAAATAAAATATATATTGAAATAAATAATCTGTACCGAAAGTTTCCAGTTTATGTAAATCAATGTTAATCAGAGCATCTTTGAAATTTTCTGTAAATTCAGAAGCGTAGTAAAAAAACTTACAACTCTTTTACTGTTAAAAATATTTACAAGTTCAATTATACCGTCCTCATCACCATTTTGTGGGTCAAGTCGGGAAAAATCTTCTCCCGACATGAAACAGAGTTCACCACACAAAGACATTGTTTCATCAATATTATCACCGCATATATAACTTATAATTTCAAATATTTCTGTACCGTTTTCCGCTATATTCCGGCATTTTTCCTTGATGCGTGCGATGCCGTCGGTGTATTTCCTCACCCTCTCGGTAATTTTGAGGGTCTGAACGGCGAACTCTTTAGGCGTACAATTTGCAAGCGTTTTCATGTGAATACCTCCGGTTTTGTTGGAAATTTTCGGCGTTATGACGGATTTTAGACCGTTTCAACGTCATTTTTTGGTGATTTTATAAAAATTTCAAAAGGTGGTTCGTCGATATTTTCGAGGTCGTAATGCCCAGTAAATTCATAGGAAAACGTGCCTTTTCCGTCCTTCGACGACTGCCACTGAAAACCACCCGTTGACAGTGCATTTTTAACGTGAATTGCCACAAAACCGCCATTTTTAGCGGAATAATCGCCCACCAACCATACATCAAAAAAATCTTCATCGGTCAGGGAATTGCGGGGGTTTATGTGGGTCATATCGGCGGACAAATCCGCCGCCGCACACAGTTTTTGTGCCGTTATACCGTCGATTGTGACGAACGAACCGCTCAGCGTGACGGTGTAACTCGTAATCCGCTTCATCTGTCGGGTATTGCTCGGCACATTGTCGATATCCTCTCCAAAATCGCTGAATTCCGGCGTTGCGGAGAAGCTGTTACCGCCGGTTGTCGCCCCGATTATAGCGGTTTTTTCGTATTCGCCGGTTTCGGGTTCAAAACTGGTCAGGAGGATTCCGGCGTTAATCTGGATTGACTCGAAAGTATCGGGTCTTATCTGGGTAAATTTAGACATATTTCACCTCATTTTATATTAA
>JAIDCY010000047.1 GCA_029055625.1 Ruminococcus sp. | reverse complement strand
ATCTCCTGAACACAATCGGCGTCTGCGCTATCCGTGCAGTCAGCCGTATCTCAGAAAATAATTCACATATATATTCAGTACTATTAAAACATCTATATATATTGTCTGCACTTTACACCTCTTTCAGATTTATTACTTGTCTGCTTATATTATAATATACTCGTTCTGCGGAATTTGTCGGAATTACACACCGTTTACAAAATTTTATTTTTAACATTCGATTCGCAAAAAAAATATACTTCCGGAAATTTTTTCTCTCCGGAAGTACTTCTTTTATCTCATGAACGGCAGTATTATTGCACCAAGTATCATTAATATCGCTACTATCAGTACCGCTATTCTTTTAGCCGGTGTTTTCTCATGATTTCTCCTGCTCAAAACGTTTCACCTCTTAACTCTTAATGCCGTTTTTTCATACGCTTTTTTCTGTCGGGTATATAATCCGTATACATTTCACGTCTTTTTCTGTTACCGTATTCACGCTTTTTACGGTCTGTCTTAGATTTATCCGTACCTCTGTACAGCTTCACTTCAACCTTATTTCCGTTTATCTTCATAGGATTTGTCGTATCAAGTATATAATCCTGCTCGGATTCCGGTATCTCTACCGTCGTATGCGTATCGAATATATCTATTTTTCCGAAGTCCCTGCCCGACATTCCGGTAGCATCTACCAACGCACCCAGTATGAAATTAGGGGCGATATGCTTATTACGTCCTATGTTTATATCAACTTTTACCGTCTGTCTGTCTTTTTTACCTTTTCTTAACGGTCTGGGACGTTCAAATTCCGGTATATTTTCTATATCAGATTTTAATTTTTCAGAAATAAGTCTTAATGCCGTCTCTCTGTAGTCTATCCCCGATTCCGCAAGTCTTTCAAGTATTTCATTTGCTTCACTTATTTTACTATCGTAAGATACTATTTCTGAAATTATATTATCCTTTTTCATGGAAATAATTTCCTGTTTTTCCGGTAACGCTTTTTCTATTATTTCCGCTTTCGTATAACGTTCAATCTCCCGAAGTTCGTAAAATTGTCTTCGTCCGCTTATCAGGGTGTACGCTGTGCCGGTATGTCCTGCACGTCCGGTACGTCCTATGCGGTGTATGTAGTACTCGTTATCCTGTGGCAGATCGTAATTGAATACCGCATCTACTCCGTTTACATCTATTCCACGTGCGGAAACATCTGTTGTGACGAGTATTTCAACTGCTTTATTCTTGAAACTGTTCATAACCTGCGTACGTTGCGACTGTTTCATATCGCCGTGTATCCCTACCGCTTTAAATCCCGATTTTACCAGCTCTTCCGTCAGGTCGTCAACCATTTTCTTAGTATTACAGAATATCATCGCTGAAGCCGGTGTATATGCCGTAAGCAACAGTTTTAACGCATCTGTTTTACGTCCCATCGCTACATTGTAATAAATCTGTTCTATCGCCTCAACCGTCTTCTGTGATGTCTTTATCTCGACGTGTACCGGATTTCTCTGATACTTTTCAGTAATAGCAAGTATCGCCGGGGGCATAGTAGCGGAAAATAATACGGTCTGGCGTTTCTCCGGTACTTCCGAAAGTATCGCCTCTATATCCTCACGAAAGCCCATATTTAACATCTCGTCTGCCTCGTCGAGTACGACGTACCCGATTTTATCAAGTTTTATCGTACGTCTGCGGATATGGTCGAGAATACGCCCCGGAGTGCCTATTACTATATTTGCTCCCCTTTTCAGTTCGTATATCTGTTTTTCCATACTCGCACCACCGTACACCGCTACCGCTTTTACTCCTCGTTTATACCGTGCGAATTTCCGTATCTCTTCGTGTGCCTGCATTGCAAGCTCTCTCGTCGGACACAATACCAATACAGTTAAATTTTTCGTATCCGTGAACCTCTCCACCGCCGGTATACCGAATGCTGCGGTCTTACCTGTTCCGGTTTTTGAGTGTCCTATTACGTCTTTTCCAATCAGTATCAGCGGTATGCTTTTCTGCTGAATCTCCGTCATCTCGGTAAAGCCTAATTCCTCTACTGATTCCAATATCTCCTGTGATAAATTTAATTCTCTGAACTGCATTTCTTTTCCTTTCGTTTTTTAAAAGTATGATACTATAATATCACATTTTCCGGAAAACGTCAAGTAAAAAATAAAATGCGAGTATAAAAACCCGCATTTTTTCCATATTTATTTTATAGCCTCGAATCCGCTGGCGAGGTCTGCTATTATATCGTCAATGTGTTCCGTACCTATAGAAAGTCTTATCGTATTCGGCTTTATTCCGGCAGATAGTAATTCTTCCTCGTTCATCTGTGAGTGCGTTGTAGATGCAGGATGTATTACAAGTGATTTAACATCTGCGACGTTTGCGAGTAGCGAAAACAGTTTCAGACTTTCCGTGAATTTCTTTGCGGTATCGGCATTACCTTTTATCTCGAATGTGAATATTGATGCCGAACCATCAGGGAAATACCTGTCATAAAGTTCTTTTGCCTTACCGGTTTCAAGTGACGGGTGATTTACTTTCTCTACCTGTGGGTGATTATTCAGGAACTCAACCACTTTCAAAGCGTTTTCTACGTGTCTTTCAAGTCGGAGCGATAAAGTTTCCAGACCTTGCAGGAGCAGGAACGAATTAAACGGCGATATTACCGCACCCTGGTCACGCATAAGTGTTGTACGTATCTTCATGATGTACGCTATATTTCCGCAAGCCTCGGTGAATACTATACCGTGATATGACGGATTAGGTTTTGAAAGTGACGGGAATTTATCATTCTGTGCCCAGTCGAATTTGCCACCGTCAACGATTACGCCACCCATTACCGTACCGTGTCCGCCTATGAACTTTGTAGCGGAATGTACTACTATATCCGCACCGTGTTCGATAGGTCTGAGCAGGTAAGGTGTAGCGAAAGTATTATCAACTATCAGCGGTATACCGTGTCTGTGTGCGATTTCCGCAATAGCTTCAATGTCGATTACGTCGGAGTTCGGATTTCCGAGAGTTTCCGCATACAGTAATTTTGTATTAGATTGTATCGCTTTTTCAAAATTTTCGGGGTCTGCCGGATTTACGAACGTTGTAGTAAGTCCCTGTTCAACGAGGGTATTGGCGAAAAGATTATACGTACCGCCGTAAAGATTAGTAGATGATACAATATGGTCACCGGCTGTTGCGATGTTCTGAATTGCGTAAGTTATCGCCGATGAACCTGACGACGTCGCCAATGCACCTGCTCCACCTTCAAGAGCGGTTATTCTCTTCTCGAAAACGTCGGAAGTAGGATTCATAAGGCGTGTATAGATGTTTCCGCCCTCGGTGAGTGCGAAACGTCCGGCAGCCTGTGCGGAATCCTTGAAAACGTAGGAAGTTGTTGCGTATATCGGTACGGCACGTGCATCAGTTGTAGGGTCTGGGGTTTCCTGACCGGCGTGTACCTGCATAGTCTCGAATTTATAACTCATGATTTATCATACCTTTCATATTAAACATAGCTTTTAAGTAGGCTAAGAATATAATAACATATCAATTTCTGTTTGTCAAGACCTTTCAAGAAAAAAATCCGGATATTTTTTTATCCGGATTTATATATTTCAATCTATCGCCTTAAATGCCTGCTCAATATCTGCTATGATGTCGTCGACGTTTTCAAGACCGCATGAAAATCTGATCATACCGCCGTTTATTCCGGCTGATACGAGCTGTTCTTCTGTAAGCTGTCTGTGAGTTTCGCTTGCCGGATGAAGAACACACGTTCTTATATCAGCGACGTGTACTTCATTTGAGGCGAGTTTAAGGCTGTCCATAAATTTAATGGCATCAGGTCTGCCACCCTTGATTACGAAAGAAATTACGCCACTGCAACCACTGAGATATTTTTGTGCAAGTCCGTAACTCTTATCCGACTTCAGAGCAGGATATATTACAGACTCAACCTTATCCGATTTTTCAAAATATTCCGCTACTTTAAGGGCATTTTCACAATACTGCTTCATTCTTACGGCGAGGGTTTCAAGACCTAAATTCAGCAGGAATGACGAATGTGCAGACGGATAACAACCAAAATCACGCATTAACTGCATACGTGCCTTAGTGATGTAGGCGGATTTTCCGTAAGTCTGTACGTATGATATACCGTGATACGATTCGTCAGGCTCTGTAAATTCAGGGAAATTGCCGTTAGACCAGTCAAAATTACCGCTGTCGACGATAACGCCACCGGTCTGTACCGCATGACCGTCCATATATTTACTTGTTGAGTGTATAACAATATCCGCACCAAATTCGATAGGTCTGCAAAGTATCGGCGTTGCAAAAGTATTGTCAACTATAAGCGGTACGTTATGTGCGTGGGCGATACGTGCGAATTTTTCTATATCAAGTACGGTAAGTGCCGGATTAGCAATAGTTTCGCCGAAAACTGCCTTAGTATTCGGCTTGAAACATCTGCTTATTTCCTCATCACTTGCGGAGGGGTCAATATATATGCATTCAATACCTAATTTCTTAAGAGTATACGAAAAAAGATTGATAGTACCGCCGTATATTTCCGGAGAGCTTATAATACTGTCACCGGCTTTGCAGATATTAAGTATTGAAAGGAGAGTGGCTGCCTGTCCGGAACTGGTACACATTGCACCGATACCGCCCTCCAGAGCGGATATTTTCGCCTCGATAGCCATAGTGGTGGGATTCTCGAAACGTGAGTATATAAGGCTTTTGGTGGGGTCATCAAATACCTGTGCTACTTCTTCCGTCGAATCGTATACATATGTAGTACTCTGCACTATCGGAACTACTCGGGGTTCGCCGTTTTTAGGAGTATAGCCCTCATGCAGACATTGTGTTTCTATTTTCATTGAAAAAACCTCCTTAAAATAAAAAAAGTCATTGCTGACCCGATTATTTTTATTTAAAATCCGCATACGGATTTGCACCGTAATCTTTCCGCATGGCAGGCGGAACGTTTTATTACTTAAACTATACGGAAATGTCAGGCGGATAACCGCACCGTCAGCTTGAGGAGCTGACCTTCTTGACTTAAATTACTGACATAATCATTATATCACACTATTTTTTATTTGTCAATAGAAAAATAAAAAAATTCAGTCCCGAAAGACTGAAACATTTTTAAAGACCGTCTGCGGAGTTTAACCGCAGTTTCCCTAGATTTGTGGCCGGGGCGTTCTGACGTTGAACTATACGGCAGTGTCAGGCGGATAACCGCACCTCCAACGGGTGGAGTTGGTCGTTCTTTACTTAAACTACTGACAGGATTATTATATCATATAGTTTCTGATTTGTCAAGGGATATTTGACATTTTTTTTATTTTATGTTAAAATAGTTTCAGTAAATTATCAGGGAGGACTTTTTTATGAAAATCTGTTTAATGTGTCGTCAGCGGAATATGGAAGAATACGGCATCTGTCCGGATTGTAAGGCACTCAATGAAAAAATGCGTACTTTAGCCTGTGACCTGTCCGGAAAAAATGCGGTGGTTACCGGTGGACGTATCAAGATAGGTTATGCGGTATGCCTTCGCCTGCTCCGTATGGGTGCTAACGTAATCGCTATAACTCGCTATCCGAAAAATGCTCTTGAAAACTATTCGAGAGAACCCGATTTCAACGATTTCAGGGACAGGCTTTTTATTATCGGTTTCGACTTAATCCGAGTAGACCGTATACAAGAACTTATCGAACATATCGCAGATATTTCCGGCGGTCACCTCGATATACTCATAAACAACTCCGCCCAGACCGTAAAGAAATCCGCTGAATATTATGCGGAACTCGAATTAAAAGAAAAGTCAATAACCTGCAACTCGCAACAGCTTTTATCGCTGAAACTTCCGGAGCAGGAAAATTTTTCACTGATTCTTAACAATCAGCTTACGGATTACGGCGAAAAACCTGATAAAAATTCATGGGTACGGAAACCGGAAGAAATATCGCCACAGGAGTTACTGGAAGTACAGT
>JAIDCY010000046.1 GCA_029055625.1 Ruminococcus sp. | reverse complement strand
TTTGTGTCAATCGGGTAATAACGGCGGTCACCTGTTTCATCTTTCAGGAAGTCGTAATTGTTGGTAGTTCCGATAAACACGCATTGTCTCGGACGCTGTTCGGGATTTCTTCCGTAAGGTCTGCGGTAAAAGTCTTGCTGCCTTGCTTGCCAATAAATACCGTACAGGTATCAAATTTCACGCCTGTCTCAAATATTCTTGCAACCGCTCCCACTCAGACTTCCTCGCCAATCAGAATCAGCCTGTTGACGTTCATACACATCTCTTAACCACAAGTCTATTGACTTTTTTATGGTTTTATCTCTTTTTTTATATTAAAAATGAGAGTTGAAATGAGAGATTTTTTTATTGACATTTTTACTATAAGTATGATAAAATTAAAAAAGATTAATTACAATGTGGTGATATTAATATGAAAATATTCAGAGGTATGAATGTTAATTTATATAAAATGTATGTATAAATGGGGATTAGAAAAAGTAGAAAATTTATGAAACATACAATTGTGTTCAGGTGCTTTGTACCTTATTGATATATGCAAAGACTAATAGAATATACACTCCGAACGGAGAATACCAGATTAACCTGTGGAGAATAAAAATTATAAATAACATACAAAAATAATTATATGAGGTGATATAATGAATAATATGAGTTATGCTGATGCGTTTGCTTCATACCTGAAAAAAGGCGGTGTTTCGTTTGAAGTTATAAGAAAATCCGGTGACCTGACAGTATTGAAACTTGGTTTTGATATGATTGAAATTGATGATTCTTCATGTCATTTAACAAGATTGCTTAAACCCATTTCACGCAGTAAGTACAGTTCCGCCCTCGAAACAGTGAACCGACTTAATCAGGAATTTTCATATTGCCAGTTCAATATTATAAAAGTTAATCCGTATTATATGTGTGTATCTTATTACTTTTCATTATACGGAGAAGCTGACGACGTTGCTTTTCATATTTTGAAAATGTATAAAATTTTTATGAAAATAACAAAGAATATTGTTTAGGAGGACTAAAATGAAAAGCTTATATTCGGAAATTATTGAAAAATGCTTTGAAACGTTCAATATTTCCTGTAAAAAGAAAGATGAAAATCATGAAAAAAACGTATATACTTTAGATATACCATCAAAATATATTGGTCATAATATAGTTATATTTACAATCGATACTGATAATGAAGTTGAGTTTTATGGTGTAATTCCGCTTAAATTTGATTCAAATAAACGCACAGATATTTTGGATATAATAAATACACTTAATTGTGAAAATGTATTTTTTACAGCATATATAGATGTAGACAATTCCCTTGTGTTCAACAGAAATCAGATTTTATATGGTGACATGAGAAGTGCTGTTACAAAAGTAATTGCTCTTATCAGGTATCTTGAAAAGTATATTGATACATATATTGAACACATTGCCAGTATTCTGAAATAAGATTGAAGGATATACTTTAAATGAATTTGAAAAATGAATATGAATTTGAAAAGTTCATGAAACAATACAGTTATTCATCAGACAGAGATAATATTGACTTAGTTGGAATTGACCTGACTAAAGAACAGATTTTTTGTAAAGCATATACAGGCATGAAAGTTGCTGAAATTCCACCGGAATTGATTACAGAAATTTCCCGGAGTGGATTTTTGAAATCTCTTATTGAAAAAGATATTGTATATCGTCTGGAAACAGTAAATGATACACGGAAAATATGGAGCAGGCGATATGATATTGCTCTGTATAACCGTACCAATCAGAATATGTGCCGGCTGTTTGAACAGATAAAAAAAGAAGCAGAATTTATGTCAGAATATGAAGATATCCTTTACTATATGAGCAGTATGAAAACTGCGGAAAATCCGGATTATAAATATTCTGCTTTTTATCATTTAGGCGTTCTGGAAAAAGAAAACAGGATAAAAGCACTGAAATTTTATTTTATAGCCCGGTGTGAAAATGTTCCTGATTATCATTCAAAAAATTTCATGTACCATGATGAAGAATACCTTGATTTCTGGGGCGACTGCGGATTAGAGAAATTTTCCAGACTAAGAGATATTGCTCAGGATATGCGTTCATACTGCGGAGGTCATACATGGATGGCAGGATTTGATATTTCCGGAAAAGGAATCAGCAAATTCAAAATTTATCTGAAAAAAATGAATAACGTCTATAAATATCTGAAAACAGCTTTTGATGGAATTTATCGTGATAAAATAGAACAGATTGAAATCTGGAATTGTCAAAATACCGGTTTCACTATGGTTGGAGTAGCAATAGGAATTGATGAATCAGATATTCCTTCACTGAATCTGTATTTTACAACACCTTAGAAGATGATATGAATTTCCTTAAGGGGATTTTTATAAATACAAAACAGGAAAGGAGTGTGTACTATGAGTGCAGAAATGAAGAAAAACCTGACTATTTCTCAGAAATCAGTCAAGGATATTGAAAGCCGTATCAATGAACTTTCCGCAAAGGGCATAGTGGCTAAAAACAATTCATTCGTTGAATTCAATGTCGGCGGTTGCAAATCAAGCACATGCATGGCTTGGGCTTAATCGGACAAAAGGCGGTCAGACAATGATATTAATTCTTGTCCGACCGCTGATTGTTTAATTATTGATTAAAAAGGAGAAAACAATATGAGAAAAAATCTTGATAAGTATATGAATCAGCCGGGAACAAAAGTAATTATTCTGACGTTGACAAATAGCTGTAATCTCAACTGTGTTTACTGCTATGAACACAACAAGGAAATACGTACCATGCCACTTGAAACAGCACTTGAAATTGTTGAGAATGAAATGACTATGGAAGACGGTTCAGATTTTGTATGTATCTATTACTTCGGCGGAGAACCTTATCTTGAGTTTGAAAAAATCAGGGAAATTCACGCATTTCTGAAAAGTCGTACCTGGTCAAAAGGCTGGTTTGCGTTTACAACAACCAACGGTACTCTTGTACATGAAGATGTTCAGAAATGGCTTCTTGAAAATGATGATACTATTGAAGTATATATAAGCCTGGACGGTACAAGAGAAATGCACAATCATAATC
The DNA here is from genome assembly GCA_029055625.1 of Ruminococcus sp. Lineage (GTDB taxonomy): Bacteria > Bacillota > Clostridia > Oscillospirales > Ruminococcaceae > Ruminococcus. The sequence goes on along the minus strand of JAIDCY010000046.1, from coordinate 2,910 downwards.
GTTCAGGTTCATATGATGACATTGATGTGGACTTTTTTGTGAAGAATTATCCGTTTGCAAAGATGACCATTACCGCCGAAACTTTGCCTGACCTTGCTTCCGGTGCAATCAGCCTGCATGATAAAGGTTTTGAAGTTTCGGCAAATTTAGGACATGGGGTTCACTGGAATCCTGATAGTCCGCAGATTCTTGCAGAGCAATTGCAGATTTTAAGTGATTACTACATAGAACATCCGGATATAGAACCAGCAAATACATTGAAACTGAATCTTATGGATATTGAACCCGGAACAACCACCACACATCGTTTCTGCGGATTAGGTTCTATGATGCGTTCTTATGACGTGGACGGCGAAGCATACCCATGCCATGCTTTTGCACCTCTTTGCATAGGTAAGGAAAGGGCGGAAGAATCAAAAAAACTTGATTTTACTTGTCCGCTTTCTTTGCTTGAACTTGACGAAAAATGTCGTGATTGCCCTGTGGTTGGATATTGTCCTACTTGTTATGGAATCAATTTCGGAAATTATGAGAATGTATATCATATACCTGATGACCATTGTAAGATGATGAAAGTACAATTTCTGATGAATGCAAAGTTTAAATATGAATTGTATATCAGAGGAAGACTTAAACTGACTCCGGAAGAAGAACTCAGACTATTATATAATATTAAAGCTGTTCAGTCGCTGGCTGAATAAAGGAGTAATAATGGAATCAGAAGGTTATATAAAAAGATTTATGCCACTTTGGGAGGGCTGGAAACTGGATAAATTTCTGGGAAGCGGTTCTTATGGAAATGTATGGCAGGTAGTCCGTGAATCAGACGAAAATGAAACAGCGGCTGTTAAAGAAATAATTGTACCGCCTTCCGGTGCAGGAACTCTTGAAATGGCTTGTCTTCAGGGACTTGATGTGAAAAGTGCAAGATTATATTTTGAAGATACATTAAAAGAAACAATATCAGAAGCAGATATGCAACATTCTTTATCTGACTGTCGTAATATTGTCCGGTTCAGGGATTATCAAATTAAATCTCTTGACCGACAGAACGAATTTGGGTGGGTATTTTATATTCTGATGGATAAGGTGCAGGCTTTTACGGAATATCTTATGGAAAACGGTATTACTGTTTCAGATTTGATTAAGCTTGGGATTGATCTGTGTTATGCATTGGAACGATGCCGGAAAGCCGGCATTATCCACAGAGATATAAAACCAGAGAATATTTTTTACTGTCCACAAGAAAATTGCTTTCAGCTTGGCGACTTTGGTATTGCACATTACTGTGAACGTCCTACTGCAAGCAAAGGAAGACCCGGAACTCTTACGCATATGTCGCCGGAAGTGTATGGGGGAGCTCCATTCAGTTATGATGACGACCTGTATGCAGTAGGTATGGTTCTGTATAAACTGCTGAATTATAATCGTATTCCGCTATTACCGGATTATCCACAACAGTATATGCCTGCTCAGAGAAATGAAGCATTGATGTGCAGACTGAAAGGGGCTTTATTGCCGTTACCTGCTCTTACAAGGTTAAAACCTGAACAGATTTCCGAAGTCAATCACATAAGAGCAGGTGTGTGCCTGAATATGAACGACATTGAAAGAATAAAGATACTGGGAGGCATTGCACAGAAAACAATTTCCGCTGATAAAAATCAACGGTATGGAAGTGCAGAAGAACTTCGGAAATCGCTTGAAAAACTTAATTGAATAAACAGGCAAACCGCAATATTACTGCGGTTTGTTGCTGTATGACAGGAGAAAATCTGATGAAAGAAAATTTACTTATATGGGTTAATGAGAATGATGAAGAAATTGGTTTTGGTGAAAAAATGGAAACACATAAATCAGGTCAGCTTCACAGAGCGTTTTCAGTATTTATTTTTGATGTCAGAAGTAAAAAAATGCTGATACAAAAACGGGCTGTTCAGAAATATCATTCAGGCGGACTCTGGAGCAATACTTGCTGTTCACACCCCTATAAAGAAGAAATGTGGTGTAAAGCATTAAAAAGATGTATGAATACAGAACTTGGAATCAGTCTTGTATTTCCGGAGCAGGCGGATAATTCTGAATATCCGCCGGATATTAAATATATGGGAAAATTTAAATATTATTCACATTATGAAGAACTAGCAGAATACGAAATAGATTATGTTTTCTTATATCTTCCGGACGAAAATATCATAAATTCGATATCATTCAATAAAGATGAAATTGAAGAAATTAAATGGATTTCATTGAAAGAATTAGATATTTGGCTACTGGAAAATCCTGAAGAATTTTCTGCATGGTTTGCAGAAGCTTATATGCTTGTAAAAAAGGCAGTTTATAGTTTATAATGGAATACATCTGAAATCAAAGTATATATCTTTCAGTGTAACCTTTTAGTTCTGCCACTTCTTTTACTGTAAAATGAAAAAACAGGAACATTCTTTTATTGAATGTCCCTGTTTGATTAAAATTTAGTCATCTTTTCGGCGTGTCAATGCCAAAGTAATTACCGAAACTATAAGTAAGACAATTGGTAATGCCATTGATTCTGAACCGGTTTTCGGACTGGAACGGGATTTATTGTTGGTTGTAGTTGTTATGACTTTAATTGTTTTGGTAGTTTCTTGATTATCAGGTGTGGTGGTATCGGTTTTATTCGCCTGAGTAATTGTGGTATTGAAGGTAGTTATTGTGCCTGAACTACTTGTAATATCAGTAGTTGTAGTAACTGTTGTGGTTGTAGTGGTGAATGTAGTTGTCATACCTGAACTACTTGTAGTATCAGTAGTTGTAGTAACTGTTGTGGTTGTAGTGTTGGATGTAGTTGTCGTACCTGAACTACTTGTAGTATCAGTAGTTGTAGTAACTGTTGTGGTTGTAGTGTTGGATGTAGTTGTCATACCTGAA
>JAIDCY010000045.1 GCA_029055625.1 Ruminococcus sp. | reverse complement strand
TATAAATTCAGTTTATAATTTAACGTAATCTTTTTATTATGATAAGGATTTTTTGATATGGATAGAAATAAATTAACTAAAGCTCAACGCTGGCAGTTAGCGGATTATCTGGCTGAAACTCATCTTGATTATGTAAATAAGAGGGTTAGGAAAGTAAAACCTGCAAAAAATATTTATTCAAAATACATAAAACGACTTATAGATATTGTTGTATCGCTGATTGTTCTGACAGTCACATTACCGGTTAATTTTGTAATACTGCTTATAACGGCGGTAACTCTTGGCAGTCCGATATTTTTCAAACAGGAACGAATCGGAAAGAACGGTAAGCCGTTTTATATAGTAAAATTCCGTAACATGACAAACGAAACCGATAAAAACGGTGAATTACTTCCACCGGCGGAACGTGTTACAAAATGCGGACAGTTCCTGCGTAAGACTTCACTTGACGAACTTCTGAATTTCTGGAGTATACTTAAGGGCGATATGAGCCTGATAGGTCCGAGACCACTTGTGCCCGAATATACACACCGCTATAATAAAAGACACAGGCAACGTTTAGCGGTAAAACCAGGGCTTGAATGTCCGCCGAGAACGATTACTGACCATGTATGGACATGGCAGGAACAGTTCGAGAATGACGTATGGTATGTTGAACACGTCAGCTTCCGGACAGATTGTAAAATGGTTGTGAATCTCATACATTTTGCACTCGACCGGAAAAGTGCAGATGCAAGAGCGGTGGCAAAACGTGGAACTTTTTTCGGATATGATGAGAAAGGAAAAGCAATAAATCTTGACGATGTACCGCAGGAAGTAATAGATATACTGTTTGAGAATGAAGTTGACGGGAAAATAAAAAATAAAGAGAGTGTACAGATATGAAAAAATTTACCGGAAAAACATTACTTATACTCGGTTCAAACGTCGGGTCTGAAGATATTGTTTCTTATGCGAAAGCGGAGGGAGCGTATACAATAGTAGCGGATTACTACCCACCGGAAAAATCTTCCGCCAAAAGAATAGCCGACAAGGCAGTACTTATAAGTACTGCCGACCTGGAGGCTCTCGATAAATTGATTGAAGAATATCATGTTGACGGAGTTCTTGCCGGTATCAGTGAATTTAATCTGTTATCAGCTATGGAACTTTGCCGTAGACATGATATGTCATTTTACTGTACAAAAGAGCAGTGGGATAATATAGAGAGTAAGGAACTTTTCCGCCTGCTCTGCGAAAAGAATAACGTACCATGTCCGGAAACATACTTCACAGGTAGTGAGATACCGGACGGATTATGGAAAGATTTTGTATATCCTGTTGTACTGAAACCTGTTGATTCTTCCGCCTCTTCCGGAGTTTATATATGTCAGGACGAAGCGGAACTGAAATCTCATATTGCAGAATCAATAAGTAAATCTGCGAAAAAGAAGATTATAATTGAAGAATACGTAAAGGGCAATGAATTCACCGCACATTATACGATAAGCAACGGTAAGGCATCACTTGCGTGTATGGATAACCGTTATCCCGTAACAATACACGAGGGAAAAGTAACGTCTATCCCGATAGCGAGAATATTTCCGTCGGTATACATTGAAGAATATATAGAGAATGTCAACACGTCAGTAATCCGTCTGTGCGAAAGTATCGGTATAACGGACGGCATTATTTTTATACAGGGAATACACAACCCGGATAATAACAGTTTCCGGATTTTTGAAGCAGGTCTGAGATGTGCCGGTGAAGCTCCGTACAGATTTCTTAAAGAGATAACAGGACAGAATTTCCTGCACATAATAGTTGACCATGCATTACTTGGCAGAACGGATTATGATATTACCAGAGAGAAACCTATGCTTGACGGTAAATGTTGCGGAATAGTATCATTTGTTGCGGAACACGGTATAGTAGGGGAAATCAGGGGACTTGAAGAAAATGTAACCAGACTTTCCGGCGTACTGGATTATGAAAATCGTTATCCGGTAGGTACGGAAACCCCCGATACAGACACACTCCGTCAATTAATGATACGTTTTGTCATGCTATGCGATAACAGAAATCAGATGGCGGAACAGATTTCAATACTGAATAAGAATATAGAAGTCCTGAATACGGACGGTGAGAACATGGTTATAAAATTCGACTCTGAAAGACTGTTCGGAGAATTTTGATTTGGAGGGTTTCAGGATGAAGATTGCGATTACCGGAGCTGGCGGATTTCTTGGTACAGAACTGCTCAGACAGCTTGCGGCCATGAAAGATATTAAAGTATATGCTTTCACGTTTGACTTTGAAAGAAACAGAGAGACATATATAAAATCTGATAATATAGTATCGGTAGATAACAGCGAGGCGGAAAATTTTGATTATTCCGGAACTGACGTACTGATAAACTGTGCGTTTCCAAGAAATGTCAGTGACGAAACATTTGCACAGGGTCTTGATTTCATACAGAAAGTGATAGAAAAAGCTGTCAGGGATAAAGTAGGTTCTGTAATAAATATATCGTCACAGAGCGTATACAGTCAGGTCAGAACATTAAAAGCAGACGAAAATTCACCGGCGATACTTGAAACAAAATACGCAGTAGGAAAATATTGTACAGAATTGTTAATCAATACGGTATGCCGGAATATAAGACATACAAATTTAAGAATGGCAAGCCTTATCGGTGTGGGATTCAACCAGAGGATTACAAATCAGTTTGCAATGAAAGTTATTGAAGGTGAAAAGATTACTGTTACCGGCGGAAATCAGCTGTTCGGATTTCTCGACGTAAGGGATGCCGTCGACGGTATAATAAAGGTTGCACTGTCAGACTGTGAGTGGTCGGAAGTGTATAATCTCGGTACGGATACCGCATATACGTTACTGGAGATTGCGGAAGAGGTAGTAAAAACCGGCAGAGAATATGGATATAATGCCTGCTCCCCGATAGTTGAAGGTGAGGGAAAGTGGCATAATTCCGCAATTGACTGTAACAGATTTTTCATAAAATTCAACTGGAAAAATTCTTTTGTACTGCATGATACAGTAAGTGAAATTTTCATGGCATTAAAGAAAGGGGATAAATGATATGACGGCAATTAGTTTTATCGTACCGGTATATAAAGTTGAAAAATATCTTGATAAATGCATTCAGAGTATTCTTAATCAGACGTTCCGGAACTTTGAACTTATACTTGTAGATGACGGCTCACCGGATAACTGTCCTGCGATATGTGATAAATATGCGGAAAAGGATAAGAGAGTAAAAGTTATCCATAAACAGAATGCCGGAGTAGATGAAGCACGGAATACAGGAATAGAAGTAGCAAGTGGTGAGTATGCATATTTTGTAGATTCTGACGACTGGCTGGAACTCGATTCAGCAAAGAGATTATATAAATATGCAAAAAAAACTGATGCGGATTGTGTAATGACGGACTGTATGCAGATATTCGAAAACGGACACACAGTAAGGAAGTACCAGTTTTCAGAAACATTTTTCACAGATAAGGAAGAAGATATAAAAAATATACAGAAATTCATACTTTGCCATAAATACAGCCCTCACTATTCAGACAAGGCGGACGCCGGATTTGCTGCACCATGGGGAAAATTTGTAAGACTATCCATACTGAAGGAAAACAATATACGTTTCAATCCGTATTCAAAGGGCGTTTTTGACGACGGCATATATAGTCTTTATCTGTTAGACCATGTAAAGCGTTTTTATTATCGCCGTGAAAAGAGACATACCTATAACTACCGTATAATAGGTTCATCACTTACACAGGGCTTCAAGACGGACGCAATGGATATTCTGAAGCGTGGTTGTGAACTTGTGGATAAGTTCATAGAAGATACGGGAAAAGATGAAGAATTTATACAGGCTGAATATTGCAGACGTGTAGCATTTTTTTCAGCGTATCTGACAAAATATTTCTACTCACCGAATAATCCGAAATCAGAGAAGGAAACGGAAAAGGAAATCAGGGAAACTCTTAATAAATATCCGTTTAAGGAAGCATTTCAGAAAGCGGAAATATCAAACCTTGAAAATAAACATAAATACGTGCTGTTATGCGGAAAATCCGGATTCATAACGGGACTGAAATTTTACTCCACAATGAAACAGAAGTTAAAAAAGTAAAACATGATAGGAGAAAAAAATATGCTGTACTGTGTAAACCGAGTAAAAAAAGAAAAAAAAGCTGGTCAGCGTACCGCCGGAGTAAAAGCACCGGACGATATAACAGTAATAGCGAGGAATAAATGTAAAGCAAAGATAATTGAATTTGAAGAGCATCAGAATACACATAAGTTTCTGAGACCTGTTGACCTTGTTTTAAGAATGGGTGTTAATATTTCAAATTATATCAGACTTAAAAGCAGGGTCAGACAGGGAGACACCGTAATAATACAACATCCGTATTCCGGCATACGAGGATTAGCACAGACTATCAGAGAATGCAGGAAAAAGGGGGTAAGATTCATATTTTTCATACACGATTTACTTTCACTGCGAAAGAACATTGAACGTAAAAATTCCGACCGGGAAAACCGTATAGTATCAGAGCAGGAATTTGAGTTGCTCAATCTTTGCGATGCGATAATCTGTCATAATGAAAAGATGAAAAAATACCTCACGGATAACGGCGTTCCGGCGGAAAAAATAGTATGCCTTGAAATTTTCGACTATCTGATTACGAAAAAAACTGTTACGGCAAAGAAAAATGATAAATCGGTAGTAGTTGCCGGAAATCTTGCGAAAGAAAAGAGTGCGTATATATATAAGATGTCCGGAGATAACGGCTGTAAATTTCATCTTAACCTGTATGGTCCGAACTATACGGAAACAGAAATTACAGAAGATACGGAATATATGGGCATTTTACCGCCGGAAGAATTACCTTCACAGATAAAGGGGGCATATGGTCTGGTATGGGACGGTGATTCAATAGAAACGTGTTCAGGAGTTGCCGGAGAGTATTTAAGAATAAACAATCCGCATAAATGCAGTCTGTATCTCGTATCAGGTCTGCCTGTAATTGTATGGAAACAATCGGCACTTGCGGAATTTATCGAAAAGAACGGCTTAGGAATAGCAGTTGATTCAATACCGGAAATATCCGGAAAAATAGATTCCGTTACCGAAGAAGAATATAATACAATGTGCGGAAATGTGGCGAAAGTAAGGAAAAAACTTACAGGCGGAAAATATTTCACGGAGGCGTTAAGGAAAGCACTTGAAATAGCAGAAGGGAACAGGTAAAGTATTATGAAGATAAAGAAGTTACGTATTCACAATGCTTTTACAAATATTCTTTCATTGATGATGATTTTTCTGATGCTGGTCACATCAAATTCAATGTGGTTACTGAAAGTTCACCGAAGAATACCTACTACCGTATTAAGATTTACACTTACAGGGATAATACTTATAAGCTGTATTTTACCGATTTTATCGAATCCTAAAAAATTATCAATGCCAAAGTTCATAAGGTGTTTATTTGTAGCAGGTATGGCATCTGTTTTTGCTGTCACAACAAATACAAACCGGACGGTATACATGAAATATGCCCTGGTGATAATAATTGCGGGTATCGTATATTTTTCAGTGATAGATAATCCGGAGAAAATCTGGAATCTTTATACAGATGTTGTTGTTTGTATATGTATAATGTCACTGATATTTTACGTATTCGGTTCAATACTGCATATCATAAAACCTACAGGTGTATTTGTGTTCTCATGGGGTGATAACGTAGGTATGCGGTGCAGTTCATACTTTAACATATACTTTGAACCGCAGAGGCTGGATTTTTTCGGGTTTAAAAATATAGTAAGAAACAGTGCATTTTTTCCGGAAGCAACAATGTTCAGTTTTGTAATAAGTATCGCATTAGGTCACGAACTTTTAGTAAATCCTGCTCCGGATAAGCGGAAATGTATAATTCTTACAGTAACCGCACTTTCCACAACCGCAACTCTGGGTATGATGACAGCGGTTATGGTTTATGTATTCAGATACATTGCAAGAATAATGGGTGAAAAAAAGATATCCCTCAAAAATATAGGTATTCTGTGCCTTGCCGGTGCAGGAATATTACTTGTAAAGAAAATTCTTGATTATAAAACAACAACGGACAGGGGCGAAGGTTCTATGGAAGTAAGAATGGACCATGTTGTCGCCTGTCTGAAAGCGTTTTCACATAATCCGGCTTTCGGGGTGGGATATAATAATCTTAACGGCGTTCTGCGATATGCACAGTACAAACAGGGTATCAGTGTAGGCTTACTCTATACGGTAGCGTGTGGTGGAATTGTAATGTTAATAGTATATATGTACCCTCTCATGTATTATACTATAACAAATTACAGACATAAAAATTATAATCATATGTTTTATGGTATTCTGATATTTATTCTTATATTCGTCAACGCTATAACAAATACAACGATAATTCTGTTAATGATAGGTTATATGACCGCTTATATGTGCAGGAGTAGTACAGTACCGGAAAAAATGTTATCTATGCTGAAAATCAGATCAGGAAGAGTATAAAAAATAAAAGAAAGAAAGGTGAATCCGATGAAATCAGTATGTGTTGTAACGTGGTTTGATACTTGGAACTACGGAACACAACTTCAGGCAACCGCTTTGTGCAAATACATTGAAAAACTCGGATATAAGACGTATATTTTAAAACGTTTTGCGGTAAAGGAGCATTTTATAAAACATCCGCAACTTGCATTAACAAGACTGGATTCAAGAATAAACAGGAAGAGAACTGACGAATTTTTCCATAAATACCCTTATAAAATTTCTGCGGAAAGAAGAAGACGTATCACGGAATATACGGAAGAAATATTTGACCCTGTTGTGATAGATACAACGGAAAAATGGGAAAAAATAGTAAAATCAGGCATGATATTCGTATCAGGAAGCGATATTATATGGAATCCTAACATAGGACACCCCGGAATGTTTTTTCTTGACTTTGCAATGTATGATAACCTGACAAGAATTTCATACGCATCAAGTACAGGAGCGAAAAGACTTCCGAAGTCATATTATGATGATTACAGAAGAGTGATGAAAGGATTTACGGCGATAAGTACGAGAGAAAAAAATTCCGCCGATTTTTTCACAAGACTTTTACGCCGACCTGTTGAGAAAGTAATAGACCCCACACTTTTACATGACAGTGATTTCTGGGATACAATAGCGGAGACAGCGAATATCAGTATAGAAACAGCCAGAAAATATATATTGTGTTACTTTGTGTTTGGTGATAAGAGATACTGGGATTACGTGGAACTGATACGTCAGCAGTACAGCGATTACGATATTATAGTATTACCTATGAATTATGAAGCGGAAAACAGCGGATTCAAAGTAATTGACGACGGCACACCGAGGGAATTTATATCATTGATAAAAGGTGCGGAATTTATAGTAACGGATTCTTTCCACGCCGCCGTATTTTCTTTTATCTATGACAAGGAATACTATATACTGAAACGTTCACGGAGTGACGAGGACGAAAAATTCAGCGATTTGCTGAACAGATACGGTATGACAGACAGAATGATTACAGACGAGCAGGTATTTATAAGAAAACCGGATATAGATTATTCCGACGGAAAAAAACGTCTTGAATCCGACAGGGCAAAATCTATAAGATTTTTACGTAACGCTTTAAGAGGTCATAAAGACACATGAACAGAAATTCAAATTTTGTAAAAAATACCCTTATACTGTCAATCGGTACGTTCTTACCGAAAGCCGCCGCATTTTTCACATTACCTGTACTTACCGGCTATCTTACAAAAGAAGAGTACGGCACATATGACATTATAACTATCCTTGTATCTTTACTGCTTCCGGCGGTAACATTACAGATACAAACCGCAGCGTTCCGGTTTTTGCTGGAGCATAAAGAAGATGAAGAGTATAAGAAAAAAATAATAACAAATATATTTTCCCTGACAGTTCCCGTCTCCGTGATAACACTGATAATACTGTATTTTATACTTCATAATACATCTGTTATGATAAGACTTTGTATGTGTATATATTATTTTTCAGATATACTTTTTCATACAACAATACAGATTTCAAGAGGAATCGGAAATAATCTGAATTATTCAGTAAGTGCGATAATAAACGCTGTAGGAAAAATGGTATTTGTCATAATACTTGTAAAATTTCTGAAAATGGGACTGTCCGGAGCGGTCATAGCATTATGCGTATCTACAACATTAGCATTTGTATATATAGCGTGGAAAATAAGATTGCATCATTATATCGACAGAAAACTGATTGACGGTTCATGTATAAAAGAGATGATAAAATATTCATGGCCGATAGTACCGAATGAGTTATCATTATGGGTGATGAACGCATCCGACCGTATGATAGTTAAGGAGGTAATGGGTATCGCCTATACCGGAGTACTGGCAGCGTCTACAAAAATACCGTCACTTATAAATCTTGCACAGAATGCGATGGTTCTTGCATGGCAGGAAAACGCATCCATTACCGCAAATGATGAAGATGCATCAAAATATTACTCTGATATGTTTAAAGTAATGACTAATTTACAGATGGGAGTATATAGTATAGTTGTAGCGTCAACGCCGATATTGTTCAGGATTCTTATAAAAGGTGAGTATTCCGAGGCATATTATCAGATACCCGTATTATGTCTTTCAATATATTTTTCCGGACTTGCCACATTTTTAGGTGGAATATACGTCGGAAAGAAAGCAACAAAAAGTATCGCATATACAACAATTTCCGCAGCGGTAATAAATATAGTAATAGACCTGCTCACGATACACCATATCGGATTATATGCGGCGTCAATATCAACATTGATAAGTTATATTGCACTCTTCAGTTTCCGGATTTTTGACGTACAGCGATTGGTCAAAGTAAAATGTGAAATAAAACTGTTGGTGATACAGCTTGTAATAATGCTGATAGAGATGATACTATGTTATCAGCAGACGCTGATATGTAATATAATTAACGGAGTTATAGCTGTAATGGCTATACTGATTTTCAACAGACCGTTATTAAAAGGTTGTATAAAGGCATTAAAAAAAATACTTCATGTGAACTGATAAAGGAGATTTCAGATGAAAACATATTATTCAGTAGAAAAAAACGTACAGATTCTGATTGCTTTACTGAAAGCACATAAGATAAGAAAAATAGTAGCAAGTCCGGGGAGTACTAATATATGTTTTGTAGCGAGCGTACAGAATGACCCGTATTTTGAAATGTATTCGTGTGTGGACGAACGTTCCGCCGGATATATGGCTTGCGGAATAGCGGCGGAATCAGGCGAGCCGGTAGTAATAAGCTGTACCGGTGCGACGGCATCGAGGAATTATATACCTGCTCTCACGGAAGCTTATTATCGTAAACTGCCGGTAATAGCGGTGACGTCTACAAGGTCAATTGCGGAAATCGGACAGAATATACCGCAGGTCATGGACCGTACAAATCCACTTAATGACATTGCAAAAATAAGTGTATATCTGCCGTATATATCGGGAAAAGATGAGGAGTGGGAATGTAACCTGAACGTCAACAGGGCGTTACTTGAAGCTCGCAGACATGGTGGCGGACCTGTTCATATAAACCTCATGACAAAGTATCGTGAAGACTTTTCCGTAAAAGAGTTACCGGAAGAAAGAGTAATCCGACGTGTACAGTATCAGGATAAATGTCCGAAAGTACCGCAGGGAAAAATCGGAATATTTGTCGGTTCAATGCCGAAGTGGTCAGCGGAACAGACAGAAGCTGTCGAAAAATTCTGTGAAAATTATAATGCCGTTGTACTGTATGACCCTACCAGTAATTACAAGGGAAAGTACGGTATAATGGGAAATCTCATCATGAATCAGCACGCCTGTGACAGTACAACAAGGTCATTTGATTTAATAATCCATATCGGCGACGTATCGGGTGCGTATATGCTGATAAATCCTAAAAATGTATGGCGTATCCATCCGGATGGTGAAGTAAGAGATACGTTTAAGAAGCTTACGTATGTATTCGAGATGAACGTTACAGACTTTTTCAGACGTTATAACAAAGCAACCGGAACAACAGAAAAAAATACCGCATTATATGACAGACTTCACGCAGAGTATGAAAAATTACGTGCAAACCTGTACGAAAATCTGGATAATATACCGTTTTCTAATCCATGGATTGCGACACAGACTGTAAATTCATTGCCGGAAGGTTCGGTACTGCACCTTGCAATTCTTAACTCTCTGAGAAACTGGAGTTTTATAGATATACCGGAAAGCGTCCTTGCTTACTCGAATGTAGGCGGATTCGGAATAGACGGTTGCGTATCGTCAATGATAGGAGCATCCTTATGTAATCCGGATAAAATTTACTACTGTGTCGTCGGAGACCTCGCATTTTTCTATGACCTCAATTCAATAGGTAACAGACACGTCGGAAGTAATATCCGTATTCTTCTGATAAATAACGGTATCGGAAACGAGTTCAAATTAAAACAGACCCTTTCGATAAAAGCCGGACTTGACAGCGATACAGACCCATTCATAGCGGCTACCGGACATTATGGTAATAAGTCGCCTGACCTGGTAAGACATTATGCACAAGACCTAGGATTTGAGTATCTGACAGCATCAGGTAAAGAAGAGTACCTTGAAAATCTCGGACGCTTTACAAATCCGATAATCGACGAAAAACCGATACTTTTTGAAGTATTTACTGATTCCGACGAAGAAGTAGAGGCATTGCTTGACGTGAAAAATCTTCAGAATGATATGAAGTATGAGCTTAAACAGTCGATAAAGGATATAGTAGGAAAACAGACGATAAACCGGGTAAAACAGATGTTAAAAGGCGGAGATTAAAAACTGAAATGGGAAAATTAAAAAATAAAGTAAAAGGAATAATACAGCTTTTCAAGGAGGAGAAAAAAGTTCCTGTTATGCTTTCCGTACCGGATTCCGAACTGTTGAAAAAAAAGGTTGCATTGATAACCGGCGGTTCTGGTGGTATTGGTATGGCGATAGCGAAACAGTTTCTTGATGCCGGAGCGGATGTAATAATCACTGGTACGAATACCGCAAAACTTGAAAAATGTGCGGAAAAACTCCGAGGCGGAAAACATTTAAAAGTACTACAGATGAATGTTGCGGACGTGGAGGACGTAAGAAAGAAAGTCGAAGAGGCAACAACATTTTTTGATGGAAAAATAGATATACTCGTAAATAGTGCGGGTGTTATCTCGCATGGAGATTTTCTTGACATTACAGAAGCGGAATACGACCGGGTAATGAATATCAATACAAAAGGTACGTTTTTCGTATCGCAGGCGGTAAGTAAAGTGATGATACGGAATAAAAGCCGGGGACATATCCTGAATATCACGTCAGCATCAGCGATAAGACCGGCTGTTTCACCGTATCACGTATCAAAATGGGCGGTAAGAGGTCTGACAGTCGGGCTTGCGGATATGCTGATACCGTACGGAATAGTAGTAAACGCAATAGGTCCAGGACCGACGGCGACGGCGATGTTATCGAGAGAAAACGCAGACAATCTGTATCACGGCACGAATCCGGCAGGAAGATATATATTACCGGAAGAAGTAGCATCACTTGCCCTGCTGATGGTCAGCGGAAAGGGTGATATGATAGTAGGCGATACACTGTATATCACCGGTGGAGGCGGTATAACCTCACTTCATAAGTAAAAAAAAGGAGTAGTTAAAAATATGTACGATTATTTAGTAGTAGGTTCCGGACTTTTCGGGTCTGTATTCGCACACGAAGCGAAAAAAGCAGGAAAAAAAGTTCTCGTAATAGATAAGAGACCCAATATAGCCGGAAACGTATATACGGAAAACGTCGAGGGAATAAACGTTCATAAGTACGGAGCCCACATTTTCCATACCAACAATACGGAAGTATGGAATTATATAACACAGTTTGCTACTTTCAACAGATTTACAAATTCCCCTGTTGCGAACTACAAGGGCGAACTTTATTCAATGCCGTTCAATATGTACACGTTCAATAAGATGTGGGGTGTAGTAACTCCGGAAGAAGCTATGGAAAAAATATCGGAACAACGCAAAGAAATTACCGGCGAACCACAGAATCTTGAGGAGCAGGCAATATCACTTGTCGGCAGAGATATTTATGAAAAACTCGTCAAAGGGTATACGGAAAAGCAATGGGGCAGAGACTGTAAAGAACTTCCGGCATTTATAATAAAGCGTCTGCCGGTACGTCTTACTTTCGACAATAACTATTTCAACGCATTATATCAGGGTATTCCGGTAGGCGGATACACAAAGATGATAGAAAATATGCTTGAAGGTATAGAAGTACGTCTGAACACCGATTATTTCGAGCATAAAGCGGAACTTGATAATTTATCGGAAAAGATTATATATACCGGTCCGATAGATGCATATTTTGATTTCAGACTTGGTACTCTTGAATACAGAAGCGTGCGTTTTGATACGGAATTACTGAATATGCCTAACTTTCAGGGTAATGCCGCCGTAAACTATACAGACCGTGAAACGCCTTGGACACGAATAATAGAGCATAAGTGGTTTGAGTTCGGAAAAGATGCGGAGGGTAATGAAATACCAAAAACGGTAATATCGAGGGAATACAGTTCCGAGTGGAAACCTGGTGACGAACCATATTATCCGGTAAACGACGAAAAAAACAGTAAACTATACGCCGAGTATAAAGAACTTGCGGAAAAGGAAAAAAATATTATTTTCGGTGGCAGACTTGGTGAATATAAATACTATGATATGGATATGGTTATAGCCTCCGCACTGGAATTATGTAAAAAAGAATTACAATAAAATATATCCGAAAAAAAGGCACTTACCGTAAAAGGTGAGTGCCTTGAAATTTTATAATTTGCGAGTTTAAAATATCGGTACAGAAAATAATTATCTCTTTGAGAACTGCGGAGCACGTCTTGCAGCCTTGAGACCGTATTTTTTTCTCTCCTTCATACGTGGGTCACGAGTAAGGAAGCCGGCCTTTTTGAGTGTCGGACGAAGTTCAGGGTCAGATTCGAGTAATGCTCTTGAAATACCATGTCTTATAGCACCTGCCTGACCTGTTACGCCACCGCCTGCAACTGTACATACAACATCGAATTTGTCGAGACTATCAGTAAGGGCGAGGGGCTGACGTACAATCAGCTTGAGAGTTTCGAGACCGAAATAATCGTCTATACCTCTGCCGTTTATTGTAACGTTACCAGAACCGGGGTAAATTCTTACTCTTGCAACGGAGTGCTTTCTTCTGCCTGTTCCGTAGTAGTATTTAACTTTTGATTCGTACATTTTCAAAGCACCTCCCTATTAATATTCGTATACAACAGGTTTCTGAGCAGCGTTTTTGTGTTCAGCACCCTTGTAAGTTCTGAGTCTCTTTAACTGGTTTCTGCCGAGTGTATTACCTGGAAGCATACCCTCAACCGCAATCATCATAGCACGGTCGGACTGTTTAGCCATCATATCCTTGTAGGCTATGGACTTTAAGCCACCAATCCAGCCGGTATGCCAGTAATATTTTTTCTGTTCGAGTTTCTTACCTGTAAGAACTGCCTTGTCGCAGTTAATAACGATAACGTGGTCACCACAATCAACGTTAGGTGTGAATGTAGGCTTGTGCTTGCCTCTGAGGATATGTGCAGCTTTAGCGGCAACACGTCCGAGAGGTTGACCGGCAGCGTCGAGAATGTACCATGTACGCTTTACGTCAGCCGGTTTAGTCAGAGTAGTTGACATAAAAAAATCCTCCTAAAAAAATAGTATCGGCGGAAAAAATACATTCCGCACAGTGACATCTATTATTATAATTCAAAAAATGGCATTTGTCAAGGGGTTAAAAAAAGTTTTTTTCAATATATAGAGTGGAAACGCTTCAAATCTCTTGTATATCCTCTGCTTCTCTTAATATCTCGCATTTCATTTCAAAATTTCAAGTAAAATTTATTAATAAAATGTCCGGAAAATATTTCCGGAAAAGGGGTTGACAAAAGCCTTTCATCGTGCTATAATGTAATTGCGAAGTTACAATAAAATACACAACAAAAGGCTTAATCTGTCTTACGACTATTTCATTATAGCATAAGATTTCAGATTTGTCAAGTCTTTTTGAGGCATGGCAAAATTTTTTTTCTTTTAACCTCATACTGTGTAAATCATTGTAGTTTACAAATATTTTTTAAAAAGTAGTATTGCAAATGAATTTATTTCAGATTACACCTATCGAACAACACGGACAGCGTGTACTTACTACCGCACAGATTGCCGAAGCTTACGAAACAACAGTCAAAGTTATTTCAAACAACTTCAACCGAAACAAAGACCGCTACATAGAGGGCATACACTACTACTGCCTGAAAAATGCCGAATTACAGGCATTTAAAAAAACGATTCCTCAAAAGTATGAACAGTTTAAACAAGCAAAAATCCTGTATCTTTGGACGGAAAGAGGTGCTTTACTTCATGCCAAGAGCCTCAACACTGATAAAGCGTGGGAGGTCTATGTGTTCCTTCTTGATACCTATTTCAGAGTAAATGAAACCGAAAACAATTATGTTGAAATGATACTTCAGGAACTGGAGAAAATAAAACAGGAATTGAAAACGGCAGAACAGGAACGTAAGGCATATAAAAAAACTAATGCGATGATACTCCGAAAACTGGAGACGGCAGAACATGAACGGGAAATATTAGAACAAAAAATTAATATAATATATCAGAAACAGGAAATATCAGAAAAAATTTCTATTGTCAACACAGAAAATATAATAAAAAATATTAATAACTATATATACAGATATTTTTATAAAAAGAATAAGAAATAATTTCAATATCTTAAATAAAAAAATCCCCTGTACCGTAAAAGTCAGGGGAATATTTTTCGTCAGTATTCTTCCGGCAGTGTTATCTCGCCGAGTATCGGGAGCGGGTAAAT
>JAIDCY010000044.1 GCA_029055625.1 Ruminococcus sp. | reverse complement strand
CAAGGCAATCTGGGACTGTGCGGTATACGGCAATATGCAAGTGCTGAATCTTGAGAATACAACAATGGAGAAAAACACAATACTGAATCTCCCGCTAAAAAATTTTATCTGGCAAACTTATTGATTCCATTTTCAACATTTTATAAATAAGAGTTGCCGTAATCAGAAAGGATGAATACTATGAAAGGTTCAATAAGAAAACGCTGTCTGAAGAGAGCACTTGCTTTGGTATCCACATTAGCTATGATGGGAAGCTTCTCGTATGCCACCGGCGCATCCGAAATTCTTTCATATAATGTCATTTCAGTTGCTGCAACAGAAGGCGGTGAAGGTGAATCACCCGGAACGCCTGAAATAAAAGAATCCAGCAGAATTGATGTTGAAATTACAAATCAGTTTGATTTTAAACAAGACGTTGAATGTACAGTAAAAGTATATACCGGAAATCCCGAAGATGACTTAATAGGAAGGTCTGTTGAAATCAGCAAAGAAAAATTTTCTAAAAAAACAGTAAGTACGCCGTATATCACTGCAGGTGAATATACGGTTGAAGTCAACGTTCCCGGATTTCAGGCATTCTCGCAGAAAATATCAGTTGCAGAAGAAAAGATATGTAAACTGAAGGTTTCTATCGGTTTTGATGAAATTTACAGTTATGTGGAAGATTATGCAAAAGATGAAAATAATCAGGAAGAGTTAATCAGTTATGACGGCAAGCCTATACTTGAAACATCTGAACATCCCGGCGGTATGCGTGTAGGCGATATAAACGGCGACGGTCAGATAAACTTTGAAGATTTAGAACTTCTCCTCGACGCTATCAGCAAATCTGAAAATAACAGGAATGGCATACATACAGACCTGAATTATGACGGTGCAACCAATCTTATGGACCTTACATTCTTTACTATGGGTATTATTGACACTAAAGACTATCACACAGACGCAACCCCTATAGAAATAACATCTGATAAATTTTATCAAGCTGACGTTGACGAAGAAAACTCAACAAAAACCAAAGATGGTAAAACCTTACTGGATTTTATTAATACAGACGGTGAAAGCGATGAAGATAAAGAACCTTTTGAGGTACAACTCGAAGAAGGCAAAACTACAGATATTGACACATCATTTAAAGAAGCAAAAATATTACAGGACATTACATTTGAAAATACAAATGTTCAGGCAGGAGCTATAGTAATTATAGATAAAGACGGTAACGAAGTAGAATATGATTTCGGGGGCTATAAAGGAAATACTGATAATAAAGAACCAAAAGAACCAGCAGTTGATCCTGATGCTAACAAAGACCCGAAAGATCCGGTAGTTGATTCTGATGCTAACAAAGAACCAAAAGATCCGGTAATTGATCCTGATGCTGATAAAGACCCGAAAGATCCGGTAGATGACCCTGATAATGAAAATGATGATGTACATTATATCACTCTTGAAGAGGTAATGGCTGTTACAAACAATACACCGATTCCTGATATAGCTACTTTCGCAGATAATCCTGAAGATTCCGATAAAAACCCTGATTCTGAAACTCCGAAAAACCCGGAAGTTACATTAGACGCTAACGGTAACATCGCCCTTAATCTTGGAGCTCAGATAGCAGTTAAAAAAATTACTCTTAAAATTTCAGCAGTTAGTAAAAATACAAATCTTGCTCAGATAGGAACAGTTGAATTCCTCAACGGTATGGAAAAATTCATTTCCGACCCTGAAATTGATTTCCCGACAGAAGTTACAGTTAAACAGGGTAGCAACGAGGACACTTACGCAAACATTGTAATAAACTGGAAAGAACCTAAAAATTCAAGTGGCAAATATGAAGTTGAAGTTTCCACAAGTCCGAAGACAAACCCTGACGGAAGTTTCGTTTCAGTTATTCCAAAGCTGAACGAACAGGTTGTCGAAACTACAGGCAGTACTCTTTCTCTTCAGTCACAACACGGAAATTTCAAGCTTATACAACTTAACAAAACATACTATGTACACGTCCGGAGCATATCAGCAAACGAAGACGAAAACGATTATAAAAGTAAATGGTCTGATACCGCAAAAGTTACTACAGTTCCGAAATCTGCACCAGACCAGGTATTCAATATAACGGCTAAAGGTGGCTTCCAAAGTATGGAGTTGTCATGGGATGCCGATAAAACAAACAGTGCTACGGGTTATATACTTTACTACAGAAATATTACCGCAGGTGAAACAGAATTTAAACAAAAAGATGTGGGACTGACAACAAAACATACACTTATAGGACTTGTCGGGGAAAAAAATGCAGAAGGGAAAGAGGTAGCACAGGAATACGAATTTGACGCAGTAGCTTATAACAATGTCGGATCAAGTAACAATGCACCAACAAAAGCAAAGGGAACGACAACCATTGATAATGTACCTGTTATTTTACCCCGATATGGTGCTATAAACTGTAGCGATGACGGTCAGCTTGGCGACGCACACATAGTTAATGTTACAAGACACGGCGGTGATATGACTAACTGCGACAGTGACTGGGGCGTTGTTGACGGTGACCAGAAAACATATTATAAGCAGGAAGGACGTAACGATAATGGTATAACATATGAATTTGATGATGAATACACTATAAATTATATGTACATGGTACCAATTGTAGAAAATCAGAACTTCTGGAAGACAACTATAACTGCATGGGATGCAGCCGGAAATGTTCAGCAATACAGCGGTTATGCCGGTGAATCAAAACCCAGAGACGATAACAAAAAACTATATTTCCGTATGGATATACCAACAGTCAAGGCAAAGAAAATAAAAGTTCAGTTTAACCTCTATCCCGATAATGAAAATTTCGTTGCATATTCAGAAATTGCTTTCTACAATGACCCCCTGATGGAAGAAATAATGGGGCTCTATGCTGACGAACTCCATACAGTGCTTAAAGATAATGTTACTCAGGAAATGATTGATAAACTCCGTGAAAGAGTAGATCTACCTGACAGCAGAAACGGTGAAGCAAACCCGAAGAAAGACCTTCATAAAGCAGAACTTGATACAGCAGAAAAATTACTTAACGCAAAAACAATCAATCCACCTGTAGAGATTCACAACGGCATTACTACAAATGACCCGGTTGGGTATAAAGAAAACGAGATTGTGTATAATCCGTCACGTAACTATATGGGTCTGAACGCATGGCAACCACTGGGTGTTACTGTCGGCGGAAACACAGATATTACAGTTTATGTTGGTGGTAAGAACAAAAAATACAATCAGAACAACAAAAACACAGGTGACAATACACCATTAAAACTGATTGTAACACAATATAATTCAGAATCCGGCAAGCTGACACCTCAAAGTTATGACCTTAAAGTAGGTGCAAATACATTTACAATAGCAAACAATGACATAGCTGGTGCAGAATCCGGCGGTGCACTTTACGTACAATATCAGGGTACTGCAAATGATGAATCAGAGTGCTATTCAGTACGTGTTGAAGGCGGTACAGCTGTTCCGATACTTGACCTTTACAATGTAACCGATGAAACGGAAAGACTTGAAAAAGCTGCTGATTATATAGAAGCACTTGATAAATACGTTGCAGGAATGGAAGAGTTACACAATAAAATTCATCTTGGTGCAACATACGGCACAGACAAAAAAAATAACACAGCTATCAACATGGAATATAAAAAAGAACTCTGTGTTCTTGGTGCAACAGATATTCTCGGCAACACCATGATGTATTCACTGCCCGCACCGCAGATACTCGCAGGCTTAGGAAAGGGTTCAACAGGAGCACGTGCGGTAAAACTAATTCAGTCAATGGACGCAATAGAAGATATGGTTAAGTTCTTCTATCAGCATAAGGGCATGAGTTACGACGCTAAATACGCTGTTGACCGCATACCGAATCAACACCTGAATATACGTTATCAGAGAATGTTCCAGGGTGCTTTCATGTACGCAGCAGGTAACCATATAGGTATTCAGTGGGGTTCAGTTCCGGATATGGTGGCTAAATCAGGCGTTGAATCTGACGAAAACGGAAAATATGTAAGCGGTAACTATTTCGGCTGGGGTATCGCTCACGAAATCGGACACGATATCAACGACTCAAATTATGTTGTACCGGAAATCACTAACAACTACTTCGCAATGCTTGCACAGTCACAGGATAAGAACGATGGTTCAAGACTTAACTATAACAATATCTTTAAGAAAGTAACTTCAGGAACAAAAGGTTCAGCAGACCAAGGCACACAGCTTGGTATGTACTGGCAGTTACACCTTGCCTATGATAAAGACTTCAACTACAAAACCTATAGCACAAGTGAGGATATATTTAAAAATCTCTTCTATGCAAGAATGGACACATATTCAAGAAATCCTGCAAAAGCTCCGGCATATAAAGGCACTACACTTAAACTCGATGGCGGAACAGACCAGAATCTTATGAGGCTTGCGTGTGCGGCAGCAGACAGGAATATCCTTGAATTCTTCATACGCTGGGGAAAAACTCCTGACATTGAAACTCTGAAATATGCCGCAAACTTTGAACCGGAAACAAGAGCTATAATGTATGCAAACGAAGATTCCAGAGTTTACGCTATGAGTGGCAAGAGCAGTCTTGAAAATGATGCGGACGTAATAAACAATGTGACACTGAAAGTCGGCAAAGGTACACAGGCAAATAAAGTGGACATTTCAATTGATGTTTCCGACAAGATAAAGCCTGCTGATATTCTCGGATATGAAATAATCCGTTGTACTATATCCGGCGGTGACGTTAAAGAAACCCCGGTAGCTTTCACAAAGACCCCGAACTATACAGACGTAATAACATCTTTCAACAACCGTACTGTATCATATAAGGTTGCACTTGTTGACCAGTATCTGAACCGCTCTGAAGTTGTAACCACAGATATGATTAAGATTGAACACGACGGCACTCTTGACAAGTCCGGCTGGTCAGTTGCTACAACAGAAAATACGGAAACAAATACAGAAGCAAAGACAGAAGAAACAACTGTTCCGACTACAGATATATTCAAGTCAGCAGTTGAAGAGAAAAAGGCAACAGCTGATACCTTTGACTGTCACCCGACAATCATTGACCCGATTACAAAGGCTTTCGACAGTGATTTCAACACAGTTTATAATGCGGAAGTAATAGGCGAACCAAGCATATATATCAATTTAGGACAGTCTGTAACAATAAGCGGTCTGAAATACTCAACAAACAAAGTAACGGCAAAGGAAATCGGTTATACAATATCCGTTAAAGTTCCGGAAAATGAATCAAACCCGAACTCACCGGTTATATGGCGTAACGCAGAAGAAGGCACTTTTGAATTTGACAAGAACGGAACAGCTGTTGTTTACTTCACTAACGAACAGAAGAAATATCTAAGCACCTATGATACAGCAGAAGTAAAATTACAGATAACAGGTATGGACGGCGAAACAATTTCCATTTCAGAAATTGATATCCTCGGCGTTACAGGTGATAATGTTGACTTCCGCAGAGACGGTAACAAGGGAGCTACTGCATTCGGTAAACTTTCTGAAGATTACAGATACAGTTCAGGTAAAAATGATTATATCCCTGCCGGTTCATATGTATTCATAGGTTCATATAAGGGCAACGCAGCTTACAACGCAGTTATTCTCTTCGACGAAAAAGGAAATATTGTAGGTACACCAGACCTTACTAAAGTAAAGGAGGAGACCGAAAATAATATCCCTGCTGAAACTTCACCCGAACTTGAACAGGCACTTAACGATATATCCGGTAATTCCGAAGAAAAAGAAAAAGCAACTTCTGAAATATTCAAAAAAGACGAGGAAGGCAAATCACAGCAACTTATTCTTGCGGACATTCCGGACGGTCAACTGATTACCGATGTTAAAGACGGTACATTCATATACTGGGTAACTCCTGAAGACGCCGAAAACATGATATGGCCTGAAAAAGTGCGTGTTGAACTCTACAGAGTAAATGATGCTGTAGAAATGACAGGTCAGCGTATAGTAAGTGACTCACTGTTTGAAGAAGTACCTGATAAGGAACTGATGACGCCTATTTCAATCAATGGCGACAGAAAATTCACTACAGAATGACATAAACTGAAAGGCTTATTATAATCCTTGCACAATATAAAAGAGACTTCCCACCTGTTTAAATACGGGTGGGAGTTTTTTTATGAAATACTTCCATACCGGATATAAACAGTTATTTTAACTGATTTTTTATGGAAAATATCTTCTTTTCAAAGTGCAAAAATTCCCCGACAGTGATATAATATAATTAAAGAAAGGAAATCTGCAAATTCTTAAATTAAAATATCAAAAGTTAAAAACTTACGTCTGTATGTACTCACTGAAAGGAGAATGTTTATGTTAAGAAAAGTTTTAGCAGGTCTTGCAGCAATTATAATGATTACAACAGTAAATCCTGTAAATAATATAAAAGCTATAAGTGCTGAAGCTACAACAATTTCAATAGCTTTAACTCTGAAAAGTGATGTTACAATAGACGAAACAAAAAATGGTGAAATACTTCTTACATATAAAGGCACATTGGATGAACAAATCAATATATTACGTCTGCGTATTACATCTGAAAAAGAAATGAAATTTGAAGCACTTGAAGAATATAAAGATACTTTCGATATTTATAATTATAGTATGAACGATAAAAAAACTGAACTGAATATATTTGTTTCCAATTCTGAAGAAGAAACCGGAAAAGGTCCGATTTTCACTGATGACAGAAAAAGTTTAGTTTTAGGAAAAATAACAAATACTGATGATATTAACGTAAACGTACAGGAAATAGAATATGTTTCAACGGCAAGCGAAGACATTATTAAAT
>JAIDCY010000043.1 GCA_029055625.1 Ruminococcus sp. | reverse complement strand
CCATATTTCTGAATGACCCGAAATACAAAGGAAAAATTGAGTTTAACGAACTTACACAAATGCGGACTTTTAACCGTGAGGATTGGAGAGACGTTACCGAAAACCGAATAAAACTGCATCTTGAAAAAGAATATTCGCTTTTTACTTCAATAGACAGCATAAATCAGATATGCAGTATTATTGCCGATGATAATTCCTATCACCCGATAAAAGAGTATTTAGAGGCTGTCCAGTGGGACGGTGTACAGCGTTTAAAAAGCGTATTTACGGACCTTTTAGGTGCAACCGATAATATTTATACCAAGTCGGTAGCCGTCGTGACGTTCGTGGGGGCAGTCGCAAGAATATTCGAGGCAGGTGTTAAATTTGATACGTGTACGGTGTTTGTTGGCAAACAAGGTATAGGAAAATCAAAGTTTATAAATAAGATAGCCGTCAAGCCCGAATGGTTTACTGACGGTGTGACTACTTTCGACGGTAAGGACTTCTATGAGAGCATACAAGGCAAGTGGATTATCGAGTTAGGCGAGGGTACGGCATTTCAGAAATCAATCAAAGAACGCAGTAAACAGGCTATCGCAAGTCAGCAGGACTTTTACCGCAGACCTTACGGAAGAAATCCCGAACAACGTCCACGTCAGTGCGTATTTATCGGAACTACCAACAATTACGATTTCCTGAAAGATGAAACAGGTGACCGTCGTTATTATCCGATAGATGTGAATATATCACAAGCCACCAAGAACATCGACAAAGACCTTATTTCCGAATATATTTCCCAGTTGTGGGCAGAGGCGGTACATCTCTACCGAAACGGTCAGTGCATCTATATTCAGGGTAGTCAAGTTCTCGCCTTAGCTGAACAGGAACAACGCAAGCACTTCGATGAAGGCCCATTACAGTCCGATATATATAACTTCCTTGAAATTCCTATAACGTCTGATTGGTACACGTTAAGTTTGGAAACAAGGAGAAACTATATCATTGACTATCAGAACAGCAACGCATCATCAGGAGCTTACCGTTGTGACCGTGTTTCCGTCAAGAAAATAGCCTGCGAATTATTTGCATATGACCTCAATCAGCCTATTAACCGCAAATTTTCATTGGACATTGCACGTACTCTTACCGCTTTAGGATGGAATAAGACAGGCAAAACAGAATGGATAAAACCATATGGCAATGTAAAAGTATACTACTGTTAATTTTAAAAACCTCACTGTAAAATGTGAGGTTTTTATATTTTTGTCTGTTGAACCAACTGAACCAACAAACCAAAAAAAGTGCTTGGTTCGTTATTGGTTCGGAAAGTCGAAAAAATGGCTATAAATAAGCAAAATTTTCCTAACTAACTTTGGTTCAAGTTTACGACATTTTTATATAAATTATCTATTTTTCATGTAATAGTCACTATTTTATCATATTCTTATCATAAATAGGTGTTTTTATTACCGCCTCATTTTAGCGGTAAATTTCAACGGTAAAAAATGCCAATATACTTGTGTAAACATATATTAAAACATCAATGCTTAAGTATAATTATCCGATATTCCAAAATCTTTCAAAGAAAGCCTTGAGTTTTTCAATAACAGTTGCTTTTTTAGATTTGCGATTACCACCGCCAAAACGTGATACTGCCGGAAGTATTTTATCTATGTCAGTACCTGTTTCTTTGACAGCACCATCACGGAAAGAACGTTTTATAAATTCTCTTGTTTCTTTTTCTTTCAGTTTTTCTTCTGTAATAAGGGCAGTAACCGCCTTTTCACGTTCCTCCGCAACATAGGAATGCCATTCGTTTATTACGTCGTCGGCATCATTGATACCATTTATGAAATTTTCAATAAGGTCTTTTTTACTTCTGAGTTCCGGACTTGATTCAACGGCTTTCTGAATAGTAATAAGTATTTCCTTGTCCATACAATGACTATCGTGATACTGTGCAACAAGCATGAGAATATAATCAATATTTATTTCTATCTGCCGGATTAATTCTATCTCAAATACAATATCATCATCAATATTAGTCAAATCACCGTTTTTGCGACGTCTGTTCCATTCGTCACGCAAATCCTGATACCGTCCGAGATAGTCCTGAAAATCACGCTCTGAAATAATCTCCATGCCCTCAAATTCGTCGAAGCTGACGAGTAAATTACGCATACGCAGAATCGCACCGAGCAAAACAATAAAATCTTTCTGCTGTGCCTCTCCTGTAATCTGAGGTTCGGAAAGCGGAAAATCTTTCAATAATTTGTCTATCATGTCAACGTAGCCGTCTGTATGATTTCCTTTATCGTCATCATAGCCGTTATAATAATCGTTGAAACTCCGCAAAGTAACGATACCACCGGCTTCCTTGTCTCCGAAAAGAGCAATAGCCGCATCTGTACGTTTCTTCAACGCTCGGAAACACACAATATTGCCGAAAGTCTTTACAGAATTCAATATGCGGTTTGTCCGTGAAAATGCCTGTATCAGACCGTGCATTTTAAGATTTTTGTCAACCCATAACGTATTGAGTGTAGTTGCATCAAAACCGGTCAGGAACATATTTACTACAATCAGCAAATCAAGCTCCTTGTTTTTCATACGTAGCGAAACGTCTTTATAATAACTCTGAAACTTATCACCTGAAGTATCATAATTTGTATTGAACTGGCGGTTATACTGCTTTATAGCGTATTCGAGGAAGTCATGGGAAGTTGAATCCAGTGCGGAAGTATCTTCTGAATTTTCCTCGTCAAGAATACCGTCGGGGTCTTCCTCATTTGCACCATAACTATATATAACCGCTATTTTCAGCGATTTTTCAGGGTGAGCGGTCATTTGTTTCATAAATTCTTCATAGTAAAGTTTAGCGGATTTCACCGACGATACCGCAAATATAGAGTTAAAACCGCTTACACGTTGTTTTTTCTTGATTTCTTTCACCTGCTCACGCTTCTGTGATTCGGCAATTTCGGAAACATTTGTAAGAACGTTATAATTATACGTCCGTTCATTGCGATACGTCTTCTGATTGAAATGGTCAAGTATATATCTTGTTACCAGTGAAATACGTTCCGGTGCAAGATATGCAGATTCACGGTCAATATCCCATACCCTAACATCTTCAATATCCTCTTCCTTGTCCATAGTCCTGATGTAATCCACACGAAACGGCAATACATTCTTGTCATTGATAGCGTCAATAATGGTGTACTGGTGCAGACGGTCTCCGAAAGCCTGTTCAGTTGTACGAAGATTGGGATTTTTACCTGCTCCTGAATTGACGGCAAATATAGGCGTACCGGTAAAGCCGAAAATATTATATTTCCTGAATTTTTTTGTAATCGCTACGTGCATATCTCCGAACTGACTTCTGTGACATTCGTCAAATATTATGACAATACGCCTGTTATATACATCGTGAACAGGATTCTTCTTGATAAACGTTGCAAGTTTCTGAATGGTCGTAATAATAATACGGCAGTCAGGATTTTCAAGCTGACTTTTCAGAACAGCAGTTGAAGTATTACTGTTTGCTGAACTTTTCTCGAAACGGTCGTATTCTCGCATCGTCTGATAGTCAAGGTCTTTACGGTCAACCACGAACAAAACCTTATCAATATATTCCAGCTTTGAGGCAAGCCGTGCGGTCTTGAATGATGTAAGAGTTTTTCCGCTTCCGGTGGTATGCCAGATATATCCGCCACCTGCAACTGAACCGTATTTCTTATAATTATGTGCAATTTCAATCCTGTTTAATATGCGTTCCGTTGCGACTATCTGATACGGTCGCATCACGAGTAACAGGTTTTCAGATGTGAAAATACAGTATTTTGTAAGTATATTTAATATGGTATGTTTTGCGAAAAAAGTCTTAGTAAAGTCCACAATATCGGGAATCACTTTATTATTGGAATCCGCCCAGAACGACGTAAATTCAAAGGAATTGCTTGTTTTTGACTTTCTGTGACTTTTTCCGGCTTCTTTCACGGCGTTGAAACGTGTAGTATTTGAATAATACTTTGTGTTCGTGCCGTTGGAGATAACAAATATCTGTACATACTCGAAAAGTCCAGAACCTGCCCAGAAACTTTCACGCTGATAACGGTCTATCTGATTGAACGCCTCACGAATCGGTACACCACGGCGTTTTAACTCGATATGCACAAGCGGTAACCCGTTTACAAGTAGGGTCACGTCATAACGGTTCCTGCGTTTACCGGCATCAACTTCATACTGATTTATTACCTGCATGAAATTATTATGTATATTCTTTTTATCAATTAACATGATGTTTTTAGTTGTACCGTCATCACGCCGTAAGTTTTTCACATGGTCTTCCTGAATGGTTCTTGTTTTTTCAAGTATACCGTCGTTGGCATTGGCTATATGTTCATGAAAAAAGCGTTTCCATTCGTTTTCAGTAAAAGTATATTTATTTAACTTTTCAATCTGCGTGCGGAGATTGAAAATCAAATCGCTTTCCCTGTGTATGTTCAGATACTCATAGCCCTGCTGACCGAGACGGCTTATAAAATCCCTTTCAAGCTCCGCTTCGGTCTGATACGCTTCGGCGGTACGAGGTTCGGAGGTGTATTCGGTCACGACGGTGTTTTCGCTTGTTGCAAAATAATTCATTTTTTCAGCTCCTTAAAATTTAACAGCTTATCTCTGTAGTATTCATATTGTTTTTTATAGAGCGTAAGCACCTGCGTAAACTCCTGTGTAAGGTCTGGCAAATTGTCAAGTACCCTGACAATTTCACGTTGTACCTCTAAAGGCGGTAGGGGAATTTCTAAATTTAAAACTTTATTCATATCGGGGTGTTTGATTCCTGAACCACGATAAAAAGTATCAATTAAATCTCCTTTTGTCATTATCCAATAATAAAGATATTTATTTAATAAAGCATCTGTGTCATAAGATGTAGCTATTCTGTTATCAGCTGTTATAAATTTACCTTTATAATATTTAATACAATCAACGACAGCCCTTGATTTTCCCCACGGAATTGTTACAACTTCACCATCACATATATTATCACCAGCAAGTTCTTCAGTTGTCCATCCTGTTTCTTCACCTGTAGACAAAAGAAAAACATTTCCGTCTTCTCTTTTAAGTGAAAATAAATCATTAGCCAGTAAATAAGGATAAGAAATTGTTTTTTTCTGCTTTCCTTTTTCAACAGATTTAAATTTTTTATCCCATATTGTAACTGACCATAACGGCACATATTCCACGCCGTCGGGGCAGAGTTTATTTATCAAATCATAAATTTTATCTACTTCAAAAGTAATATTTTCTATAACCTTACAGAGCGAAAAAATATTCCCGACTTTTTTTCTGATGTCGGCGGTAAGTGCGGAAATGTCAATTACTTCTCTTGTATCCTCCTGCTCCACATACGTGGAAACGGAAAGATTATAGTCATTTTCGGCAATCTCACCAGTAGAAACAAGACGGCAGAAATACTTTATATCTTCACGCTGAGTAAATGTTTTAACAATTTTAGTAATATTTTCGTCAGTAAGTTTGTTGCTGTTCGTTACCTTTATGCACTCTTTGGAAGCGTCAATAAAAAGCGTGTTATTGTCGGTTTTGTTCTTCTTCAGAACCATTATACACGTAGCAATAGAAGTACCATAGAAGAGGTTATCGGGAAGCTGTATAATGCAGTCAATGAAATTGTTTTCAATAAGATATTTACGTATTTTCTGTTCAGCACCGCCACGATACATCACCCCAGGGAAGCAGACGATTGATGCAACGCCGTCATTAGCGAGCCACGATAGCGAGTGCATAATAAAAGCGAGGTCAGCTTTAGATTTCGGAGCGAGTACGCCAGCCGGTGAAAAGCGAGGGTCATTAATGAGCAGGGAATCGGAATCGCCAGCCCACTTGATAGAGTAAGGCGGATTTGATACGATTACTTCAAAAGGTGAATCGTCCCAGTGCTGAGGCGAAACGAGTGTATCTTCATGTGCGATATTGAACTTGTCGTAGTCAATATCGTGCAGAAACATATTTATACGGCAGAGGTTATAAGTAGTGATGTTGATTTCCTGACCGTAGAAACCTTGTCTGACGTTATCCTTGCCGAGAATTTTGGAAGCCTTCAGCAGTAACGAACCCGAACCACAAGCAGGGTCATAGACTTTATTTACTTCAGTTTTGCCGACGGTTGCAAGTTTTGTAAGCAGTTCTGAAACTTCCTGAGGCGTAAAGTATTCCCCACCGGATTTACCAGCACCGGAAGCGTACATACCCATAAGATACTCATAAGCATCACCGAACGCATCGATAGTATTTTCCTGATAGTCGCCGAGTTGCATAGAAGCGACACCGTTCATCAGCTTGACGAGGCGTTCATTTCTTTTAGCGACAGTAGCACCGAGTTTATTACTATTAACGTCGAAATCGTCAAAAAGCCCTTTGAAATCGTCTTCACTGTCGCAACCTTGTGCGGAAGCCTCAATACTTCTGAAAACGCTTTCAAGAGTTTCATTAAGATTCTCGTCGGTATCGGCTTTTGCAAGTACATTACAGAAAAGCTGTGACGGCAGAATGAAAAAGCCTTTTGTCTGTACCATATCTTCACGGGCATCTTCTGCCACTTCGTCGGACAGCTTTGCGTAATCAAAAGTATTATCACCTGCTTCATGTTCACCGGCATTGATGTAATTTGTAAGATTTTCGGAAATATAACGGTAAAAAAGCATTACAAGAACATAGTTCTTGAAATCCCAGCCGTCAACGCTACCCCTCAAATCGTTAGCAATACTCCATATTGTACGGTGAAGTTCCGCACGTTCCTGTTCTTTTTTGTTATCTATCATAATATATTCTCACTTTCGATATATTTCAATATGTTATCATAATGATAACTTCTGTTTTTAATTATACCACATAATGCACAAATAGTCAATAATTCGACAGCCATTTTTCTTTTTAAGGACGATGCCTACAGCTATCAGACTCTCGAAAACAAACAGAAATTCATTTCACAGATTATGACATCAAAAACTCCTGCAAGAAAACGGAGATGACGTTATAGATGAAATAGATGTAGAAATAATAAAGAAATTATTTCTGTATCCGTCAGATGAAGACCCCTCTGAAGTATATTGGGGAAGACTTTGCTGGGAAGACAGGTATCTTTATATATATCCGATGTTAAGTCTTAAAGTAAACGGACAATCAGAATATAAGGCTAAACCAGGGGAAAAAGTAAAACTTACAGTTGAAGTTGAAGGGGCAGATATGAAATATAGTTCGGTTGGTTTACATTTCAGTTATGATGACGAACTTACTTTATCCAGATTAAAAACCGGTGAAGCTGTAAAATCTTTAATACCATTTTATAACGATTATTTATCAAACTGCTTTCTGATAGCTACAGGGAGTGGAAATAATGGTAACGACGGCGTTATAATGGAAACTGAATTCACAATCCCTGAAGACGTCGAAAATGGAAAAATTTATCCGTTTGAATTTTATCAAGATATGGGAGACATGTTTACAAATAAACTGGATGATAAATAAGGACAGAAAATGCAGGAAGAAGCTTTCAGAAACTGGCAGAACTGTAGTGTAACAGTTATCGGCGAAAAGGGCGATACAAATACTGACGGTGATATTACTGTTGCAGATGCCGTTACTCTTAACAGGTGGCTTTTATCTGAATCGTCCGGAACTTATATTCAGAATCCGAAAACCGCTGACTTAAACGGTGATAACAGAGTTGATGTATTCGACCTTGTTCTTATGAAACAGCTTTTAGTTAAATAATTGGGGTAAAAGATTCCTCCGCGGAAATTTCTGTGGAGGGATTTTTTTGATATTCAGAATTAAAAGTTTATTTTCCTGAGACGTTCTGTAAGAGTTTCTTTAGAAAAACTGTTCATAAAAACTGATGATATTATCAGCGGAACACTTATCAATACGGTAGCATATGCCAATGTAAATAACGTCGGGAATCTGAATGTCATATAAAATGCACCGTTGTTATAAAGAACCTTACTAAGTATATATCCGAAAAGTGTTCCGACAGTCAGCGTCAAAGCTAAGGTAACGCCTGTCAATAATATACTTTCACCTAAAAGCATTTTACGTATCTGTCGCCTGCTCATGCCTATGGATTCAAGAATTGCAAGTTCATGTTTTTTAGTAATAATATTTGTAATCAACATATTTATCATGCTAAGAATACTGAACATCATAATAAAAACTGCAAGTCCGCCTATCGCACCGAAAATCTGGTCAGCGTATTCATTATACTGCTGATTTCTGTCCTGTAAAGTTTCAATATAAAGTTCCGGATATTCCGCTGTAATAACTTCAAGCTGTTCACCTGCTTCAATTTCCTTTCCGGAATCTATGGCAATCAATAGCTTACTGTTCAGACTGTCATATGAAATCCAGTTATCTACAGCATTTTCAGGGAGTACAAACCAACACTCCGGCTCATTTTTCAGATTAAATTTATCGTTGAGTATACCGAGAATTTCAATCTTTTTTTCAGACATTTTTTCACCGTCATAATAGTGGAATATAAGATTATCTCCGACAGAAAATTTCCAGCCGTAAATCTCATCAGCTATATCATTACCTGCTATAAGTATATAATTTCCACTTGTAAGCTTGTTGTAATCTGCATCGCCATCATCAAGATATTTATCTATCGTTTTTGTCTGTTCGTCGGAAAGTAACATAATTGTATCATCATTTCCGTATTCTTCTTTCTGCGGAAAATCAAACCTGATACCAAAATTTTTTACTTCATTAACATTTTCCACACCATCAACTGCTTTGATTTTTTCTACAAAATCTTCATCAATCGGATTTTTACTCTGTATACCACTAAGACCGTTTTCATCAAGTTCTATTGCAACAGAAGAAATACCGATAACACATTCCGCATCTCTGAAATCTCCCTGACGTGCAAAGCCGTTTCTGTCAAAAGATGATATATATGTTGCCGACGTGATAAAAAGAATACCACCTAATCCTAAAGACATAAGCGTTGATACCGCTTTTTTACGGTTTCGGGAAAAATTCATTATACCCATACCAAGTGGTGTAAGATTGCGACATTCACATTTTCCTGATGCCTTTTTTGTATCGTTCTGCGGTGTATAGTGTAAAGCCTCTGTCGGTGAAACTGTTGATGCTGTTTTTGCCGGTCTGTATACGGAAATCATTGTAATTATATAAATCAGAGTACATACCAAGGCAAATATCCACAGAGTATTAAACCATCTCCAGCCATCAGGATTTATTATGTACCCAGCAATCCCACCGGTCAGAAGCCCTATCGGTACTGAACGGATAAATAACTTTCCACCCTCACGGGATACAAATTTTTTCATCTGATTTTCAGTCATCCCTATTGTACGGAGTTGTCCGAACTGGTGAATCCTGTCAATAACCGATATGTAGAAAACACCATAAATTACCAGTATACAGGCAAGCAAAATAAAAAATCCGACAATAATTACCGATATAATCATCTGCGAATCAGGTGTAAGCATATCAAGGAATGCTTTGGTGGGACTTATATATTTATGCTCAATTCCTGCTCTCTCCCCGACGTGATAAATCATTTCCTTACACTCGTTTTTATTCATACATTCTGCATAATGAAATTTTGCATACAGTTCATACGGACTATCTTTTAACTGACTTCCGTTTTCCGCATATTCCTTTGAAAAGAAAACCGCATACTGTTTTGCATTATCGCTACTCTTCATTATTCCCGATACTATAAGATGTTCTGTTGTTCCGTCATAAAACGTCATATCAAATTCACTTCCGACAACAGCGTTTATATTCATTTTTTTCATCATTCCTTCGGAAACCGCCACTTCATATATCTGTTCGGGAAGTCTGCCGGATTCAAGACTGCCTATTTGTATATTATCCGAAAGTTCACTTATATAATAAGGTATTACATCAAAATTTTTCTGCGGTGACAGCATACCGGTTTTGACGTTCAGACTGTATGAAATTTCTTCAGCCGATTCAAGTGCGGAAAGCTGTTCTTTTGTCAGATTATAAAATCCTGCCTGTTGAATATGCGATATTTTTTCTTTATTTACTGTACGGTCTGCTACGCCGAAAAGAAGAATTACCGATAACAGAGCCGTTGCAAGAATAATAGTAATCATTACAGAAATATTGCGTAATTTTCCGGATTTAAGACTCTGCCTTGCCATAAGTGAAATGATTTGTTTCTGTATTTTATTCATTTTTCCGTACCGCTTTCCACATAAATTTTTCCGTCCTCAATACGTATCTGTCTGTCAGCTTTTTCTGCAATTTCGGGATTATGGGTAATCATGATGATAGTCTGCTGAAATTTTTCGCTTGTCATTCTGAGCAGGTTTATAACTTTGTCTGTTGTTTTGCTGTCAAGATTTCCAGTAGGTTCATCTGCAAGAATGATTGCCGGTTTCGACAGTAACGCACGGGCTATTGCAACTCTCTGTTGCTGACCGCCTGACATATGACAGGGATATTTTTTTAATTTATCTTTCAAATCAAGAAAACTGACTACTTTATTTAAAAATTCCTTGTCTTCCATTCTGCCGTCAAGACAGATGGGAAGTACGATATTTTCGTATGCGGTCAGATACGGAATAAGATTATAGTTCTGAAAAATAAAACCTATTCTTTTTCTGCGGAATACTGTCAGCTGTTCTTCCGTCATATTTTCAAGATGTTTTTCTTCAACAGTCACATTGCCGGAATCAGGAACATCAAGCCCACCAAGCATATTAAGAAGTGTGGATTTTCCACTTCCCGAAGTACCGACAATGGCGATAAATTCGCCGTTTTCTATCGATACGCTTACATCATCCAGTGCTTTTACAAGACTTTCACCGTTTCTGTAATATTTCTTAAGATTATTTGCAGTCAATACACTCATTGTTAATTCCTCCTGTGTTTTTCTGATGCTTTTATCCTACCATGTCACAGATATTTTTACAACATACAACGTAAAATCTAATACTGAAACTGCAAAATCTGACAAAAAAGCCGGTCACTTAATCTGAGACCGACTTTCTTTCAGTTGAAAAAGGTATTAAAATTTTCAGCGTATACTTTTTGTCTTTACATTCTGACGTATATTCTCCGTTATATTTTTCCACCGTCTTTTTAATATTTCCTATACCGAAACCATGAAGAAATTTATCATCTTTTGTAGTTCCCGATTTTCTTTCAGATACATCAGAACAAGTATTTTCAATAACTATCATGACGAAACTATGAACTATTCCAGCTTTTATCATGACCGTTCTGTATTCTTCCGGAAGTTTTCCGGTAGCTTCAATAGCATTATCAATACTGTTTCCGAAAATGGTGCTGATATCAAGGGGTTCAATGAAATGTACTCCGGAAAAATCGATTGTTACAGAAAAATCAATATCATTTTCCCTTGCCATACGTGATTTTTCTTTAATAATGACATCGAGAATATCATTTCCTGTATGTACATAGTCTTCATAATCGGAAATCTCCATGCGGAGTTTTTTAGCGATTTCTTTTGCGTAATCTGTTCCGCTCTGATTTTCAATTACGAGTAAATGATTTTTCATATCATGATATATACTTCTGATACGTTCTTCCTCCTGTATCTTTTCTTCATAATATTTATGCTTTTTCTTCATAGTCTGCAACTGATATTCTGTAAGTATTGAATCAGCGATATATAATGTCAGATACAAACAGGCAAAAACAGTAATTATTCCCGAAAGGCAAATCGGATAACCCATCCATGAATTGTCAGGCATAAAATTCAGCGTAACAAGTACCGCTATAAATACAGATAAACATACACCATCAATCATAAGCCACATTTTTGTATTAAGCAGGGAAATTGACCTGATATTCCTGCGTTTCAGAATCTGCCATATCGAGAACCATATTACAGGTGCGATTGCAAGTGATATTGTATGTATCAGCGTACTTATTAAAATATTTTCCGCATTTAATTCCCGTATGCTTATTATATAAAAATATATCTGCATTCCTGTATCCTGTGCGAGATAATTTATAGATACTATCATAGGATAGAGAATAATGACTGTTGAAAGTTTACATATCCATATATCCCGATAAAATATAAATGTAAAAATTATAAAACCAATAAGAACACCGATAATATTAGTAATATCATTTGCAAAAATTACGATATTTGAGATAGGGATGCAGAAAGCATAAGCCATGATTTTTACAGGTATTTTTTCTTTTATATCAAGAAAACGTCCGATAACCATAAAAAGAAAAAACGAATTTATCCAGTTCAGCAGAAAAGCTATAATATCAAGTACCTGTATCACAGCAGATTCCCCCAGTATTCCGTAATTTTAATCATAAAGTCCTTGCGTCTGGGCTGACTTACGGGAATACGTTCACCTGTGATAAGAACGGCTTCGAGATTTTCCACACTTCTGACGTAAGCGAGATTTACTATAAAACTTGCATGACATCGTGTGAAACAGGGGGCTTTTTCAAGTAAAGCAGAAAATTCCTTCATACTCTGATAAATAATCTGTTGTTTATCCTCAAAGTGCAGAAGAACATTACGCCTGTAAGTCTCGACATAACGGATATCCTTATATAAAACCTTGAATTTTCCGCAGTTGTTTGAAAATGTAAGATACTGAGCGTTTTTTCCACGATAGCGTGAAAAATATCTGTCAAGTTCCATTTCCAACCGAATATATTTCAGTGGTTTGAGAAGATAGTTTACCGCATTTACTTCGTATCCCTGCCATACATACTGTGTAATAGATGTAAGGAAAATGATTCCTACATTACTATCTGTTTTACGTATCTGCTGTGCGGTTTCGATACCGTTCATGGCACTCATTTTTATATCAAGAAAAATAAGGTCAAAATCCGTACTGTAGTTAGCAAGAAGATTAGTACCATCATAAAAGATATGATATGTAAATTCAATATTATGTTTATCAGCATAACGTTGCAGACAGTTTTTTAATTCTGCGATTAATGCATTTTCGTCATCGCATAGTACTATATGATACATTAAAATCACCTCTGATTTATA
The DNA here is from genome assembly GCA_029055625.1 of Ruminococcus sp. Classification (GTDB taxonomy): domain Bacteria; phylum Bacillota; class Clostridia; order Oscillospirales; family Ruminococcaceae; genus Ruminococcus. Next base: position 18 of record JAIDCY010000043.1, on the reverse strand, counting down.
GTACATATATTATATAAC
>JAIDCY010000042.1 GCA_029055625.1 Ruminococcus sp. | reverse complement strand
TAATTATAGATGTATCAATCACCGCTTCCGATTCAGTCGGAAGCATTTACTTAAAATTTTAATCATATTTTCCGGAACGCTCTTTCAATGAATATCTATCAACTTTCCCTGACTGTCTGTAAGCTTTACGGATGATTTACTACTGAAAATTCCGGAATAAATCAAATCAATTAACCATTTATCAGAAAGCGAGGTTATATAGTGAACGAAAGGGAAAAATCTACCCGACCCAAAAATTATACTCCGAAAGGGACGTATCAGAAGCGTTACTATAAAAAAAGAACTCCCACGGAAAACAGCGTCATCACGGCGGAAAAACCGGTACAGCAGAAAGAAATCAGGAAGGCTACTGTAAAAATAATCCCACTCGGCGGACTTAACGAGATTGGAAAGAATATGACCGTCTTTGAATGTTCAAATGATATGTTTATTCTCGACTGCGGACTGTCTTTCCCCGATTCCGATATGCCCGGTGTGGATATCGTAATCCCTGATTTCGCATACGTTGAACGCAACAAAGACCGCATAAGAGGCATTGTAATAACACACGGTCACGAAGACCACATAGGAGCTTTACCCTATTTACTGAAGAAAATCAACGTTCCGGTATACGCCACACGCCTGACTATCGGACTTATCGAAAGCAAACTGAAAGAGCAGGGTTTAAGCGGTAAGGTGAAACTGCACGTTGTTGAACCACGCAAGACCGTTAAAATGGGTTGTATGGCGGTGGAGTTCATAAAGGTTAACCACTCAATACCTGATTCCGTCGGCATGGCAATCCATACGCCAGCCGGTGTGATAATCCATACGGGAGACTTCAAAATTGATTCCACCCCCATAGACGGAAAAGTTATCGACCTCGCACGTTTCGGCGAACTCGGTAACAAGGGCGTGCTCGCTCTTATGTCGGATTCCACCAATGCGGAAAGAGCAGGCTTTACACGTTCGGAAAAAACCGTCGGTGCATCTTTTGACAGGCTTTTCCAGCAGGCGGAGGGTAAACGTGTGATAATTGCTACGTTCTCGTCGAATATCCACAGGGTACAGCAGATTATAAACTGTGCGGTGAAGTATGGACGGAAAGTGGCGGTTTTCGGCAGAAGTATGATAAATGTTATCACTACCGCAAAGGAATCAGGCTATCTGAACGTGCCGGATAAAATCATGATTGACATTGAGGAAATGGAAAGTTATAACAGTGAGGAAATCGTATTGATTACCACCGGCAGTCAGGGTGAGCCTATGTCAGCATTAACACGCATGGCGATGAACGACCACAAACAAGTTGTCATAACGCCGATGGATTTTATCATAATCTCCGCCACCCCGATACCTGGTAACGAAAAATATGTAACAAAAGTTGTAAACGAATTAATGAAATCCGGTGCGGAAGTGGTTTATGAAGCAATGTATGAAGTTCATGTATCGGGGCATGCGTGCCAGGAAGAACTCAAACTTATGCTCGCACTCACAAAACCTAAGTTCTTTATACCCGTGCACGGCGAATACAAACACCTGAAGAAACACAGCGAACTGGCGTTACAGGTGGGAATTCCGGAGGAAAATATTTTCATAGCCGGTATCGGAAATGTTATCGAAACGGACGGAAACAGAATGGGCATTGTCTCACAAGTTCCGGCAGGAAGAACGCTGGTTGACGGTCTCGGCGTGGGTGATGTGGGATCGATAGTCCTTCATGACCGCCGACATCTCGCACAGGACGGAATTATAATAGTAGTAATTGGTCTTGAAAGGGGTTCAAACAGAATTTCCGCCGGTCCGGATATAATTTCAAGAGGTTTCGTATATGTCCGTGAATCCGAAGAACTCATGACAGATGCACGCAAATGTATCAAGGATATTCTTTACGGCTGTTCTTCCGCAGAACTGCGTGAATGGGGCTTCCTTAAAGACAAGATGCGTGACGAACTCGCCGAATTTATCTATAGAAAAACACAGCGTCACCCCATGATACTGCCTGTTATCATGGAAACATGAAGTGTGTCCGAAAGGAGCTGTAATTTTTGAAAAAGAAATTTCCGGCAGTATCGCTTGTATTACTTGCAATTCTTCTCACGGAAACTGTAACTTCCGCACTCATGCTAAGTAATTATGATTCTGCTAAGGGAATAACCTGTCTGATACTGTCCGCACTCACCGCCGTTTGCTGTCTCGCTGAAGTGTTTTTCTTCGCTGGAAATACTATGAAACACGTTTCAAGAATGAATGAACATCTCGAAAACTCGGTATCCGAATATATAAATTCCGTCACTGAACCTGTTGCCGTCATAGACAGCGAACGTCAGCTTATATGGTATAATTCCGCATTCTCCGAAAAACTGGGCGGAAACCGTAATATCTACGGTCTGGATATAGGCAGTCTTACAGATGTTAATATCGAAAATATAATTTCATCCGGAACAGGTATCTGTAAAATCGGCGGAAGTACATACCGTATAACTTCTGATAAATATTCTGAAAATGATGTTTCACTTTATATACTCTTCTTCCGTGACGAAACAAACTATACTGCACTGAAAAAGAAGTTTGACGAAACACACCCTAACGTCGTTGTGATAATGGTTGATAATTACGATGAAATCCTTCAGAACGCAAAGGAAAGTGAAAAATCGCAGGCATCAGTTGAGGTTGAAAAACTTATTGAAAACTTCATGAGCAGTACTAACGGATTCGTCCGGAAAAGCGGTTCAAATACGTTCTATGCGGTAATCGAGAATAAGCATCTTGACGAGATTATAGCCGGAAAATTCAATATTCTCGACCTCGCAAGAAATATAAAGATTGCGGGAAAATATCCGCTGACGTTTTCAATAGGAGTGGGAAAAGGTGCGGAATCTCTCGCAGAAAGTGAACAGATTGCGAAACAGTGCCTTGATATGGCTTTAGGCAGAGGCGGTGACCAGGCTGTATTAAAAACGGAGAGTGGCTATCAGTTTTTCGGCGGAGTATCGCAGGGTATGGAAAAAAAGTCCCGTGCGAAAACACGTATACTCGCCAACGCATTACAAGACGTAATCATGAGTTCTGAAAAGATTTTCCTTATGGGTCACCGTTTCGGCGATCTGGATTCCGTCGGGTCTTCGTGCGGTATGGCTGGTGCTGTCCGCCTGCTCGGGAAAGAGGCACATATTGTCGTAAACCGTTCCGCAAATCTCGCAACTAATCTTATCGACATCACGGAAGAACGTACCGACAACGAATTATTCATATCACCGGAAAATGCAATCTCACTTATTACGGAGCAGGATTTACTTATCATAGTTGATACACACAGCCGTGACGTTCTTGAATCTCCGGAACTTTACGATAAGGCAAAATCTGTAGTGGTGATAGACCATCACAGGAAAAAGGCAGGTTTTATAGATAATGCCGTTATTTTCCACCACGAACCGTATGCTTCGTCTGCTTCGGAAATGGTAACGGAAATTATACAATATTTCAGTTTTCCGCCTGATGAGATTCTCCCACCGTGTCACGCCGACGCACTTCTTGCCGGAATTATGCTTGATACTAAAAATTTCGTGATGCGTACCGGTTCACGCACCTTTGAAGCCGCTGCGTTTCTTAAAAAACTGGGTGCGGATACTGTCGGGGTAAAACTGCTGTTTTCCGGTTCGATAGACTTATATAAGCGGAAGTCAAGAATAGTATCGTCTGCGGAGATATATAACAATTTTGCAATCGCAACCGCAGATTTTGAATCAGATGATATACGCATTGCCTCACCTCAGGCGGCGGACGAATTATTATGTATATCCGGCATTGAAGCGTCTTTCGTACTCTATAAAACAGGGAATACCGTAAATATTTCAGCCCGTTCATTCGGTGCGGTGAACGTACAGGTAATCATGGAAAAACTCGGCGGTGGCGGACATCAGACAATGGCGGCTACGCAGATTAAAGACAAATCAACCGCCGAAGTAAAAGAGATTCTCAGAAATGCCATAGATGAAACCGATTATTCCGGAAACAGTTAAAAAAAATCCGGATTAATATATTATTTTAACATGAAAGGAAGTTTTTTATGAAAGTAATTTTTCTACAGGACGTAAAAGGTTCAGCAAAAAAGGGAGAAGTAAAGAACGTCGCCGATGGTTATGCAAGGAATATGCTTATCCCGAAAGGTCTGGCGATAGAAGCTAATCAGAAAAATATGGCGGAACTAGCCGGTCAGAAAGCCTCCGCACAGCATAAAGTTGACATTGAAATTCAGAAAGCTAAGGAATCCGCAGAAAAACTAAGAGGTAAAAAAATAACCGTTACCGCAAAGGCTGGTTCAAACAGCAGGCTTTTCGGTTCTGTAACAGCCGGACACATTGCGGAAGCTATTAAAAATCAGGTGGGTGTGGAAATCGACAAGAAGAAAATAAATCTCAGTGGGGATATAAAGAATTTCGGCTCATATAACGCCGTAATAAAACTTTATAATGGTATTTCCGAAAAAATAGATATTGAAGTGACAGAAGGCTGACCGGTGATACCTTATGGAATCAAACAATCTGCCACACAGTTCGGAAACGGAACAAGCTCTATTAGGTTCAATTATTGCTAACCCGTCTTTAATTCCGAAAGCTACGGAAAATTTAAAGCCAGAGTATTTCTTTACTGAACAACATCGGATGATATATGTAGAGATTGTAAAGATGTACTCCAATAATGATACGGTAGATTTGATAACAATTACAGATAAATCAGTCAGTTTAGGAATAGTGAACAGTTCATCTGTTACGGATGGTTATTTATCGAAAATTGAAGACCTTAAAATTTCGGAATCACAGATAAAAAGTTATTGTGATATAATCAAAGATAAATATGTTCGGCGTTTCCTTGTACAAGTGGCAGAAAATATCATTAAAAATGCTTACGTAGAAAATGACCTTTATTTACTTCTTGATTCTTTAGAAAATCAAATATATGCAATCCGCCAGGAACGTGTGAAAAATGAACTTATACCTATTTCAGAGGCTGTCACTGAAGCTTATGACTATCTGGGCAAAATAACCGGTCCGGATAAGGAAAAGTACAAGGGGTTAAACTCCGGCTTTGTTTATCTTGACAACATTATTTCAGGGCTTAACAAATCTGACCTTATTATAATTGCCGCACGCCCCGCAATGGGTAAAACGTCCTTTGCTATGAATATAGCCGTAAACGTTGCCAGAAGAACGGAAAAGGCTGTTGTTGTATTCAATCTTGAAATGTCAGGCGAACAGCTCGCACTCCGTATGCTTTCCACAGAATCCCTTGTTGATTCGGGTCGTATCCGTAACGGTCGTCTCACTGGAGAGGAATGGGAAAAACTCGCAAACGGAGCAGGCTATTTAAGCTCGCTCCCCATGTATATTGACGATACCGCCAGTATATCCGTACAGCAGATAAAATCAAAACTGAAACGTTTACGTAATGTGGGTCTTGTTGTCATTGACTATCTTCAGCTTATATCTTCTGCCTCACGGCGTGAAAACAGGGTTACGGAAGTATCGGAAATAACACGTCAGCTTAAAATAATGGCGAAAGAACTGGATATTCCTGTAATATTACTCTCCCAGCTTTCAAGAGGAGTGGAAAGCCGTAACGATAAAAGACCAATGCTTTCCGACCTGAGAGAATCCGGTTCTATCGAACAGGATGCCGATATTGTGCTCTTCCTGTATCGTGACGCATATTACAACAAGGACAGTCCGAACACGAATATTTCCGAGTGCATAATAGCTAAAAACCGTCACGGCGAAACCGGCACTATAGAGTTGATGTGGGACGGCAGGTATACCCGTTTTTCAAATCCGGTTTATGACGACAATCCGGGGAGAGATAAAAAATGACTGATAAAATTTTTTCTTTTATTAAAAAATATAATATGATTGTTAAAGGCGATACTGTCATATGCGGTCTTTCAGGCGGTGCGGACAGTATCAGCCTTCTTGTTGTACTTAAGGAAATAAGCAGGAAAATTGAATTTACCGTAAAGGCTTTGCACGTGAACCACTGTTTAAGAGGTGAGGAAAGTGACCGGGACGAAAAATTCTGTCGGGAACTTTGCGGAAAAATGAATATTCCGTTTACAGCCGTTTCATGTGACGTTAACGCTTTCGTTCAGAAACATGGTCTTTCAACGGAAGAATCCGCAAGAAAATTAAGATACCGGATATTTGCGGAAAATTCAGCCGGTGCGAAGATTGCCACCGCACATAATGCAAATGATAACCTTGAAACCGTTATATTCAATCTCACAAGAGGCACTGCACTGAAAGGAATATCCGGTATACCGCCGGTGCGTGATAACATAATCCGTCCTCTTCTGGTGGCAAGCCGTCAGGAGATAGAAGATTATCTGAAAAAAAACGGTCAGGATTACGTAACAGACAGTACGAATCTTTCCGACGATTACACACGCAACAGAATACGTCACCAGATATTGCCGTTACTCGCCGGAATAAATCCGTCACTGATTGAAACTTCCGTAAACTCGATAGATGCGATACGTTCGGAAAATTCGCTGATTGAAGAACTTACGGAAAAAGCGTTGACTTTATGCAGAAACGGTAATAAATTAAACGGTCTGAATCAGTTTCACGAGGTAATCCGGAAAAGATGCATCGCACGTATACTTTCAGAAAATCAGTTTTCTTACTCACACGAAAGACTGCTGAAGATTGATAAAATTATCACCGGTGGCGGAAAAGTCAACATTTCCGGAGATACTTTTTTTGTCTCCGACGGTAACAGTGCGGAACTTAAGAAAATTATACCGCTTAAACAACCCGGTCTGATTTCCGTTGAATTGAAAACCGGCGATAATTCTATATTTTCTGACAAAATTCTTTCATGTGAAATTCTTTCATGTGAAGATTTGCGGAAAATTAATTCTGTTCATAAAAAATTAACATTTTACCTGATGGATTATGATAAAATAATAGGAAGGGTTCTTCTGCGTAACCGACGGTTTGGTGACAGAATACAGTTAAAGGGCAGAAATTTCACGTCTTCGGTAAAGAAACTGATTAACGAGAAAATACCGGCTGAAGAACGTGATACCCTGCACTTCCTCGAAGATGCTGAAGGTACTGTTTTTGCCGAAAATTTAGGTATCGCTCAACGTGTAGCCCCTGACGAACACACCGTAAAATTCATGAAAATTTCGGTGAGACAAAAATAAAAAAAAGATTGGAGTGGATATTTTTTGACACCAAAAAGAAACAGAGGCATTTTTACCTATCTGCTGGTTGTGATGATTGCCATTTTCGGAATATACTTCCTCAGTACACGGCTTACGTCGTCAACCAGCAAAAACGATTATACCAGTATAATAAGTCATTTTGATAATTTCGAGGTCTCGTATTATGAACTTGATTTAGGAACTGGCGAACTTACTTATCAGCTCAGGGGTGAGGAAAGCAAAAAGAGATATGAAGTTCCGAATGTCAACATTTTTCTGAGCGATACGGAAGATTACAGAAAGAATTACAACGCAAAATATCCCGATACGCCTTTGAAACAGGATTATATCAAGATTACTGACCGCACATGGTTATATTCGCTTATACCGGTGATACTGACAATAATTCTCGGAATAGCTATACTGATATTCATGATGAGGCAGAGCAGTGGAGGAGGGAAGTATACATCATTCGGGAAAGCAAATCTGAAAAACCAGTCGGGAGCAAGAAAAGCTACTTTCGCAGACGTTGCCGGTGCGGACGAGGAAAAACAGGAACTCGAAGAAATAGTTGACTATCTTAAGAATCCGAAAAAATATTCAGAAATAGGTGCGAAAGTACCAAAAGGCGTTTTACTTCTCGGACCTCCCGGAACTGGTAAGACGTTACTTGCCAGAGCGGTAGCCGGTGAGGCAGGCTGTCCGTTTTTTCCGATATCGGGTTCAGACTTTGTGGAGATGTTCGTTGGTGTTGGTGCTTCAAGAGTACGTGACCTTTTCGAGCAGGCAAAAAAACATTCACCGGCGATAATCTTTATCGACGAAATAGACGCAGTCGGCAGACACCGTGGAGCAGGTCTCGGAGGCGGTCACGACGAAAGAGAACAGACACTTAACCAGTTACTCGTCGAGATGGACGGTTTCACCGGTAACGAAAGCGTAATAGTAATCGCCGCTACAAACAGACGTGACATTCTTGACCCTGCTCTGTTACGTCCCGGACGTTTTGACCGACAGATTGTAGTTGGATACCCCGACGTAAAAGGACGTGAAGAAATTCTGAAAGTACACGCTAAAAATAAGCCACTCGCTCCGGACGTAGATTTAAAGATAATCGCACAGACTACACAAGGTTTTACCGGTGCGGACTTGGAAAATTTACTGAACGAATCCGCATTACTCGCCGCACGTGCTGACAGGTTAGCGATTACGGAAAAGGATATTGAAGACGCTACAATGAAAGTTATCGCCGGACCGGAAAAGAAATCAAGAATTGTTTCCGAACATGACCGCAGGGTTACAGCTTATCATGAAGCCGGTCACGCTATAACCGCCTACAACCTCCCGACACAAGACAAGGTACATCAGGTTACTATTATTCAGCGTGGTATGGCGGCAGGTCTGACCGTAACCCGTCCCGATAACGATGATCAGCACGTCTCACGTAATCAGATGAGAGAAAGTATAATAATGTTACTCGGCGGACGTGTGGCGGAAGAACTCGTACTTGACGACATCTGCACGGGAGCATCAAATGATATTGAACGTGCGACGAATACAGCAAGGAATATGGTTACAAAGTACGGTTTTTCAAAGAAACTCGGTACGGTTGTATACGGTTCTGATAATGATGAAGTTTTTCTTGGTAAGGATTACGGGCATACAAGAAATTACAGTGAAGCCGTTGCCGGACAGATTGACAATGAAATATCGTCGATAATCCATAAGGCTTACAGTGACTGTGCGGAAATCCTTACCGCAAATATGGATAAACTCCACTTACTCGCAAAGTATTTACTCAGATTTGAAAAAATTGACGGTGAAGACTTTGAAAAACTTATGAAAGGTGAAATTACTGAAGATATTCTCATTGACCCTACAGGCAGTGAAGAGATTAAGGAAATATCATAATAATTTTCCCGACTGCCGTAAAAAAAATTACCGGCAGTCATTTTTTTCAAAAAATAAAGATACAGGAGATAATAAAAATGGACAAAAAATATTATTCAAACCGCATAAACGGTATTTTAAGCGAGGTAAAAAAAGCGGTAGTAGGTAAAGACCAGATTATAATAAAAGTATTGCTGACGATTCTGTGTAAAGGTCATGTACTTATCGAGGACATACCAGGGGTAGGCAAAACAACTTTAGCACTCGCATTTTCTAAGGCTCTCTCACTCGAACACAACAGAATGCAGTTCACGCCGGACGTACTGCCTTCAGATGTAACCGGATTTTCAATCTACAACAAGAACACCGGTAATTTTGAGTTCAGAAAGGGTGTGGCGTTCTGTAACCTGTTTCTCGCCGACGAGATAAACCGTACTTCAAGTAAAACGCAATCCGCATTACTGGAACTCATGGAGGAAAAAAGTATCACGGTGGACGGTATGACGTATCATCTGCCTGAACCCTATACCGTTATCGCCACTCAGAACCCTATCGGTTCAGCAGGTACGCATAATCTGCCGGATTCCCAGCTTGACCGGTTCATGTTAAAGTTAAGTATGGGCTATCCGGATTTCAGCGGTGAGGTATCTATACTTAAATCAAAATCCCGCATAAATCCGCTTGCAGAAGTAAAACCTGTTGCAAATGCCGATATGATTCTTGAATTACAGGAATATATTTCAAATATATATATTGATGACAGAATCTATGAATATATAGTATCGCTTTCCACTGCAACGAGAAATCACCCTATGCTGAAACTCGGAATAAGTCCACGTGGTACGCTTGCACTGATGAACATCTCACGAGGGATAGCGGTTGCGATGGGCAGGGATTACGTTATACCCGATGATGTTTCCTATATATGTCACGACGTTTTTGAACACCGTCTCATGTTGAACTCGAAGGCGAAACTTGCGGAACTCACAACCGGTAGCATAGTAAACGAGATACTGAAAACGGTATCCGTACCGAAAATTACAAAAGGATAAGAAATCATGCTGATAACAAAAATACTTTTCCTGCTCATAATCATAATATGTATATTCTTCTATATACTGTATATCTGGAATTTTTCGCTGATACTGATGATAATTTTCATGGTATTGCCTGTTGTTATGTTCGCAACTACCCTGATAACAAAAAAAATGACTAAAACTGAATTTGCAGTGCCGGATAAAACTACTCCTAAAAATAACTCTTTTCCCGTACAGCTATGCGTTACAAACAACAGTATTTTCCCGATTGGCAAGGCGGAAGCACATATAGAATACTACAATATCTTCAATAATCAGATAAACGAATTTGAGCTGATGTTTCCGCTGCAGGCTCGCAATACTCAACGTGTAACTTTTCAACTTAGTTCTAAATACTGCGGTATACTGAAGATACGTTCAGCACGCATAGATATTTACGATCCGCTCCGGATGTTCAGATTCAGAACCGGTATGAATATTACGGCGGAAATAGCGGTTATGCCGGAAATACACGAGGTGAGCGGTAATATTAACTATACCGACCGTGAAACGGAAGAAAGTTCAGTATTCTCCGAGAGTATCGCCGGTGATGACCCTTCTGAAGTTTTCGACCTGAGAGATTACGCAGTCGGAGATAAAATTAATCGTATACACTGGAAATTATCGTCGAAAAAAGACGATTTGATAGTAAAAGATTACAGCCTTCCGGTAGACGTTCCGTGTATGCTTTTCCTTAACCTGCGGTGTTATGAAGATTCTGAATACACTTTGCCGGTCTTCGATACGCTGGTTGAAACCCTCATTTCAATATCACAGTTCCTGATAGAAAATGAACGCATTCATACAATAGTTTTCTATAATGCGAGACTTAAAGAATTTTCCGAAGTAAGCATAACCAGTCAGGAAGTGCTGATGCAGACGGTAAAAAATCTGATACTCTCAATAAATGACAATCTTTTCTGTGAACCTCCTGAAAAATATTTCCAGTCAGAAAATATTTCTCTGTCGTCGTTTACATTCATAACCTCCGTCCCCGATACGCCGATTCTGAACTACATTGAAGAAAATATTGATGCTGATACAAGAAATGCGGTTGTAATAGTGAGGTCACCGGAAGAAGCGGATAAAACCAGTTCCGGACTTGCCGAACTTAACGTAATACCGGTAATAATCGGCAGAATAACGGCATCTGTAAGGGATATGGAATTTTAAAAAGGGGGTTACGGAATTTGAAGAAAAAAAAGAATCTGGTAAATAATAACGGCATACTGATTTGCGACAGTATAGTGATGTCTGTAAGGAAAAAAAGACCGGATATACGGAAAACTGAGGCAATACTGATAGCGGTAATGGGTTATGCATCTGTGATAATGTCGTTTCTCGGAATGTTCGATTTCCGGTATAATCAGAAATGGATTGTAACGTGTGCGGTTGTAGTATCGGTATTCTATATAATAGTATCGCTTATCGGCAAGCGTTCACTGTGGGTAATGCTCGCTTCTGTGGCGGTATTCACAGGGCTTGCGTATCGTCAGATTCAACATATCGCCGATGGTTTCCGCTTTATCTACAACGTGATTTACAGTGCTTCTTACCATACGGATATACATTACTACAAATCACTGAACCCCCTGATTGAAGAAGAATCTGTAACGGTATTCTTTATGTTTGCGGTATGGTTACTTGCTATGATAATATATTTCTTTACAATATATCACCCTAACCCCATATTACCATTACTTGCAACTTTCCCGATACTTGAAACAGGTCTTTATAACGGTATTGAGATTCCTATACCGTGGGCGGTTCTTACCGTTGCTTACTGGCTGGCGGTACTGGCAATGTCAACTATTGATGTCGGCGAGATTAACGGCGGTAACGGCGGATTTGTCCGGAAAGATAATCTGTTTTTCCCTAAACGGCAGATGCGGTTGAAAGTAACGGAAAAATGCGGTATGTTTATAATCCTGACGGTAATTATTATAACCGCTGTATCGTCACTTGTCATACAGCTTTCCGGTTATGAACGGAGCGAAGAACTCAACAGAAAACGTATTGAAATCCGTGACGCTATCAATGACTTCTCAATAGAAAATCTTGCGGAAAGTGTATCGAAACTTACAAGGGCGTTCGGTTTTGAATTTAAATACGAAAACCACAAACTCGGTACTACTGACAGACTTAAATTCAAAAATACCACCGATTTAGTCGTTACTTTTGACCAGCCACAGACTAACGCCGTCTATCTCAAGGATTATACCGGTTCAATGTATGGCGATAATGAGTGGTCGGATTTACCGGATAACTCATATAATGACCCTGTTTTTACCGACTTTGCAAAATACGGTGTTTATCCGCAGGACTTCCATTCACTGTTTTCACGTAACATCATGCCGGATATAATCACTAATACTATCTGGATTAACTCAAAACTCCGTGACGATAAGAGCTTCGCCCCATACGGTACTGATAATTTCGGTAATCTCACGTACGATATGGACAGGGGCGTATCTTCAAAACGTAAGGGAGAAAATGAATTTTCGTATAAGTACGTCCCGACTGATGCGGAAACTATAGCCAATTTCCTCGGTGACATAATGCAGAATGTCTATTCCTCAAGCCTTGTATACAGTGCGGAAATAAAACAGAATCTGAATCAGTACTGTATCGAGAACGGTCTTTTCGATTACGACGATATTTTTTATACCTATAATGAAATGCCGTTCAATAACGATATTTACGCATACTCTAACGGTAACGTACTTCTCGCTCAGCTACTACAGAGCAGATACAAGGAATTTGTTTACAGAAATTATCTGTACGTCCCCGATAACGAAAATATGAATGAAATCCGTACGGCATACGCTGATATAATCAATCGGGATACGACATACGGTGGAGATAAGATAGCGGTACTGAAGGCGATACGTGAAAAGATAGAGCAGGAAAACAGCTACTCACTAAGCCCTGGAAAAACTCCGGCAAACCGTGATTTTATAAATTATTTTCTGCTGGAAAATCACAGGGGATACTGTATACACTATGCGACAGCCGGAGTAATGTTAGCGAGAATGGCAGGTATTCCTGCAAGATACGCTACGGGATATATAGTAGTAAGCGACGACTTCACCGATGAAAACCGTAACGCTGACGGTACGTACACTATCGAGTTAAAAGATAACAGAAGTCATGCGTGGTCGGAAGTGTATCTTGACGGTTACGGCTGGTTGCCGTTCGAGTTCACAACCGGTTATTCAGATAACAACCTGCCGGAAGAAGAATTTACTACTACTTCCTCTACCGAATCCGAAACTCAACCGGAAACGTCTACTACAGAGGAATCAAGTACGGAACAGTCTTCAAGCACTTCGCAGAGGACTTCCGGACAGCTTACCACTACTACTAAAATTACTACCGTTTCAAGTGGTATAGGCATTATGACATCAGATTCCAACGATACCGGAGCAGGTTTTACAATACCGGATTCCGTAAAAAATGCGTTGGGGGTTATAGTATCCGCTTGTATGTTCGTACTTCTGCGAAGAAAAATTATTCTCAATTCACGGATGAAAAAATTCACTACCGGTAAAAATTCCGCAAAAGCAGTACACCTTTACGGTTATGCGGAAAAACTCCTTGCAACGCAGAAACTTAAACAGGACGAACTTAATTTCACCGATTTTGCGGAAAAAACGGAAAAATCTTTCAGCGGTAAACTCTTCAATAACGGCGATTTCAGTCATTTTATGGACATCTCTTTAAAAGCAGGTTTCGGAAATACTGCACCTGATAATGAAGAAATACAATTCAGTCAGAAACTCGTTGACGATATGTCAAATAAAATCTATGAACAGTCAGATACAATCCACAAGTTTATTATGAAATTCGTGACTGTTCTTGTAAAGTGAGGTAATTTTTTATGAATACAACCCGAAAAGGTCTGATACTCCTGATTTCCGGAATAATAATCGCATTTTTTCCGGGCGTAATATCATCTTTATTTTATATAATCGGTATGGCGGTAATCATTTTCAGCGTGATAAATATAATCCGCTCCCTGACCGCCGGAAACCGTCTGATAATTCCGGATATTATCGGTATAATTATCGGTGGTGCGATAACGTCGCTCCCACACTTCGTACAGACGATAATTCCGCTTACCATAGGACTTATTTTAGCATTCAACGGCATTGATTACGCCGTGAGGGCTTTTAATAATAACGGCGGTTCACGGATAGTAAATGCTATACTCGCTTCGATAGATTTAGTACTCGGTGGGACGCTCCTGTTTAATCTGATTTCTGCCGGTAATGCTACAAGAATTATCGCCGGAATAGTCATGATTGCCACAGGTATTTACGACTGCATTTCCGGTAAAAAATCAGGCGGTAACAACGGTGACATCATAGATTTATAACATCCTTAAGTCCGGAGAAATCCGGACTTTTTTTCTTGACTTTTTCCGGCAGATATTGTATAATTATTCTATAAATCTGAAAGCAGGTGAATCAATTGGACAAGGAACTTAAAGAATTATTAAATCAGAAACTCGCCGAAAATAAACGTCGTCTTAAAGAAATCCAGATAGATAAAACTAAATCGCAGATTATTGAGGAAGTCGAAAATTTCACGGAAAAATACCGTTTCGTTGACGATACAGAAAAAAATCGCATTGAAAATTTTATTGAAAAAATTCCGTTTCACTGGGGAGTAGATTTTTCACGACTGCCAAAAAGTCCGATAACTCAACATGGAAATTGTTATCTGTGTTTTCTTTCGGGTAGCGAGGAAATTTTTGAAATCTATATTTACGGAAATTTCAACGATTTTATACGGGATTATGACGATTTTTTCTTCTTCAGTGCATATCTGCTTATCATTGATGAGGATTTCCGCAGATTCGTTTACATTGACGACGAATTTAATCAGAAAGAATCGTACATAGATTGAGGAGTGATTTTATGATTTTATACAGACCTGTCGGCACAGCGGAACTTGATTTAATAACTGGTAGCGATTACAAAAAATTTCCGCCACGACTTCCTGAACAGCCTGTTTTCTATCCTGTATTAAACTATGATTACGCTTGTGAAATCGCTGAAAAATGGAATACCAAAACCGCCGACCATAGAGGTTACGTAACGGAATTTGAAGTTGATAACCAATATATTAAAAATTTTACTGTACATACAGTCGGTGCAAAACATCATCAGGAGTTATGGATTCCGGCGGAAGAACTGGAAAATTTCAACCGTCATATTATCGGAAAAATTAAAATAATTGCTACATTTTCGGAAATATAGAGGTAAAATATTATGAGCCGTTCGTTTCAGGTAAACACAGAAAAAAATCCGGTGTAATTTAACACGCAAAATACAAAAAATCAGCACCCGAATATAATTTCAGGTGCTTTTGTTTTAGTCGTTTATGAATACTGAAAATGCTTTGTACGCCATATACGTATCAATTTTGGAAACTACTTCAAACGGTGCGTGCATGGAGAGTACCGGAACGCCCATATCTATTGTATCTACGTTCAGATTTGCGATATACGCCGCAACTGTACCGCCACCGCCTACGTCTACTTTACCGAGTTCGCCGGTCTGCCATATTACATTATGACTGTCCATTAAACGTCTGATTCTGCCTGTGTATTCCGCCGATGCGTCTGAAGTACCTGATTTTCCTCTTGCTCCGGTATACTTCGTGATACATACGCCCTTATTGATATACGCACAGTTGTTTTTTTCGTTGACTTCCGGAAAAGTAGGGTCAAATGCTGCATTTACGTCTGCGGAAAGACATTCTGAATTTGAAAGTACTGTCCTGCCGTCTGAACCTAATGTTTCCGCAATATCCGCTACAAAATATTCCAGATACGCCGAACATAAGCCGGTGTTGCCGTCCGAACCGGTTTCCTCTTTATCCGTGAGTACCGTTACTACAGTATGCACCGGATTATTACAGTCCACCGTCGCCATCAATGCCGTATACGCACATACTTTATCATCATGTCCATACGCACCTATCATGCTTCTGTCAAAACCTATGTCACGTGCCTTGAATGCCGGTACTACCTCCAGCTCCGACGATATGAAATCCGCTTCCGTTATGCCGTACTTTTCATAAAGTATGTTCATGATGTTCAGTTTGACGGCTTCGCTTGCCTCGTCGTCTCTGAACGGTCTTGAACCTATCAGTATATTTAACTGTTCTCCGCTGATACCCTTTGCGAGAGTTTTTGACATCTGGTCATTCGCAAGGTGTGGGAGCAGGTCTGTTACACAGAATACAGGGTCGTTATCGTCTTCACCGATATTTACCGTTATTTTTTCGCCGTCCGCCCTGATTACTACGCCGTGCAGTGCCAACGGTATAGCCGTCCACTGATATTTTTTTATTCCGCCGTAATAATGGGTCTTGAAAAGTGCTATCTCGTTATCCTCGTATAACGGATTCTGTTTGAGGTCGAGACGTGGGGAATCGATATGTGCCGCACATATTTTTACTCCCTTTTCAACCGGTTCTGTTCCGATTATCGCCATAAGTACGGATTTTCCCCTGTTGTTGCGGAAAATTTTATCTCCGGCACGTAACGGCATACCGGTTTTATATTCGATATAGCCGTTATTTTTCAGCAGTTCTACGGTATAATTTACCGCCTCACGTTCGATTTTTGCGGTGTCCATGAAGTCTTTGTACCCCTCGCAGAAACTGTCACATTCCGCTATTTCCGCCTCACTCATACGGAGTACGGCGTTTTTACGTTTCATGAAAAGTTTTTCCTTAAGTACCTTTGATGTTTCCATAAAAAACACTCCTTTTTTATTTTATTTTATTTTTCTAACAACTTCTCTATACGTCCGACTATTCCGGCTACTTTTTCACCGAGTTTGTCGGGTAAGTCGTTATTATTTATTATATAATCGGAATTTTCTATAAAAAATCCGTCATTATGCTGTGAGTTCATACGCTTCTGTGCCTGCTCCGGTGTGAGATTGTCACGGGAGATTATCCGCTTTTTTCTTATTTCCGGCTCTGCAAGTACCGAAACTATAACATCACATAACCTATCCGCATTACTTTCAAATAACGTCGGAGCGTCAAGAAGTATGAATTTATTATCTTGCGATACAAGACTATCTATATTATCGGATATTTCTGTTATAATATACGGATACGTTATACTATTGAGCTTTTCCAGATTTTCTTTATCGGAAAATACTATTTCCGCTAATTTTTTTCTGTAAAGATTGCCGTTATCGTCAATGATATTTCCCCCGAAAGTCCGGATTATCTCCGCAAGACAAGGTTTTCCCTTCTCCATTACCTGACGGGCTATCATATCCGCATCTATTATACTATATCCTTTTTCACGGAATATTGCGGAAATCGTACTTTTCCCCGCTCCTGTCTGTCCGGTAAGTCCGACGATTACAGAATTTTTCAAAGTCTTATCACCTCGAACCCTGCCGACCTTATCAGACGGTTATATACCGCTAATCCGATTCCTGACTTCTCCGGTGAACGCACGTATACACGTACAGCCTGGCAGTCATCGAGTTCACGCAAACGTCGGAAAATCTGTTTTGCCTGCTCCTGACTGTCCTTTCCGTACGACATGTATCTGTACGGAAATTTTTCTGTGTCATCGTCGAAAATCAACGAGTATACACCTTCTCCGTAATGTCCGCCGACGTACTCCGTGAACTTTTCCAGATCCGATTCTATTATTACTATATCCGCAGACGGTGAGTAGTGTTTATACTTCATGCCCGGTGAACTCGCTTTCTCTCCTGTTTCAAGCCCTGCGAGTACCGCCTTGTCTACTATCACGTTATCGCTGACTGTTCCTAACATCTCCGGCGTTATAAAACCTGGTCTGAGTATACGGATTGTATCGCCGTTCTCTATTGAAATAACCGTTGACTCCACACCGTACTGACATTCTCCGCCGTCTATTATTGCCGGTATGATTCCCGACATATCACGCATAACGTGTTGTGCAGTCGTCGGGCTCGGATATCCTGACTTATTCGCTGACGGTGCGGAAATCGGTTTTCCGGAAAGTTCTATCAGACGTTGCATTATCGGGTGTGCCGGTACTCTTATTCCCACCGTATCAAGTCCGCCTGACGTTATCAGCGGTATGCGGTTGTTTTTCGGAAGAACTATCGTCAACGCCCCCGGCATGAATTTCTCCGACAGTCTCCACGCAATATCCGGTATACTCTCCGTATATTTTTCCGCCTCCGCAAAATCGGCAAGATGTACTATTAACGGATTGTCTGCGGGTCTGCCTTTCGCCTGAAATATTTTCCGGACAGCGTTTTCATCAGATGCGTCCGCACCTAATCCGTAAACAGTTTCCGTCGGTATGCCGATTACCTCACCACGCTTTATCAGTTCCACCGCTATATCAAGTTTATTTTCGTCAAGTAACATTGTTTCCATAAAATCACTCCTGTCCGGCGAGTTTTGCGGTTTGGTCGGCGGTAGCGAGTGCGTCAATAATTTCGTCAATGTTACCGTTCATGATGTCTTCAAGTCGATATATTGTCAGATTTATCCGGTGGTCTGTCAAACGTCCCTGCGGAAAATTATACGTCCTTATACGCTCCGAACGGTCACCCGTACCAACCTGCATTTTCCGTTCTGATGCTATTTTTTCATTCTGTTCTTTCTGCATGGTCTCGTATATCCTCGAACGTAATATTTTCATTGCCTTGTCTTTGTTCTTATACTGGCTTCGTTCATCCTGACACTCCACCACTACATTGGTAGGAAGATACGTTATTCTGACCGCCGATTCCGTTTTATTTACTTTCTGCCCACCTGCTCCGCTTGAACGGAATACATCTATTTTAAGGTCTGTAGGGTTAATTTCAAGTTCCACGTCGTCCGCCTCTACGAGTACCGCTACCGTAACCGTGCTGGTATGGATTCGCCCCTGTGATTCCGTTTCCGGTACTCTCTGCACCCTGTGTACTCCGCTTTCATATTTCAGTCTGGAGTATGCACCGTCACCGATTATTGAAAAACTTATTTCCTTATATCCGCCTAATTCGGTAGGGTTTGAGTTTAAAATCTCCTGTTTCCAGCCCTTGGATTCCGCATACATTGTATACATTCTATACAGTGAGTTCGCAAAAAGTGACGCTTCTTCGCCACCTGCTCCGCCTCGTATCTCGATTATTACGTTTTTATCGTCGTCAGGGTCTTTCGGTAGCAACAATACTTTCAGTTCCTGTGCGATACTCTCCATATCCGCTTTTGATTCGTCATACTGTATCTGTGCCATCTCCCTGAAATCTTTTTCTATTCCGCTCTCCGACAGCAATTCCTGTGCCTCTTCATATGCGTTACGTACTTTTTTATACTCCCTGTATTTTTCTATAATCGGTGTCATGTTCTTGAAATCTTTCATTGACTGCGTATACAAGACATTATCATTGACTATATCCGGTTGCGACAGTCTTTCACTTATTTCTTCGTACTTCTGTTCCATTGCTTCGAGTTTATCAAACATTTCCCGTCTCCTCGTTTCTGCTGACTTTTTTTATATTTTTTTCAATCTTGTTTCTCGCTACAAGAAATTCACGTGAACACTTCACGCATCTTAACCGGAAATCCATACCGGCACGTATTACGTACATCTCATTACTTCCGCATGGGTGATTTTTTTTCATTGTAAGAACGTCTTCGGGTCTTATATCCAAAATATACACCGCCTTTTAAAAAAGTCTTTACATTTTATTATAACTCAAAATTTCTGCCAAATCAAGAGTTTATGAATATTTTTTTATTCTGTGCAGAAAATATTTTAAAGTTGACAAACAGAAAGGAAAATGTTATCATGATTACAAGAATTTCAGCAGAGTTTGAAACTCCAGAACTTGCGGAATCCGCTATACACAGGGTACGGGAAAGTGTTCCGATACGTTCTGCGAATATGGTATACAACAAGTCTTCCGAAGATGCGGTAAAACTCCGCAACGGTACTGTATGGACTTTGCTTCCCACCGCCGTAACGAGTTACAATTACTGCACCGGCATTATGGAGTATCCCGCAACTGAAGACGTTATACCCGAACATGAACGCCGACGGAATACTACCGCTTACATCATGTGCGACGAACAGCAGACGGATAACGTCAAATCCGTTCTCAACGCTATGGGTGGTCTGAATATCCGTGAGAGAATGTCACGCTGATTTTCTCAGCCGGAGAGGTATTTTTATTTACTTCTCCGGAATATCTTAATCCCTTACTGCATAATAATTACTATCAGTCAACGAATTTACGGAGGTAAAAATATGATTTATAAACCTGAAGGCAGTCTTTTCAGAACATCTGAAAATCAGAAGTACATTTCTTCTATGGAGGGTCTCGCTGATGCTATGGCTAACGGCGTTATCCTTGAAGCGAGAGTTGCCGTATGTGACAGTTCACACAATCTGATTATCGATCTTCCATGCGGAAAAGGTATCATACCACGTACAGAAGGAGCTATCGGTATAGACGACGGTTCAACCCGTGACATCGCCCTGATTTCGAGGGTCAATAAAATTGTATGCTTTAAAGTAATCGCTGTTGACGGCGATAATATAACCCTGTCGAGAAAATCGGTACAGGAAGAGTGTATGAAAAACTACATAGATAATCTTGTTTCCGGTCAGATTATCGATGCGAGAATTACCCACCTTGAACAGTTCGGGTGTTTCGTGGATATCGGTTGCGGTATACCGTCGCTTATCCCGATTGATGCTATTTCTGTATCGAGAATCTCCCACCCCTCAGACCGTTTCCGTAACGGTGATTTTATTCACGCCGTCGTAAAGTACCGTGAGGGTGACAGGATTTTCCTGACCCATAAGGAATTACTCGGTACGTGGGAACAGAATGCGGAACTTTTCGAGGCTGGGGAAACTGTTTCCGGCATAGTACGTTCTGTAGAGGATTACGGAATTTTCGTCGAACTTACCCCGAATCTCGCCGGGCTTGCTGAACCTCGTGACGATATTAAAACCGGTCAGTCCGTAAGCGTATACGTCAAGGCGATTATTCCGGAAAAAATGAAAGTAAAGTTAATAATAGTCGATACGTGCGAGGATTTACCTACTGTCAACCCCATACAGTATTATCAGGATTCCGGTATAATCAATCACTGGTGCTATTCTACCGACTCCTCACCGAAAAAAATTATAAGTGAATTCTGATTTTTTAACACACGAAACGCAAAAAATAACCGCCTGCTTCGTAAAAAAAGCAAGCGGTTCTGTGTTTTATCAGAATGCTATAGTTTCAGCCATACGGTGTAATTTTTCGTCGTATGGTTTCTTCATTGCAAGTGCGTCCTGAATATCGTAATCTACAAGCTGATTGTCTTTCAGTGCGACTACTCTGTTACCTATGCCCTGTTCAAGAAGTTCTACCGCATAGTTACCCATTTTTGTAGCCTCTACTCTGTCACGGAGTGTAGGATTGCCACCACGCTGAACGTGTCCGAGAATTGTAGCACGTGCTTCTATTCCTGTACGTAATTCAAGTTCCTTAGCGATTTCAACGGAATGTCCGACACCCTCCGCAACGATTACTACGAAATTTTCCTTACCCTTTGCTTTCTTTTCAAGCATCGTGTTAGCGATAGCGTTGATATCGTAAGGTACTTCCTGCGTGATTATATCCGTCGCACCGCAGGCTATACCTGTATTTACGGCGATATGTCCCGCACCTCTGCCCATTACCTCTACAACGGAAATTCTGTCGTGTGACTGTGAGGTATCACGGAGTTTATCGACGAGTTCCATAGCGGTATTCATAGCGGTATCAAATCCGATTGTGTAATCTGTACAAGCTATGTCGTTATCGATTGTACCAGGGATTCCGATACAAAGCATACCTTTTGCGGATAAGTCGGCAGCACCACGGAATGAACCGTCACCACCAATTACAACAAGTCCTTCTATGCCGAGTTCCTCACATTTTGCCCTTGCCTTAGATACGCCTTCATCCGTTCTGAACTCGCTACATCTTGCGGTGTAAAGTATCGTTCCGCCTCTGTGGATTATATCGGTTACGCTTCTTTCGTCCATCTGGAAAATATCGCCGGTGAGAAGTCCGACGTATCCACGACGCACGCCGTATACTTCCATTCCCTTACTTATAGCGGTTCTTACTACCGCTCTTACGGCGGCGTTCATGCCCGGAGCGTCGCCACCACTCGTCAGGACTGCAATTTTCTTTATCATTTCAGATTCTCCTTTTGCTTCACGCAGATTTTTTATACATATACATTTTACTACTTTATACATGAAATGTCAATAGCATATGGATTATTTTTCCGGATTTTTTTATTTAATAAGTCCGATTGCATTTTCCGGTAAAAATTTCCGTAACTCGTTGTAACTTTGCCGGGATATTCCTACCGTCAGACCTGTTTTTGATTTAATCATTTTTCTTAAATCCGTAAGATAATATACAACCGGTGTATTTCCTTTAAATTTTCCGCATAAATTCCGTATGGGAGAATCAAGTTTTTTTAATTCTCCGGAACTTATCTTTATACATAAAGTCATGCTCTCAATTATTCCGGAAAATTCATCTTCTCCGGTGATGTCATTACATATCAATGAAAATCCGTCATCTTTCACCGATATTTCCGCACTTAAAAGCAATATCGCATCATTTTTTAAAATACCGGAGGTTCTGCCGAAAAGTTCGGGAAATACAACCGCCCCGATAGTTGCATTACCGTCCGACAGTTCAACAAATGCCATACGTTCGCCCTTTTTCGTGACGTGATTCCTGATATTCTGTACTATACATAACGTCTGTATCTCCTTACCCTCCGGCATTCCGGAGCAGTTTTTTATACTTACCGTCCGCATCAGTGCCGTTATATATCCGTACTCCGTCAACGGATTTCCGCTGAAATATATTCCGCACGCCTCCTTTTCCATTGACAGTATTTTCCGTTGATTGTATTCCTTTACATATGGAATCTTTATTTCCGTATCTTCACCAATCAGAAAATTTAACTGTCCTTCCATACCGTTATACTCTTTTCCGACTTTCCCGAATATATATTCATAATTTTCTATCATCTGTCGGCGATTCAGTCCGAGACCGTCGAAAGCTCCCGACATTACAAGATATTCCATCGTCTTTTTACTGAAATATATATTATTCATTCTCTCGATAAAATCTTCATAACTCCGGAAATCTCCGTTTAAATTGCGTTCCTGTGTTATCTTTTGTACCGCACTTTCGCCGATTGTCTTTATTGCTGTCAACGGAAAATATATCTTGCCTCCGGAATATCTGAATTTATCCGTACTCTTGTTTATATCCGGTTTCTCTACCTCTATATTACTACTCCTGCATATTTTCACATACTCCGATAATTTTTCCGTATTTCCTGTAACGCTCGTCATAAGTACAGATATATACAATCCGCAATAATATTTTTTTAAATATGCGGTCTGATACGATATTATAGAATATGCCGTTGCGTGCGACTTATTGAACGCATACGACGCAAAACCTGACATCTCGTTGAATATATCCGTTGCCGTATTCTCCGGTATGTTATTCCTTACCGCTCCGGTGACGAAACTTTCACGTTCTTTTTCCATGACTTCAGGTTTTTTTTTCGCCATTGCACGTCTGACGATATCCGCATGACCATATGAATAACCGGCTACTTTCCGGCATATTTCCATTACCTGCTCCTGATATACTATACATCCGTAAGTTTCCGAAAGTATATTTTCAAGTATCGGGTGTATATACTTTACGTTATCCGGATTGTTTTTGTTTCTTATATACTGTGGTATGGATTTCATAGGTCCGGGACGGTAAAGTGAAAGCATTACTATAAGGTCTTCTATCCGTTCCGGTTTTAACTCCGTCAGACTTTTTGTTATGCCTTCGCTTTCAAACTGAAACACTCCCCCTGTATCGCCGTTACTCAGCATATCGAATACTGCTTTATCGTCAAGCGGTATATTATCTATATTAAATTCCGGTTCTGTCTTCCGTATCTCCTTTACCGTATCGTTAATTACGGTGAGGTTACGTAATCCGAGAAAATCCATTTTCAGCAGTCCGAGTGATTCAAGGACGTTCATTGTGTATTGCGTTACTATTATATCGTCATTCTTCTGTATGGGGACTATATCCGCTAAGGGGATAGCTGATATTACCACTCCGGCAGGGTGTGTAGTTACGTGGCGAGGGATTCCCTCTATTTTCAGTGAGATGTCTATTATATGACGTACTTCAGCATCTGATTCATACATCTTTCTGAGTTCCGGCGATTTTTCAAGAGCTTCACCGAGTGTCTGATTCGGTTCTATCTTCTTCGCTATATCGTCACAAAATCTTACTGTCTTGCCTGATACCCGTCCAACGTCCCGAACCGCTCCCCTTGCCTTCAGCGTATCGAACGCTATTATTTCAGATACTTTATCACGTCCATATTTACGGAATACATATGATTTTACAGTCTGTCTTCCCTCTACGCAGAAATCTATATCAAAATCAGGCATACTTACACGTTCGGGATTCAGAAACCTTTCAAACAGTAAGCCGTATTTCATAGGGTCAACTGACGTTATACCCATACAGTAAGCACATACACTCCCTGCTCCTGAACCTCTGCCCACACCGACAGGGATTCCTTTTTCTCTTGCAAACTTCACAAAATCCCATACTATCAGAAAATAATCTGTATATCCCATTTTATCTATAACGGATATTTCATACTCTATCCGTTCCGTTACCGTCTTATCCGGATTCGCTCCGTATCTGCTGTGCATACCGTCATAACATATCCGGCGGAAATACGTTGTATTATCGGTATCTTCGGGTAAAGGAAACTTCGGTAACATCAATCCGTTATACGTAAAATCCACGTTGCACATCCCGGCAATCCTTACCGTATTATTTATTACCTCCGTATTATCCGGAAAAAGTGCTGTCATCTCCTCTGCTGTCTTCAGATAAGCTTCCCCTGTAAGCTTTTTGCCGTTGTATCGCTGATTTGTCTGTATACACCATAAAATCTCGTGCATTTCCGCATCTTCTTTTTTTATATAATGTACGTCGTTAGTAGCTACTATCTGCGTATCGGTTTCCTTCGCAAGCCGGAAAAGTTGCGATAATATCCTGATTTCCTCTTCCGTGTGGTGATTCTGTATCTCTATATAATAACTATCCCTGCCGAAAATTTCACGGTATTCTATTACTTTTTCTTTCGCTTCCTCGTATCTGTTATCCGTAAGCAGTCTTGCAACCTCACCATACAGACAACCTGAAAGGCATATCAATCCCTCGTGGTACTTCCGGAGCAGGTCAGTATCAATACGGGGTCTGTTATAAAAACCTTCCGTACACGCTGTTGATACCATTTTTACAAGATTTCTGTATCCCTGATTATTCCGGCACAATAACGTCAGATGATACGGTGAAAGGTCTTGTTTGCCGTCCTTATCCGTATAACGCCGTGGTGCAACGTATACTTCACAGCCTATTATTCCCTTTATTCCGGCTTTCTTCGCTTCTCTCCAGAACTCGATTACGCCGTACATTCTGCCGTGGTCGGTAATCGCAACCGCTTCCTGTCCCGACTTCCTCACACTCTCTACAAGTTCCTTTATCCGACACGCACCGTCCAGCAAGCTATATTCAGTATGAACATGAAGATGCACAAATTCATTTTTTTTCATGTTTTAACATCCTTTCAGTGCGTACTGTTCCGTATCGTCTCCGCAATATCCGCAATCTTCCTGAACCGGTGATTTACTCCTGAACGGCTTACCGGTTTACTGAGGTTTGCCCCGATTTCCTTTAAGCTCATATCAGGATTTTCAAGTCTCATTTCCGCAACTTCCCGAAGTTCCGGAGACAGATTTTCAAGACCGTTAAAATCCCGTATCAGTTCAATATCGGCGGTTTGTCTTGCTGATGCTTTTACAGTCTTGTCAATGTTCGCAGAGTCGCAGTTTGCTATACGGTTAGCTTTGTTGCGTACGTCCTTCCATATCTTCACGTTCATTAACTCCAGCGTACAGTTCTGTGCACCAATAAATGTCAGCGTGTCTTCTATCGCCTCACTGTCCTTGACGTAAACCATATACTGCCCCCTCCGGATTGCTGACCTTGCAGTTACTCCTATGTCGTTAAGGATTATTATTAATTCTTCCGTCAGAATCTCGCCGGGTACGGAAAATTCAAGGTGATATTCTTTTTCAGGGTCATTTACGCTTCCGCATGACAGAAATATTCCGGCTGTAAATGCACTGATACTGTCAGTAATAATCATCTCGGAATTTATCGTACGGATATTTATAAATCTATACGTTCTGTATATTTCCTCTGTTATCTTACTGTCTGATATATCGAAACTATACAGTATCCCCGATTTCCGGCACGGTGGGGTCATGTGGAATACGTTACGGAATATTTTACCGAAAAAATCAGCGGTGATACGGCTTTCCGTCTGGAAACATATTCTTTCCGGTGTGAGTTCCCGACTGTACAACAGCATACCGTAAAGACAAGAAAAACGTTTATTATTATCCGTTATGGAGGAAATTATTTCCCGTCGGACGTCCTCTGCAAATGACATGACTTCATATTTTCCTCCTCTCCTGATTAACTGAATGTCTTGTCTTTCGTGATGTCTCTGTGGTACTTCTGCACTTTATAACTGTTCTCCGTGAGATGTTTTGCCATTAGTTCCGCAAACGTTATTGAACGGTGTTTACCGCCTGTACAGCCAAACGCTATTACAAGCTGACTTTTTCCCTCGTGGACGTATAACGGTATGAGATAATCTATCAAATCCTTCAGCTTATCGAACAGTATTCTTGACTGCTCGAAACTCATTACGTAATCCCTTACGCACTCCTCACACCCTGTATGATTCCGCAGAGTTTCTATATAATACGGATTCGGTAAACACCGGACGTCAAAAACAAGGTCAGATTCCGTAGATACGCCATACTTGAAACCGAACGACATAACTTTTATTATCAGAGAATCCGACGAACTATTCAGAAACGTTTCCTTTATCTGCTCTTTTAACTGTGATGCCGATATTTCCGAAGTGTCTATGTAATAATCCGCTATCTCCCGCAACTGTGACAACTGCATTCTTTCGTAATTTATAGCGTCATGCAGATTACCGTTGAATTTCTCGTCGAGTGGGTGACGTCGGCGTGTTTCCTTATAGCGTTTTATCAGTATCTCGTCGCCTGCCTCAAGAAATAATACCTTTATATCAAGATATTCATTTTCTTTCAGAGCCTGCCACGAACGGAATATCTCCGTAAACATATCCCCCGTGCGTATATCCACCGCAACAGCTATTTTGTCAATGTCTGATTTACGGCATATATCCACAAACCGTGATATTAATTTAGGTGGGATGTTGTCTATACAGTAGTATCCTATATCCTCCATTACGTCCATAACGCACGATTTCCCTGACCCTGACATTCCGGTAATAATCAGTAACTTCATACCCTTTTTTTACCTCCCTGAATTTTTATATAATTCATAATTAAGAATGATTTCCTGTGGTGGGTTGTGGTGAGTTTGCACCCTTTTATAAAACTTATAACTTTTTTATTCTTCTATACGAAAGGAATTTATAATAGTATTAAACCCACCACACTCACCACAACAAACGAGAATTATTTTAAAATGATTGGCTCTAACTCCAGTGTGTAACCGGTTTTTTCCTTTACTATTTCCTGTACCTTTCCGCATAACTCCAGTACGTCGGAGCAGGTAGCACCACCTTTATTTATTACAAATCCGCTATGTTTTTCGCTTACCTGTGCACCACCACACGTCATACCTTTTAATCCGCACTTTTCTATAAGAAGTGATGCGTAACTGCCCTGTGGTCTCTTGAACGTACTACCCGCACTTGGAAACTCCAGCGGTTGTTTAGACTGTCTCTTATTCAGGCACTCCGTCATCTTCCGGCGTATCTCTTCCGTATTACCTTCCGTCAGTTCGAACGTTACCGACGTTATAAGTAAATTTTTTCCGGAAAATATACTGTGTCTGTAGGATAATTCCATATCCTGACGCTCTATCTTACAAACTATTCCGTTTTCGTCTATATACTCCGCAGATAATATTATATCCGATATTTCCGTTCCGTATGCTCCGGCGTTCATGTACAAAGCACCGCCTGCCGTTCCTGGTATGCCGTAAAGATTTTCCATTCCCGATAATCCGTTTTTCTGTGCATAAGTACACACCGTTGACAGTAAAGCTCCTGACTGACATTCTATTACGTTTTCCCTTACATCTATTCCGGAAAATTCATTCTTCATAAGTATTACGATACCGTCAAATCCCTCATCTACCGGTATTACGTTACTTCCGTTACCAAGTATGAAGTATTTTATTCCCCTGCTCCGTATATATTTCAGTATCTCTATAGCCGATTCCGTCGAGTTTATGACTATCAAGCCCCGACATTTTCCGCCGGTACGGAATGTCACATAATTACTTAACGGACAATCCGGTATTATCCTACAACCTAATCCGGTACATTTTTCACTGAGTTCTTTTATATCTATCATATTGTCTCCTCTTCTGTTCTTCTGATCAGAATGTTTCGTAATCGTGTACTACTTCTTTTGCCTCCGACTGCATACCGAGTTTATGCAGTAACTCCGTTGCGGCATTGTATCCCATTTTCTTCTGTCTGTTATTCATGGCGGCAACTTCCAGTATCACCGCTAAATTACGTCCCGGCTTGACCGGTATCGTCAGCGACGGCACTTTCACTCCCAGTATCGACACGTATTCCGTATCTACTCCCATACGGTCGTACATCTTTCCGGAATCCCACTGCTCCAGCTCTACCACTAAATCAAGTTCTTCCGTCATCTTTACCGCTCCGATACCAAACAGTCGGCGTGCGTTTATAATTCCTATGCCCCGCAACTCAAGAAAATGCCGTATGTTATCCGGTGAGCTTCCTATCAGGCTTATGTTAGATACTTTCCTTATCTCTACCGCATCATCCGCAACAAGTCGATGACCTCTCTTTACTAATTCTATCGCCGTCTCACTCTTACCTACTCCGCTTTCACCTGTTATGAATACTCCCTCGCCGTATATCTCTATGAGTACGCCGTGACGTGTTATTCTTGGTGCGAGATTAAGATTCAGAAACGCTATCAGTCCCGACATGAAGTTTGACGTACTTTCCTTGCTTCTGAGTAACGGTACTTCATACTCTTTCGCTAACTCCAGCATTTCCGCAAAGTATGGCAGTTCACGGGTTATTATCAATGCCGGTATCCTCTGGGCGAAAAGAAGCTGAAGACGTTCCCGGCGTGTTTTCTCGTCGATTGTAGACAGATACGCAAATTCCATTTTGCCGATTATCTGTATACGTTCCGGATTGAAATATTCATAGAAGCCCATAAGCTGTAAGCCTGGTCTGTTTACGTCGTTCTCGTCAATCATTACTTCGTTTGCGTCTTTATGTATGTATATCGTTTCAAGTTTAAACTCGTCTATCACTTTCTGTAGTGATACCTTAAAATTTTCAGCCATAAAAAAATCTCCGTTTCTTAAAAAAATTATCCTAAAATATACGATTTATAACCTGTTTCCGCCATATCGCTTACCGACCGGAGCAGGTCTGACGTATTATATGCATTTCCTGATATACGCACTATCACTTCATAGCCGGAAATATATTCACTGACAAGTTTCAGCATTTTTTCTATATTCTCCGACGGTGTACCGGTGAACTCGTATATCGTTCTGCCGGTATCTACTCCGGAAATCATTCTGTCAATATTTATATCAAGTACTATCTTCTGCGTATCTTCCGTTACGTCGAGAACGTCAGCCTTTCCCGACAGTATATCTGACGATTCAACTTCTATCAGCATTTCCGAACTGTTACCGTTTATAATCCTGTATAAATTCTCTACAGTTGCAGATAATGCCGGTATGTGGTTATTTAATCTTTCGTCGGCAAGCTGTATAAGGTCACGTTCCGTAAAATCGGGAAACTTTACGTCACCACATATTATTTTCTCAAATCCTGCTCCGGCTACTTCGTTTACTATGAATTTTACGTAATTTACGTAAGCCTCCGAGTATGGAGAACCCCACGTCCTGGAATCCGTATCTTTCCACGCTGTCAACGTCTCCTTGTCCATATATCCGTAACTTGAATATACCGACGGTATTATATTGTCCGCAAAAACATCTATATACGCTACCGGTTTATAACCTTTCCGCTTTATCGTGCGTATTATCTCGTTTAACGTTATCTCGTTACTTATGAGTTCAGGAAATTCTGTCCACTCCGTAGCGTACATTATTCTGCCGTCCGCAAGTTTTAACGGTATCTCTATATACTCTATATCCTGCTCCGGTGGTATACGGTCTATAGCGGTCTCGATTGCTTCCGTCGTCGTAATCTCGTATTCACTCAACCGTACGCCTTTATATACTTCCGTTTCTGGTAACGTCTCGTGCAACATAGTTGCAGGTTCTTCCGTCACGTCTTCTGCCGGTTCGGTTACCGTATTTTCAACAGGTTCTTCATCACCTTTCCGGCGTGTATAGTCTATCATAGGACCGGCAACGCTATAACCTAAAAAACCGATACCACCCATCAGTATTACAGTAAGTATCGCTGAAAAAAATTTCCCTAAAGGCGTTTTACCGTAATAATTTTTTTCTTTCGTCTTGTAAATCTTTCTTCCTTTGTTTCTGAATTTCATTGAAAAAAGCCCCTCTTATGTCCTTAACGTTCTGACAGCTTTTTCCATATCATCCGCTCTGAAAAGATAGCTTCCCGATACAAGAACGTCAGCACCTGCATTTTTTACTATGGGAGCGGTTCTGTCATTGATTCCACCGTCAACCTCTACAAACAAATGAGCAGGATTACTTCTGTTTCTTTCGGCATATTCACGTATATTACGGATTTTGTCTGACATATCCATAAATTCCTGACCGCCGAAACCTGGTTCAACTGTCATAACAAGTATCATGTCAACGTCGTTTATATACGGATATACTGCCTCCGCCGGTGTATCGGGCTTTATCGCAAGTCCTGTTCTCGCACCAGTCCGTCGAATCTCCTCTATAGTCTCCGCCGTATCGCTTTCACTTTCGAGGTGAAACGTTATGTAATCCGCACCCGCAAGGAAAAATTTATTTATATATTTCAGGGGATCTGTAATCATGAGATGTACGTCAAGGAGCAGGTCAGGTGAAAGTTTATTTATACTCTCCAGTACGGGTATTCCGAATGATATATTATTTACAAATACACCGTCCATCACGTCAAAATGTATCATATCAACACCGGATTTTCCGAGTTTTTTTATCTCTTCTTCAAGATGTAGCATATCCGCACTTAACACCGATGCGGAAACAAGATTACTCAAAATTCTATCATTCCTTTTCATTTTATTGTATACTCCAATTATATAATATTTCCTGTGTGTCGTCAATATGTTGGATTTGTTTTTTTCTTTTACTTTATTACCTCATTACCTCCGGAAAATTTTTCGGATTTTTTTTAAAAAACCTCTTTACAAACCGTAAAAGATATGTTATAATATACTTACCGTGTCTCAGATACAGGCTTGACCTCGTATTTTTCACCTGTTTCAGAGATACCGGAATATTTTATACAAGAGGTGCTTTTATGTTACTCAAAGAAGAAAAAACAGCCGTTATTGAGGCTAACAGAACTCATGCAACCGATACAGGCTCTCCGGAAGTTCAGATTGCTATTCTCACCAAGAGAATAAACGATCTGACCGCTCATCTCAAGGAACACAAGAATGACCACCACTCCAGACGTGGACTTCTTAAAATGGTAGGTCACAGACGTAACCTTCTCGCTTATCTCAAGAAGAAGGACATCAACAGATACCGTGCGGTTATCGAAAAACTCGGTCTCCGTAAATAATTTCCTACATGGCAGACGGGGTATTTCTCTACCTCTCTGCCTTCTTTAAGTCTCTGAATCAAAACGGCTTTTAGCATTAAACTGTGATACAGTCCGCTGTATCAGAATTTTTTGCTAAAGCCGTATATACATTAATCATTTTATACGGAGGTTCTCTATGTTTGAAAATTACAGAACATTTGAAACAATTTACGCCGGAAGACCTTTGACCGTTGAAACCGGCAAGACCTGCGGACTCTCTAACGGTTCGTGCTGGGTGCGTTACGGCGAAACCGTCGTAATGGCAAACGTTACCGCAAGTGCTAAACCTCGTGAGGGTATCGACTTCTTCCCACTCTCCGTCGACTATGAAGAACGTCTCTATTCCGTCGGAAAAATCCCCGGTTCATTCACCAAAAGAGAGGGCAAACCCTCCGAAAAGGCTATACTCACTTCCCGGTGCGTCGACCGACCCATAAGACCTCTTTTCCCGAAAGATATGCGGAATGACGTATCTGTAGTAATGACCGTCCTTGCGGTAGAACCTGACAATTCCCCTGAAATCGCCGGTATGATTGCCACTTCTATAGCTATATCAATTTCTGATATTCCGTGGAACGGTCCGATAGCAGGAATTAACGTCGGTCTCGTTGACGGTGAAATAGTTCTTAATCCTACCCTTGAACAGCGTGCGAAAACTGACTTAACGCTTACCGTTGCCGGTACTGCGGAAAAAATCGTAATGATTGAAGCCGGTGCAAATGAAGTGCCGGAAGATACGATGTTAGAGGCTATCATGAAAGGTCATGAGGAAATCAAAAAAATGGTTGCTTTCATTGACGGTATACGCCAGGAAATCGGCAAGCCTAAATTTACTTTTGAATCGCAGGAAGTTGACCACGATATGTTTGATGCTATCGAGGAATTCGCTTCAGACCGTGTTAAAATCGCTCTCGATACCGACGACAAAACCGTACGTGATGAAAGACTTGCTCCGATTATCGACGATATACACACAAAATTTGACGAGGTTTACCCCGAACAGATTTCAATGATTGACGAGTGCATATATAAGTTACAGAAAAAAATAGTCCGTGAATGGCTTTACAACGGAAAACGTGTCGACGGAAGAGGTATCGACGAAATAAGACCTCTTTCAGCTGAAGTAGGTCTGTTGCCGAGGGTACACGGTTCAGGTCTCTTCACTCGTGGACAAACTCAGGTTCTCACCGTTGCAACGTTAGGTTCTGTAAGCGATTCACAGAAAATAGACGGTCTCGACGAAGAAGAATCAAAACGCTATATGCACCAGTATAACTTCCCGTCATATTCAGTAGGCGAAACCAAGCCAAGCCGTGGACCTGGCAGGCGTGAAATAGGTCACGGTGCACTCGCTGAAAGAGCGTTAGTACCGGTTATTCCGTCGGTTGAGGAGTTCCCGTATGCGTTCAGACTTGTTTCAGAAGTATTGTCTTCTAATGGTTCAACTTCTCAGGGTTCTATATGCGGTTCAACACTCGCACTTATGGATGCAGGCGTTCCGATTAAAGCACCGGTTGCCGGTATTTCATGCGGTCTCATAACTCTCCCCGACAGCGACGACTTCATGACCATGGTTGACATACAAGGTCTTGAAGATTTCTTCGGCGATATGGACTTCAAAGTAGGCGGTACTCACAAGGGCATTACAGCCATACAGGTTGACATCAAGGTTGACGGTCTCACACCGGCGATTATCAAAGAGGCTTTCGAGAAAACACGCAAGGCTCGTATATATATACTTGACGAGATAATGTTAAAGGCTATCCCTGAACCTCGCAGGACGGTAAGCAGATACGCTCCGAAGATGTTACAGACAAAAATTCCGGTAGACAAGATACGTGAAGTAATCGGTCAGGGCGGTAAGGTTATACAGAAAATTTCCGCCGACTGTGAAGTGAAAATAGACATCAGTGAAGACGGAAACGTATTTATCAGCGGTATCGACGGCGAAAAGGCGGAAAAGGCTTTACAGATTATCAATACTATCGCCAATGACCCGGAAGTCGGAGCTATTTATAAAGGTAAGGTTGTGCGTATAATGGACTTCGGAGCATTCGTTGAAATCGCACCCGGTAAAGACGGTCTCGTACACATTTCAAAACTCGACCGCCAGAGAGTGGAAAAGGTTGAAGATGTAGTTTCAATAGGTGACGAAATTGTAGTAAAAGTCCTTGAAATCGACAGACAGGGCAGAATTAATCTCTCTCGTAAAGATGCCCTCGCTGACATTGAGGCGAAAAAGAAAAACAAGAAATAATTAACAATTAAGATGTACTTTATGTATATTTATACATATCGTACATCTTTTTAATTATGCATTAATATTTATACTTTTGTTTAAGAACCATGTCCTTGACCTTCATTATCGACGTTGTTGTATTACGTTCATTTTCGGAAAGTTTCATTGTAATGTAACGTATCGCCTGCTCATAGTCGGGTATCATGATGTGTTCGAGTGCATTTACCCTCCGGCGTGTTTTTTCTATCTCCTCCGCCATAAGCTGACAGGTTTTTTCTACCTCCGCAAGTCGTATCATTTTCGGTAAAACCTCACTCAATGCGATTACTGCACCGTCGAGGTCTGAGGACGTAAAAGCTGTACCGTAAGAAAAAATGTTTTTGTCATCTGATTTGTAAACGATCCGGAACTCCGGAACATTTACAGACATTACGTTTTTTCCTGCAACCTCTATCTCTACTTCCTGTCTCGGTAACATTAAGGCGGTATCGAGTACTTCCTGTTGCATTACAGAACCTGCCACTGCCATATACTTATTTGCTTCACCGATTGCCGTCTCTACTTCATGCCGGAGCAGGTTATTCTCTTTTATCAGTATCATGAACTGCCGGATGAGTTCGTCTCTTTTATCTTTCAGTAATTTGTGTCCACGTCTTGCAGACTGCAATTTCTTTTTGAGTTTGTTTAACTCCATACGTGTCGGATTGACATTTATTCCTGACATCTTTAAAAAATCACCACACTTTATCGAATTAATAATTAATAATTAAGAATTATAATCACACACACAAAACGCAAAATTTTCCGTCAGGAAATTGTGCGTGCGAATTAATAGTATCTGTTTCTGTATCTTTATCTGTATCTTTATCAGTATCTGTTTCTGTATCTGTATCTTTATCAGTATCTGTTTCTGTATCTGTATCGGTGCTATTCGTGTACGTTCGTTCACGTTCGTGCTATGAATTAATAATACTTTTCAATGTACTCTTCCCTGATTCTCCGTAACTCGCTTTTCGGTAACAGTCTTAACAGTTCCCATCCTGTTGACAAAGTATCTTCTATCGTACGGTCATTATCGAACCCCTGCGATACGTAACGCTTTTCAAACTCGTCGGCGAACTTTGCGTATAATAAGTCTGTGGGGGTCAATGCGGATTCACCCAGTACTACCATTAATTCCTTAGCATCTTTCCCCCGTGCGTAAGCTGAAAATAACTGATTCATAGTGTCGGAATGGTCTTCCCGTGTACGTCCTTTACCTATTCCCTTATCTTTCAGTCTCGAAAGTGACGGTAAAACGTCTACCGGCGGATTTATTCCCTTTCTGTAAAGTTCACGTGAAAGTATAATCTGTCCCTCTGTGATATACCCTGTCAGATCGGGTATGGGATGGGTTTTATCGTCTTCCGGCATCGTCAGAATCGGTATCATTGTAATACTGCCGTCCCTGTCCGCCTGCCTGCCTGCTCTCTCGTAGATAGTCGCAAGGTCTGTATACATATACCCCGGATAGCCTCGCCGTCCCGGTACTTCCTTTCTCGCTGACGATATTTCACGTAATGCGTCTGCGTAATTGGTAATATCCGTCAGAATCACAAGTACGTGCATACCCTTTTCAAACGCAAGAAATTCGGCGGTAGTGAGTGCCATTTTAGGCGTTGCGATTCTCTCTATTGCGGAATCGCTCGCAAGATTTATGAAAAGTACTGTCCTGTCCAATGCTCCGGTACTCCGGAAACTGTTGATAAAATATTCCGATTCCTCAAACGTTATCCCCATAGCACCGAATACCACAGCAAACGGTTCGTCAGTACCTCGTACCTTCGCCTGACGGGCAATCTGTCCGGCAAACTGTGCGTGTGGTAATCCACTTGCGGAAAATATCGGTAATTTCTGACCTCTTACCAGTGTATTAAGACCGTCTATAGCAGATACGCCTGTTTGTATGAACTCCTGCGGATAACGTCTGGCAACCGGGTTCATCGGCAAACCGTTTACGTCCATACGCATTTCCGGTATTATCTCCGCTCCGTCGTCAATGGGTCTTCCTAATCCGTCAAAAACTCTGCCCAGCATATCCTCCGATACTCCAAGTTCCATCTGGTGACCGGAAAATACTACACTGCTTTCCTGCAAATTTATTCCGGCTGAGTTCTCGAAAAGCTGTACAAGTACGTTTGTACCGTCTATCTCCAGTACTCTGCAACGTCTCCGCTCACCGTTACTTAATCGTATTTCCGCAAGTTCTCCATACTTCGCACCCTCTACATCCCGGACAAGTAACAAAGGTCCTGTTACTTCCTCTATGGTTCTGTACTCTCTCGGCATTAATTATCCCTCCTGCTCACCAGCTGACTTATTTCACGCTCTATCTCCAGCGCTGTTTTTTCAAACTCTCCGGCGGTCTTCTCCTCCGGCACGTATTTGAATCTTCCTATCTTCTCACGCACCGGCAGTCCGGTAATCTCTTCAACGTCCGCACCCTTTCCGATACTCTCAACCGCTTTATCGTTGAACAGCAGTATCAGTTTCATCATATACAATTGTTTCCGTAAACTCGTATACGTATCTACTTCATGAAACGCTAACTGATGTAAAAAATCCTCTCGTATGGAACGTGCGGTTTCCATTTTTATGCGGTCATTAGCGGAAAGTGCATCCATACCGATTAACTTTACTATCTCTTTTAACTCCTCCTCGTCGTGCAGTATCTCCATGAATCTCGACCGCAATTTATTCCAGTCCGCTGAGACGTTATTATTATACCAGTCCGCTAACGTGTCGACGTACAGCGAGTAACTCGTGAGCCAGTTTATCGCCGGAAAATGTCGCTGATACGCAAGGTTTGAATCAAGCCCCCAGAATACTTTTACTATTCTTAACGTCGCCTGTGTGACCGGTTCTGATATGTCACCACCGGGGGGCGATACCGCACCTATTACCGATAACGTTCCCTCTCTGCCGTCCGTACCGTTTGAAATAACACGCCCTGCACGTTCGTAAAACTGTGCCAGTCTGCTTCCAAGATACGCCGGATAACCTTCATCTCCGGGCATTTCCTCCAATCGTCCCGACATCTCACGCAAAGCCTCCGCCCACCGTGATGTAGAATCCGCCATTAACGCCACGGAATAGCCCATATCCCTGTAATATTCCGCTATCGTGATTCCGGTATACACCGACGCTTCACGTGCGGCAACCGGCATATCTGACGTATTCGCTATCAGTACGGTACGTTCCATGAGTGATTTATTTGTGCGGGGGTCAATTAATTCCGGAAATTCGTTCAGAACGTCGGTCATCTCGTTACCACGTTCACCGCATCCGATATACACTATTATATCAGCTTCCGCCCACTTCGCAAGCTGATGTTGTGTGACAGTCTTTCCACTGCCGAACGGTCCGGGGATAGATGCTACACCACCTTTTGCAATCGGAAACAGACAGTCTACTACTCGCTGACCGGTTATCAATGGCATATCCGGTGATAATTTTTTTCTGTAAGGTCTGCCACGACGTACCGACCATTTCTGAAACAGTGTAAGATTTTTTTCCCCTTTATCCGTATCAATTACGCATACAACGTCATTTACATGAAATTCACCGGTTTTTATTTCCCTGACAGTTCCCGAAATACCATTTGGTACAAGTATTTTATGCAGTACAATATCTGTTTCCGGCACAGTACCGATTATATCCCCACCGGTTACGGTATCACCTGTTTTTACCGTCGGCGTGAACTGCCATAATCTGTCACGTTTCAATGACGGTACTTCTATTCCTCGTTTCAGACTGTTTCCGCATAATTTCCGTATATCGTCAAGGGGTCTCTGGATACCGTCGAAAATGCTTCCAATCAGCCCCGGTCCTAACTCTACACTCATAGGCTCACCCGTTGATACTACCGGTTCACCCATACCAAGTCCGGCGGTCTCCTCGTATACCTGTACAGATGCCTTGTCGCCGTGCATTTCGATAATCTCGCCGATAAGTTTCTGATTACTCACCTTTACAACGTCGAACATATTTGCATCACGCATACCCTCCGCTATGATTAACGGTCCTGAAATTTTTACTATTTTTCCCGTACTGCTCATTAAATCGCCTCAATTCTTCAGTATGTCAGTTCCTACCGCTTTTTCTACTGTCTCGTGCAATTTCCGCATACCCTCGCCGGTATTGCCTCGTATTGCCGGAATAAGTACGATTGACGGCGTCTGACTTTTTTTATATTTATCTATCGTATCGCTTACCGTATACGCAACCGGTTCTGTTACGTATATTACCGCAAAATCATTTTCCGCAAGTTGTCGGATAAGTCCCGATACTCTGGAAGGTTCTGTCTCGCAGAATATGGAAAGTCCGAGTGATGCGAAACCCGATACGCTGGCACTGTCGCCGATTACCGCTACTTTATACATAAGTTTCCCTTAACCTTTCCGTAATAGTTTCCATATCCGCACCGCATTCCCGACATACTTTTATTATCCGGAGATTTTTTATTTCCGTCTCCTTTGCGATATAGTACGCTATTAACGGTTCTGTTCCGAACGCCTTAAACTGTGCGGTCTGTACCTGCTCCGTGATTAAGTCATCACAACGCTTTTCAAACTTCGCCGGATTCTCTCTTAACAGTCCGGAAAGTTCGTAATATTGCGTACTGTCAAGAAAATTCAGTAAATTTTCCGTACCGCTCAGTGTAATCCGGATAAGCATTTCCTTATCGAGTTCATCGCTGCCACATATTGCGGTCTCAAGAAAATTACGGTCTTTACCCATTTTACTGCATCTGTACGCCGTCTTTATATCCGCACATACAGTAACCTGTTCAACGTATTTCATTATGAAATTATTTCCCGATTTTTCCGCAGATTTCCGCATAGCTTTAAGACATTCCGTATCTATAAAAGAATCCAGTAACTGTCCGTCAAGTGTGGTCGTCAGAATCCCGTAAGCCTTTACCGCCGTATCACGCATATGAGCAGGTAATAAATCTGTGTTTTTAGTCCGGAACATCTCTTTTAATGTATTGCCTTTTATTGTAGACGGTTCTGTTAAATATTTATCCGGTTCACGTCCGGAAATCATCGCTTTCAATACTGCCTTCAGATTATGAAAATCGTTCCTGTAAAGCATTATTTCAAGTTCTTTACTATCCGGTGCGAAACTCCTTAACATCTCCCATACTTCCGTAAGATTTCCGCTGTTTTTCGAGTTTATAAGCGTTTCAAACTCTTTACCGTCCCGGGCATTTATAAGCTGGTCAAAATCATGACGGTTGAAAAGTTGATTTTCCAAAGTCCGCACTACCGCCACCGCACTTGCGTAATCCGTACTCATTTCATCACCTGCCAAATAGTTTTTCTGCGAGAATATCACGTACTCTGTCTTTTTCCGCCTCAAGTATCGCACGGAATGTACAGTTTTCCGTAATAAGTCCGTATTTCAAAATGAATCCGTTTTCTATATCCGCCGGAGTTTCTGATATTTTTACGGTATCTCCCGATATTTCCGCAATTTTACTGTTGAAATCTGCCGGAAGTCTGGAGAGGTCTTTTTTATTGAAATACATTTCACCTGCTCCGTCATGAAGTCTGTTACGGAAAAGTCGCAGAATTGTATCAAAATATTCACTGTCCGATAATTTTTCAAGCCGTGTGATAATATTTTCCGTTACTTTTTCAATCGTTCTGACCTTATATTCAAGTATCTTCCGACGGTTTCCGCTGTCTACGGAGTTACAGGAATTTCTGAAATCCGTTTCCGCCTGAATCAGCGATTTCTTCATGTATTCATTGTAAGCGGATTCAGCTTTTTTATCGCCGTCGGATTCGATTTCAAGGGCTTTTTCCTGTGCGGTACGGATAATATTATTTTCATTCTGTCTGCCCTGACTGTCGATAATATTAATAATGCCGTCAAGTCCTGACATCTCCGCACCTCCTCATATTGCG
This sequence comes from Ruminococcus sp., assembly GCA_029055625.1. Taxonomy (GTDB): domain Bacteria; phylum Bacillota; class Clostridia; order Oscillospirales; family Ruminococcaceae; genus Ruminococcus. Next base: position 6,246 of record JAIDCY010000042.1, on the reverse strand, counting down.
ATGTTGTAAATCAGCAGTATCGATACCAGCAGTGCTAAAATTGCATACGTTTCAACCATTGCCGCCATTATGATGGCTTTTCCGTTATGTTCGGGTTTACGGGCTGTTATGCCAACTCCTGCCGCCGCTGAACGTCCCTGAGCGATACCCGAAAACAAACCTACTATCGCTATCGGTAACGATGCACCAAGAAACATTAAGCCCTGTGCTACCGTTAATTCCGTTACATTTCCGCCGATAACACCGATACGGCTTAACATCAGAATTGCCGTAAGAAGTCCGTACAGCCCCTGCGTACCTGGCAGGAGTTGCAGAACAAGCACCTTACTGAACTTATCGGGGTCAACCGATACCACACCGGCTGCCGCCTCTCCTACTAATCCGACTCCTTTTGCTGAACCGATTCCGGCAAAAAGAGTTGCCAGAGATGCTCCTATTATTGCGAGTGCTAAACCTATACTGTTCATAAATCAAATATCCTCCCTGAAATTGATGTATTTTGTATCTGCGGTGAACGGTCTGAACTCCCTGCCACCACCGGTGTAGAATTTTGAAAAAAGTTCCACAAACTGCAATCTGTCGGTGTGTACGTAAGCTCCTAACAGATTTATTGCGAGATTTGCTGTGTGTCCGACTATGAAGACTATCAATAAAAGTACGGTCTTTACTATCATATTTTCCGGCATAGTGCCTATCAGGTTTATTACTCCGGCTATGCTACCCGTTGCAAGTCCTAACGCAAGAAGTCGGGAATATGACAGTATATCACTTAAATATCCGGTTGCGGTATTGTACAGTGCGTAAAGTCCGCCGAAAAATTTTCCCATAACCGATTTTGAAGAACGTCCGGACGTAAGAATTATCAGAACTATTCCGGCTATCATCAGATAAGTTCCGATAGTCTTCATTATCGCCGGAACGCTTACAAGTATGCTACTTGCTAACGGTGCGACACCAATAATTGTCAGGTAAACCGGTACTGTATCGAGAATTGCATCAAGTTTTTTCCCCTCGTCCCACGACATCTTAAATGACACTCCCACACCTAAGAACAGGTGCAGTATTCCTAATCCGAATGAGTATAACAATAATCTGATAGGGTCATCAAGGGGCTGAAACCATATCGCTATACTGCCGATTTCCTTTCCGAAATATTCACGTCCTATTACCTGTACTATATCCCCGAACCAGCTTCCGAATAACGCACCCCATATTATCGTTGATATTCCGCAGTTCCTGAACATTGTCATTGTTTTTTTCATGGTATCGTCAAGCCGGAATTTCTTTAATATTATCGTTGTACCGATAAGCATTACAAGACCGTAACCGGCATCTGACAGCATCATACCGAAAAATAAATAGTAAAAAAATGACATTATCGGGGTAGGGTCTACGTCCGACTTCGACGGCATAGCGTACATCTTTGTGATACTCTCCACCGGTGCGGAAAAATTGCCGTTTTCAAGTAATACCGGTACATCGTCATCTTCAGACGGTTCGGTAAAATCAACGTAAACCGTGAATTTACTTTCCAACTCCTTACGCAGTTTATCCGTATATTTTTCCGGAATATAGCCGTTCAGTACAAATGTATTCTCTGTGAATCCGAGCAGGTTTAACGCATTATACTTGTCTTTCCGCATACTCAGATAGTCTACCGCAAATTCAAGATTTTTACGCTGTCCGGCAAATCCGGTGATATGCTTTTCAAGTTCCGTAATATATTTTAATAAATTCTGCCGTTCTTTCTCACATGATTTTATTATCTCCGCCGGTGTGTGACTATCCGTTTCTGATAGCGGTATAAAGCCGTTTTTCCGGAGAATATCCGCTGTATCGTCTGCCGTTTCCTTATGACTTATCACGAAAATATCCGTTATTTCTTTTGAACGGTAAACTGTTTCCGTGTACGTGTTTTCCGGTAAAATTTCCGTGATGTCAACAGCTGATGGTACTGAACCTATGAAAGCGGTTGTAGTAGCCGTACCCTTGAAATTTACCGGTATATCAAGATTTTTCCACTGCCGGAGTGTATCGCACCGGACGTTAAGCTGTAGTATCTTCTTTTCAGATTCCGTTATCTCCTGACTGCTCCTGACTATCTCACCGGCAACCGTCATAATTTTTTCAAGTTGCATTGCGTTACTGCCGAACTTATTGATGTCCATTTCCGACTTACTCCCGAAAATTTCCGTCACCGATTTTTTTTCCGGTGCGTACCGGTCGAGAACTCCTAACGCCTGCACCGCTATATTACGGAACTTCTCGAACTCTCCGATTACTCCGGTTACGTTCATATAGTCGAGACCGTCCGCATTCCTTGATATTTCCACTACTCCACGGCGTTGTAACAGTTCGATAATTTTTTTACTGTCCGTCAGCATTGCGATTAATTCAATTTTTTTCATCTCCAGTTTTGACATTTTTCTATCACCCCTTTCAGAAAAATTCTTCTATTACCGCAGTTACCGCATTTTCCGTATTTTTTTCCGCATTGGATTCGATTTCCTTTAATTTCCTGATACATTTTTCATCTGACTTTCGGGAATAGATTTCAAGTTTTTTTGCGTAATCGTTACGGATTTTTTCCATTTCCGCCGATGCCTGACCTATTTTCTTCTGTATCGCTATTACTGAACGTCTTTCCGCCTCCGTGACGATATTTTCAGCGGTCTTGCGTGCCTGTACTGTCTTCTCACCTGATTCTCTTTCCGCCGTCAGAATCCTGTTTACCGCCTCTGATGCCATTCTATCACCTCCTCACAAAATGACTAATGGTCATTTTATATTTACTATCATATCACAAAATTTTTTATTTGTCAATAGCTTTTTAATAAAAAAATGACTTTTATTCAGTTTTTTCGTAAAACATAGGGGAGCATCTACCCTACAGACAGCTCCCCATTGAACATTATTGATTTTTTTTACCGATTTATACAATATAACGCAACAGGAGCTATCCCTACAGACAGCTCCCATCACACATCATCATAAAGAAAAAAGTGAAAGATATGAAAAAAAACACATTCATATCCTAAACACAATTATATTATATACTATAATTTCCGTTTTGTCAATAGTTTTCAGAAATTTAATTTTATTAACTATTCTTTGATGTCGATTTTTATTCCGAGTACGTCGAGACTGTCTTCGTCTACCGTTGACGGACATTCCGACATTAATTCACTGGCATTCTGTACTTTCGGAAATGCTGTAACATCCCTCAGACTGTCGACTTTACACATAATCATTGCGAGACGGTCGAGACCTATGCCCATTCCGCCATGTGGGGGTGCACCGTATCTGTACGCATCAACGAGAAATCCGAATTTCGCCTGTATTTCCTCATCTGTCATTCCAAGTGCGGAAAACATCTTCTGCTGTAACTCAAAGTCCGTTATACGCATTGAACCGCTTGAAAGTTCCGTACCGTTCAGTACCAAATCCCACGCTTTCGCCCTTACATTAGCAGGATCTGTATCGAGGTACTCTATACACTCTTCCATTGGCATTGTAAACGGGTGGTGTGACGCTACCCACGTACTGTTTTCCTCGTCGTACTCGAAAAACGGCATCTCCGTGATCCACAGGAAATTATATTTATCTTCCGGTATCACATTCAGACGTTTTCCGCATATCAGACGGATTGCCCCTAATGTTGAAAGAACGGTCTTCTTCCTGTCCGCACATATCAGAACTAAATCTCCTTTTTCCGCTCCGACGGTTTGGCAGATACTCTCAAGTTCGCCGTCCTTCAGGAATTTCTTAAACGAACAGTTCGGCTCATCTGCCCACCTGATATATGCCAGTCCTTTCGCTCCGATTCCTTTTGCGTGTTCAATCAGCTTGTCTATCTCCTTACGTGTGTAAGTACCTGCTCCGTTCTTTACGTTTACCGCACGGACTGTACCGCCACTTTCAAGAGCATTCCGGAATACCACAAAATCGGTATCCTTTACCGTCTCCGAAATATCCTGTATCTCGAAGCCGAATCTCGTATCAGGCTTATCCGTACCGTATCGGTTCATAGCATCTGCGAACGTCAGCCTCGGCAACGGTACAGATACTTCAACGCCCATTACCTCTTTAAATACTCTCTGTATGAACCCCTCCACACATTCCTGAATATCTTCTGAATCAACAAACGACATTTCTAAATCTATCTGCGTAAATTCAGGCTGTCTGTCGGCTCTCAGGTCTTCGTCACGGAAACACCGGGCAAGCTGGATATACCTGTCATAACCGGAAATCATAAGTAACTGCTTATATATCTGTGGCGACTGCGGAAGTGCGTAAAATTTCCCCTGGTGTACTCTTGACGGTACTAAATAGTCTCTCGCACCCTCCGGTGTGGACTTCATCATCATCGGAGTTTCTATTTCAAGAAAACCGTTCTCGTAAAAATATTCCCTTGTTACTCTCGCTATATCATGTCGCATCATGATATTTTTCTGTAACGGTTCACGGCGTAAGTCAAGATAACGATATTTAAGGCGGAGTTCTTCATTAACGTTTGAATCGCTTACTATCTCAAACGGTGTGGTCTGTGCCTTTGCGAGTATCCGCAAATCTTCAACGAATATCTCAACAAGACCGGTTTTTATCTTGTAGTTCTTACTTTCCCTCTCAACTACCTTTCCTTTTGCCATCAGTACGTACTCACCCCGGCACGTCGAAGCCTTTTCAAAAATTTCAGGGTCTGACTTGTCGTTGAAAAGTAACTGTACTATACCTGTTCTGTCACGGAGTACTATAAATATTACTCCGCCTTTGTTCCTTATCCTGTCGACGAATCCGCCAACTACTACTTCCTGTCCGATTTCTGTCACGTCTCCGCAATAATGCGTACGTTTCAGACCTTTCATACTATCAGCCATTGTTATTATCTCCTATCTCCGTATTGTCTATTGAATCCATCATCTTATTAAAGTAAAGCGACTCAAAATTTATTCTGAACTTGTCGTCAAGGGCTATCTCTATTTCCGTACCTTTTTCCATATCCTTGATTTTTACCCTGCCTGTTTCAAGTTCATTGTCGCCTATAACCGCCGTGAATACTGAACCTGTTTTATTTGCATATTTCATCTGAGCCTTTATACCACGTCCTATAAGGTCAAACTCCGCACGGTAGCCGAAATCCCGGAGTTCGTGGGTCATACTCATTGCCTTTTCAAGTGCTTTCTCACCCATTGTTGCAAAATATATATCGCAACTCTTCGGGGTCATGAAATCGCAACCCTGCTTTTCCATTACTATTAACAGTCTTTCAATACCCATTGCAAATCCAAGGGCTGACGTTGCTTTACCGCCTAACTGTTCTATTAATCCGTCATAACGTCCGCCACCGCATACCGTACCCTGTGCACCTATTGCATCAGTCACAAACTCAAAGACCGTTTTAGTGTAGTAATCCAGACCCCTTACTATCTTTGGATTTACCTTGAAGTCTATCTTTAAATTCGTAAGATATTTCTTCAGTTTGTCAAAATGTGTACGGCAATCCTCACACAGATAATCCAGTATCAGCGGTGCATCTTTCGCTATCTCCTGACATACCGGACTTTTACAGTCGAGTATACGCATAGGGTTCTTTCCGAGACGTTCTATACACGTATCACATAAATTATCTTTTCTTGCCTCAAAGTAACTCCTTAAAGCCTTGTGATACTCTTTCCGGCACTCCGGACATCCTATTGAATTTATATATAATTCGATATTCTGAAGTCCGAGACGGTCAAGAATACTCTTTGCAAGTGATATAACTTCCGCATCCGCTGAAGGTTCTGAACTTCCTGCCATTTCAAGCCCGAACTGGTGAAATTCACGTAATCTGCCTGCCTGTGGTCTTTCGTGCCGGAAGCATGACAGTATATAGTAAACCCTCTGCGGTAACGCCTCATTCAGTAAGCCGTTCTGTAACATTGCCCGGATAGTTCCTGCCGTACCCTCCGGACGTAACGTAAATTCGGATTCTTTCGCTTTTACCGTATACATTTCTTTCTGCACGACGTCTGTCGTCTCACCGACGGAACGCTGGAAAAGTTCGGTACTCTCAAACGTGGGAATCCTTATCTCCGAAAATCCGTAACTTTCCGCAGTTTCACGGGCTATCTTCTCGACGGTATGCCATTTATACACGTCGGAAGGTAAAACGTCTTCCGTGCCGTTAGGTCTTTTTATATTCACTGACATTTCTTTCAAATCCTTTCCTGATTTTTTAACATTTACAGTATACAGTATTTACCG
>JAIDCY010000041.1 GCA_029055625.1 Ruminococcus sp. | reverse complement strand
ATATATAACTTTATAATTACCGATTTTCCAAGCGAAAACAGCTTTTTTCCGGCATTTTCAGCGACATTCAGTAAAGCACTTCCAAGTAGAAATACACCCTGAAACGTTGTTATTGAGTACGTCAATGCCGTCCGTATCAATCGCTGTTTTAATTTCAAGTTTATCGTCTGACAAAGTCCCACCTCCTAACATTGAAAAAATTTCCCCGATACTTCGGCGGCATCGGGGAGAGTTTCGAACAAAATATTTATCATCGACTTTTTGGTGCGTAACTAAGGTCTGTGAATCCCTCCATACGCTGATAACTACCGTTCGGAAGTTGCCAAAATGCTAATTTTTTTGGTCTTGTGACCAGGTTTCCGTATCTTAAATTTTTACCCATTTGTGTACCTCCTGTCCTGAAAATAGACGAATTTCAGCTGAATTTGATAACGTGCGGTGCTGTCGTCGGTATCGAAAACGTAACCGTCTGACTGTACTTCAATATATTGTGGTATACGATTTTTTCCGCTTCTAAAATCGGGAAAAGTTTGCATATGTCCTTATGTTGAATATCCGTATTTCTGTAGATTTTACGCTGTTTTGTACGGTTTGCAATCTGTGCGAACTACGCTTTTTTACCGCCCATATCACTTTAGTTACATTATTAAAGTCAAGTTTGCCCATTAAAGTAAGTAAAGTAGAAAGCTGTCACATTCTCGTTTCGCAACATCTGCTACCGTTGCCGGTCTTCGTTGGTCGGTGACTGCCATGTTTCTTATATTAAAAGGAGGTGAAACGATTGGGACAAAAGCATCTTTGCTTGTTAAAATAACAGGCGGAGGTGCTTTTTCTATGGAAAGATATAATATTTATGAACAGGCAAGAGATTCGGCGTGGAATTTTCACCGTCAGCCGATATGAGAGCATAACCGCCGTTGAAAGAAATTACGTAATTTTCGCCGTACTCATAAAAAGCGTCAATAAAATCGGTCTGAACATTAAAATTCAGAACCGATTTAAGAATATCAAGTATTTTTACTGAAGTATTCTTCAGCTGAGCCTTTGCCCTCTGTTGATACATATGCATAATACTGTAATACTAAAGAAGCATCTACTGCATCTATCATACTATCATTATTGACATCAGCAGTAATTTTCTGATTATCAGTAAATGTAAAATCATTATCCGTTGAAAGTAAAGCATATTCCTGAAGAATCATTGAAGAATCCACCGCATTTACTATTTTGTCATTATTCACATCACCCGGAATCAATTTTTTTGTTGAATCGTTTTCAACAGTTAAATCTGTTTCAAATGTTCCGTCATCGTCAGTATCTACCGCAACACCGATTGTATGTTCATCTACTTCATATAAATATACCTGATTATATTCAGTCGAAAAATCTGTTATTGCTTTGGTATCTTTATTATTGGCAACAACACTTACATTTTTTAATTGTGTTGCTGACAATAAATAACCATTTTCTGTCATTTTTAATTCTGCATTTTCTACACCTGCTCCTGTCACCGCCAATGCAAACCAATCAGTCGGATAATCATTGTTAAATGTCATTCCTAATGAAAAATCAGCTTTATCTCCGGAAACAGAAACATATCCGTCTTTGTCAAAGATTATTTCCTTACCTGCCAGAGAAGCTCCAGTCAGAAGACAATTTTCATAGTGCATTATAAGGTTTAATTCCTGAGCGTTACCTTGTTTTATACTATAACTTGATTCTGCATCCTTCAGATTACAACCATATATTCCTTTGCCTTCACCGTATGCTGTATAAGATGTATCCCATTTAATTTCTCCCGGAGATGCATTTTGTGTTATATAATCTCCTCCGGAAGATTTAGACAATTTTTTTACCTGACGGTTTTCAGAATCTATTGCAAGAGCATTAATATGAGCAATATATTCTTCATTTACATCGGCAGTACTTCCTGAAAGATAGCCCCCTTTGTTTATTTTTTCGGCATTACCACTTATATAATTAAATTCTGCACCGTAATGTGAAGAAAGTCTGTAATCTTCATAATAAGACGGTACAATCCAGTTATAAGAACTGGAATTAAAGTAAATATTATATTCTTCATCATAAGATGAGGCATTATCAGGGTCACATACATATATACAGCCGTCAAACTCCATACCGTTCCAGGTCCAGCTATTATAAGTATAATCATAGGCAAGCACTGTATGACCTCCGAAATCTTCTTTTTTATAGCCCACCAGAACAGTATCATATTTATCCAGTTCGCTTATTATTTTCTCTATATTGACTTTATGCGAACGATCAGGTACAGTAAAGAACTGCTGACTGAAAGAATCTTTAAACTGAAGCATCTGATAATAAGTAATCAGGGAGAGAATATTTTCATTCTCAGAAGGTTTTTCCAGTTCATAAAGTGACTTTGCTCCTGTTGTATATTCTCCATATGGGAGCATACCTAAACGTGAAATCATTGTCAGAATTGACATACCATGGCATGAACCCTCCCATTCTGCATCAAGCATTGCATTCTGGTATCCATACACAGGGTGCATATAACCTTCAAATACAGTCTGATATTCGCTGTTAGTCAATGATAATGCAAGCTTGGACAGATAAGTACTGTTAATCATTTCACGGAATGACTTTTTCTCAAAGTAATCCGAAGTATTATCAAAATTCCAATTATCTCTGTTCCATGTAAATGGTTCTGACGGCAATGTAATAATAGTGGTTGTTGTTTCGGAAGTTGTTGTTGTTGTCGTGGTAGTTTCGGAAGTCGTCGTCATAGATGTAGTTGTTGATGTCGTAGTAGTTTCTTTTTCGGCTAATGGTGCAAAAATTCTGTTGTACTTTTCGGCATAAGCCTGAGCTGTAGAGTTAGCATAACCATATATGGTGGCTGTATCATTTATAGTATATGGTCTGTCATCGATTTCACATTCAGGATTTAATATTTTAATTGTTTCTGATTTTCTACAACCGGAAAATGCATTATTGCTTATACGTGTAACGCCATCTTCAACAATAATTTCTTTTATCTTTTCTATGTATCCAGACCAAGGAGCATTATTGACATAGTCCGGCATATCGCCTGTACCGCTGATAGTGAGTACTTCTGTAGTCTCATTAAATGTATATATGAGATTCTCTCCGCATAAACCAATTGTAATAGTTTCTTCTTTTGCTAATGGTGCAAAAGTTCTGTTATACTTTTCGGCATAAGCCTGAGCTGTAGAGTTAACATAACCATATATGGTGGCTGTATCGCTGATAGTGAGAGTTCCGTCACTATCAAGCGTCCATGTGAGGTTTTCTCCGCATTCGCCGGACAGTTGCACACTATCAGCAAAAGCCGTCAGATAGTCCGACGGCGAAAAATTTGACATATTATTATGCGAAATCAACGAATTTCCGGAGACTGTCATAAAAAGTGCAGTACTCAACAAAAAAATTCGTTTGATTATTTTCATAATCACACTTCCCTTAATATATTTTATTCAACTTATATTTGTCAGTTTTCAGTGTCATTCCAGTCAATATTAATTACATCAGGACTTCCTGCCGCAGAAATTATCTCCAGTTCGTCCATACTCAATTCAATACTGCTTCTTATATCAGGTAATGCTGATTCAATTGTTTCTGTAAGTTCATCGTCAGGACATACCATTTCCTGCATATCATGCATAAGTGATAAAATTCTTTCAATATCCAACATAATAATTTCCTCCAATAAATAACTATATAATAAAATTCAACTATTGCACCATAACCACAACTGCCGAATTGTTATCTTTATCTGAACATTCTGAATTTTCAATAAGATATTGCATAGATTCTGCCCATTCCTTCGGGGAAGAAGCCTTCTGCAATGTTTTTATCATATTATCTTCTGAAATCAGTTCCCAAAAACCGTCACTGCACAACAGAAAAGAATCACCTGTCCTTATATTGAGACTTTCGCATTCCACTTTAACCTTTGCATCAGCACCCAATGCCCGTATGAGCTTATTCCTTCCGGCATAATTTCTGATTTCAGATTCTGTAATTTCTCCGACAAACACCGCCATCTGTGCAACGCTATGGTCGACAGACTGAAAAATCACTTTTCCGTCACGGAACTGATAAATGCGTGTATCACCAACGTTAATAGCTGTTGCTGTAAATTTTTTTAACTGAATCCATAGTACAGCTATTGTAGACATCATGTTTCTTTTTTTATGTTGTTGCCTTATTTTTGTATTTATAATTTCAATAGTTTTCAGTAATTTTTCTTCAGAATGTATTTTTTCCTGCATAGAATCCATTATAGTTGTTACGGCAATATCCGAAGCAACTTTCCCTGACTGATACCCCCCGAGACCGTCCGCCACAACTGCAATCAATTCATCATCAACCTGTAAGGTTTTTACTGAATCTTCATTATTTTCTCTGTTACCTTTATCAGAATAACTATATACATTGAATTTCATTTCTATATCACCTCTGTTTATTCAAATAGTGGATACAGAGACACACCCATTATTTGCATTTACTATCTGTTTTATTAATTTATACACAGTTTATCAGAAAACATTAACTGCGAAAAATATATTTAAAAAATTTAATTGTTCTGTTCCGGATAACGACTCAGAATATTAAAACTCATATTATATTTTCCGGCATATTCCTGTGCTGTAGATTCATAATAACCATATATTCCCGCACCATTGCATATTGTATAATTACTGTCGTAAATTTCACATTCTGAATTATAGAATGTGATTGATTCAAGATTCTGACAGTCAAATGCAGACTGCTTTACTATTTCAACTGAATACGGAATTTCAACTGATTTCAACTTGCTACATCCTGCAAATGCACTTGTTCCGATTTCTGTCAATGTATCCGGCAGAGTTACAGAACTTATATTACTACAGGAATCAAAAGCATAATCTGCTATTGTTTCAACATTTTCTTCAATTATTACTTCAGTTATTTCATCTGCATGACTTTTCCATGGATAATCTCCTGAAGAATAAGTTTTCATATTTCCTGCTCCGCTGATTGTTAATGTGCCGTTTTCAAGTTTCCATGTGATATCAGAGCCACCGTTTCCTGATAATATTTCCTCTTTCCTGATTACAGTTACAGTACAAGTATCTGAAGCCCCGTTGACAGTATACGTGACCGTTGCCGAACCTTCGCCGACAGCCGTAAGTGTACCGTTATTGTCTACGATAACAACGTTTTCATTTGAAGAACGGAAAAAAACAGAAAAGTTATCTGAATTATATGAACCATTATAATTATCTGAAGTATAGCTTATCACTGCAGACCCACCATAACTGCAACTGAGTGTTTTTCTGTCACCACTTGTAAGAGTAACAGATGTTTCATCAATTGTTGCATATGGTTCTTTATGAACTACTACATGGCATACGCTTGTAAGTGTAGTTTCCCCTATAACGTAACTTGCTGTAATATCTGTCTCCCCTACTCTGTAAGGAGTGATTGTTATATTGTCTGAACCGTTTCTGCTATAACCAAGTAATGTATCATCACTAACATAAAACTGAATATCATCACTGTTTCCGTTAGTGAAATAATCAATATTATATGTCTGTAACGGATTTAATTCCACATATGAGGAATGCAAATACATCTCGGGTTCATATACTGTAAAATTCACGGAAGATTTTTTATTACCTTTAATCGTTGTTGCTGTAATAGTTGCGTTTCCTGCTGAAACTGCTCTGATATTGCCGTCTGAATCTACACTTATTACAGAAGAATCCGAAGAAGACCATGTAATTATATTGTCGTCAGCATTTGAAGGTGAAACGGATGCCTCAAGATGATAACTTTCTGATACATATAATTCATCTGGATTTTTTATTCCGATATTTGCCGTAGAAATTGAAACACTTTCCGGTTCAATTAAATTTGTCGCTTCCTGTTCAGATGATTTTATTGTTTCCGGTTCAGTGGATTTTATTTCTTTTGTTTCAGTTACTTTTTTTCCCTTGCTTACGGTAATTGTAACATCTGAACCTCTTTCTGCCGATTCTCCGGAAGCCGGAAACTGATTAATTACAATTCCTGATGCTATAGTATCACTGTATTCATGTATAATAATGGGGTTAAGTCCTTTTCCAGCAATATCAGATTCGGCAACACTTTCAGATTCATTTTTTACATCCGGAACGTTTACCAGCTCTTTTCCCATACTTATAGTAAGTACTATAGATGTACCTTTTTTCTGTGAAGAACCAGCCGGAGGGGTCTGATTTATAACATTGCCTGCAGGAACAGTATCACTGTAATTGAGGTTGGAATTTCCGACCCTGAATCCTTGTGACTTCAAAGTTTCAAAAGCTTTGCTTTCAGATATATTACTTACATCAGGAACAGTAATGAGAAGTTCTTCAGTACCTATAGTAATAGTAACAGAGTTTCCGGAATATACACTTTTTCCAACTGCTATATCCTGTTTTATAACCTTGCCGATATAATCATTACTGTATTCATATTCAATGTTGACAGAAAGACCTTTTTCCAAAAGCAGTTTTTTTGCTTCTGATTCGCTCATATCTGTAACATCGGGCATCTCAAAAGCAATATCTCCTTTACTGATAATAAGATTAATCGTATCACCCGAAGAAGCAGTAGTGCCAATTTCGGGAGTCTGAGAAATAACAAGACCTGCCTTTACATTTCCGGTTGTTTCATATTTAACAGATGTTTTAAGACCGAGTTTTTCCAGCTGATTTTTAGCTTCCGCTTCTGTTTTGAATTTCAGATCAGGTACTTTTATTATACAAACACCTAATGATACTGTAAGTTCGATTGTATTTCCGCTCATAATCTCTGAACCAGCAGAAATACTCTGTTTCATAACTGTATCTTTATCGAAACCGTTGCTGTATTTTTTTTCCTTTGCAATAATCATCAGATGATTTTTCTGAGCGAGTTTAACAGCTTCTTCATATGTCTTGCCCTCAAAGTCGGGGACTTTTACCATAGTATCTTCATATTGTTTATCCGGATTGCGTCCTTTTGAAACTGTAAGCAGAACTTCACCGCCTACTTCATATTCTGTTTCATCTTTTATATTCTGTGATATTACTCCGCTTTCAGCAATTTCATCACTATATTTATATTCTATAAGATAAAGAAATCCCTGCTCCCTGAGTTTTTCTATTGCATTATCAATATACATTCCCACCACATCAGGAACTGTTGCCGTTTCAGTACCTCCGCTTATTACAAGACCAACAACGGTATTCTGTGCAACAACTGTTCCACTGTCTATACTTTGATTCAGGATAAAATCAGCGGGAATAAGGTCTGAATATTCTTTCCCTGAAATATTACCTATCAAAAATTCTTCGTTCAGACGCTCCCGTGCACTTTCAAGGTCACAACTGATAAGAGATGGAACTCTTGCCATACCTTCCGGAATTTGTATTGATTCGTTATCTGATTTTCCAAATCCGATTATACCCGTTGCAAAAAGCACACTGAATACAACTGACAGAACAATAAAGCCTGAAACAATAATTTTCAGCCATAAAACTGAAGACCTTATATGTGGCTGTCTTCGCTTTACCGTTTCCTTTGTGGTAAGTTCACTGATAAAATCTTCTGCTGTCTGGGTTCTGTCTTCTATATTTACATTCATTGCGTTATATACAGCATTCTGTATATTTTCCGGAATTCCCTTTATATATTTTGAAATCGGATTAAGAATATCCTTTTTGTTCTTTTCAAGAAAAGCTCTTCTCTCCAATGCGTCAGGAGGTACTTCACCTGTAAACATAGTATACATCACTGCTCCCAGTGAATATATATCTGTGTATGAGCCGTTATTTCCACGACTGCGATATTGTTCTTCCGGTGAATAACCTTGCTTTATAAGTACAGAAAGACTTTGGCTATGTGAAGTTGTTGCAAAACGTGCAGCTCCGAAATCAATAAGTTTTACTTTATTGTCATTTGTAAGAAAAACATTATCGGGGGCAATATCACGATGTATAATCCCCACTTTATGTACTGATTTAAGAGATTCTGCAATTGAAACAATAATCCTGACAGCTTCTTCATAAGGAACTGTTTTATTTTCCTTAAGATAATCTGCAAGAGTTCTGCCTTTAAGAAGTTCCATAACGATATAAGCAGTATTATTTTCTTCAAAAGAATCATATACTCTTACAATGCCATCATCATTATTATTGAATTTTGCAAGTTTTTTTGCTTCATCGCCAAATTTTTTCATTCCACTGCTGAACTGTTCTGATTTCTGCCCACCTAAAACGGTTACTTCTTTTGTGCCGATTGACCTTGTGGAAAATTCACTGGGCATATATTCTTTAATAGCTACCTTGTGCTGAAGCAGAGCGTCCCATGCAATATATGTTATACCGAAACCGCCGAAGCCGATTGAACGACCTATAATATATCTGCCCTGAATTACTTCACCGGGGTCAATGTGTAATAAACTGGCTTTTTTTGTATGTTCACTATATCCACAGAATGGACATATATTATCCTCATCATTATATTGTTCCATACAACCCATACAGAATTTGCTCACAGAAATCTCACCTCCAAAAATAATTTTATCAATTCCATTAAAATACACAGTTTCCGGATTCTGAAACTAAAGGTTCAAATTCAAAGTACACTGATTTATATTCATTCAATGCATTTTTATTAACAGGCAATGCGTCAGCTTTCCGGCGTATATATAAAAAATCCTGAGAATTATCATTCAACATAAATTCAAGAAAATTCTGTGCAACTGTTTCCTTGTTCTTGTCCTCAACATCCCCGATACTCCAGTAATCACAGAACCTGCACTGTATAGAATCACTTTCTATTGTAAGCATTCTGGAACGTGCGGGCAGTGCAGACTGAACTTTAAAAAAATATGAAGTATCTGCATAAAGCAAATCAGCCATACCATCATAGAATTTTTCTGTTTCATCAGATATATTGCATGAAGTGGGGTCAAACTGTGAAGCAAACATATCTGACATATTTTCTTCAATACATAAAGAACCGTCTTTACTGATTATGTCGGAAATATTTTTAACTGTTGTTCCATTGTAATCACATCTTGTTGTATTCATATATAATACAAAAGCATTGAATCCGATTGGAATTTTACCATCTGAAAAGAATCTTTCCATATTTTTATCAAGAAAAAAACAATCATCTGAAATATCGGAAATGAAAGATTCAGGTTTTATAATAGGAAATTCTTCTGAATCTATAATATCACTCTGAAACAATTCAGGCATATTTCCGGAATTCCGTGCCTGAATAAGCTGTTTTTCATATTCTTCTGCCGGATAACCTGTGAAATTAATATTTATATCCGGATATTTGTTATAAAAATCTGAACGTATTTCTTCAAGAGCTTCTGTCATCGAATCATCATCAGAAATATACCAGACATTAATGTTGGCAGGATGCAATGTATTTTCTGTTTTATACTTATACAAAAAAAACCCTGACAGACCTGTTCCGATAATTATAAAAGCGGATATACAGCAGATTTCAAAAATATGTTTCAATTTTTTCTTTCTTACCGTTTCACTGACAGCTTCCACTTTTGTTTCTTTTTTAAGAACTTCTTCAAGTTCTTCGATATTCTGAAAACGAAGATGATAATCAACCGCCATTGCCTTCATGATTGCATTATTAAGATACTGGGGTATTTCAGGATTCAATTCAATGGGTTCTTTCATATCGTCATTTTCTTCACTGCGGTTAATAGATTCATCCGGCTTTTTACCGGTAAGCATTCTATACATAGTAGCACCAAGTGCATATATGTCAGTCCATGCCCCCTGTTCAGCGTTGTTATAGTATTGTTCCGGTGGTGTATAACCTGGTTTTACTATTACCATTCGTTTTTCGTCTTCTGCAAGACGTGCAGCCCCGAAGTCATATAATTTATATTTTTCATCTGTGCAAATCTGAATATTATTAGGGCTGACATCACGGTGAAGAATGCCGTCTTTATGAATTGTCTTCAGAGCACTGCATACTTCAAAAATAATTTTCAAAGCATAGTCTGTATCCATTTTTTTATTTTCCTGACGCTTCAGGTATTTTTCAAGTGATTCACCATCAAGGTATTCCATAACGATATATGCTGTATTATTTTCTTCAAAATAATTAAACACATTAACAATATTCCGGTATGCAACATATTTTGCAATTATACGGGCTTCTTTTATATGACGGTCAAGCCCCAGACGATATTCTTTTCTGTTACGCTGGCTGTTACTTAAGAGAATAACCTCTTTTTCTCCGGGAACACGATTGACCACACTATTCTGAAAATATTCTTTTATTGCAACAATATTTCCAAATTTTCTGTCCCATGCTTTATAAGTTATACCAAAACCTCCGAACCCACATACCCTTCCTATAATATATCGTTCTTCAAGTAATGTTCCCTCCGGAAGAAAATTAGCCTCTCTTTTTACAGAATCCGGATTATAGCCACAATGCGGACAGACTTTATTAATGCTGTCATAATACTGAAAACAATCATAACATTTTATATTCATTATTTCACTGTCCTAAATATGTATCCCAGCTGAAAGCATTATCACAAAACGGCATAAACATATAAAATCCTTTTCCTATACGTATTGTGTCATGTGGTTCAAGTTTTGTGGGTATCAACAATAACTGACCATTCAGATATGTAAGTCCGTTGCTTTGTCCGGGAGTTATAAAAAACTGTACAGTTTCGGGGTCAAATATAATGCCTGCGTGATATTGACGTGAAACAGTATTATCTTTACTGAGTTTTATATTCATATTCACTGCACGACCGATAAAATTCTGTCCGGCTTTCAGATTAAAACTTTCACCGAAATAAACACCTTTCACACCTACCAGCCAACCAACAACCGGCTCTTTTCCGTCAACATGATACAATGAAACTGTTTTTTCGTCGTCTTCCGTCTCATGTTTGATATATACTGTACAGGATGATTCTTCTACTTCTTCTGAAAGTGATAATTTCTTTTTTTGATTTAAGGACAAAGATATTTCCGGGATGATGTCTTCATATGAACCGGTAACAGCAGATTCCGGCAGAATTTCCGTTAATGTCATATCCTGATTTTCTTCTGTTTCATCTGAATCAAAAACATTTTCAGCCCGTGTTAATGTATCGCCAGATTCCTCATCAGATTGTTTTTCCCCGAGACCTTCGGAATAATCTGATGAATCAGCTTTATATTTCATATGTGAATATTTTTTGTTCCGACAATCTGGACAGCTTTTAAATTTTTCTGAATCAAAATAATGATTTTCAGGACATCTGACAAGTTTCATTTTTTATAACCTCTTTTCTGTTCATATACTAAATATATCTGATTAAAATAAATGTAGTATTATCTCTGTGTTTTGTTTTTTCTGCATAGGACATTTCACATAGTTTTTTCATAATCAAAGACGTATTATATCTGCTTATAGGCAGAATTTGTTCCATATCAACTGATTTATACAATCCGTCCGACATAATAAGAATCAGGTCACCCTTTCTGAGTTGCAAGGAGTTTTTACTGATATTATACAATTGTATTCCGCCCATGCCAATATAACTTATCAGCTTTGCATATTCATACGACCTTCCATAAAACTGTTCTTTTGTAATTCTGCCGTCTTTAAGATATTCAATCAATAATTCCTTAAAATTATGGTCTCTTGTAACCTGAATCATTTCACTTTCACGGATAATATAAACCCTGCTGTCTCCTACAGAAAACCAGTCAAGCCGGTTTCCGTTTATCAATACAGATGCAATAGTTGTACCAGCCCTTAAACGACGATTATATTTATCTTTCAGGAAAAAAACCTGTGTATCCAGTTCGTCAATCAGGTCTGTATAAAATGATACATCTGTTGCGTCAATACATTCAAATTTGTGATGAAGATATTGTATTGCTGTATGACTTGCAATTTCACCACCTTTACAACCACCTATACCATCGCATATTGTGGCAAGCATTGTACTTTTTCCATAACTTACGCAATAATAATCTTCCTGATTTTCACGGTCTCCCTTGTCTGAATGACAGTAAATTTCAAAAGTATTTACGTGTTTTCTGTTCAAATAGTTATTATTCATAAATTATCACCTGATAATTATAAATTTAAATTATATAATTACTGCAATAGCAGAATAATTATCCATTACCTCACCGACAGCATTTTTTCTGACTTCTTCAAGCATAAAATTCATCCATTCATTTGCATTCCTGCATTTTTTCAGGAATCTGCACATTTTCTTTTCTGTTATATACTCCCAGAATCCGTCAGAACACAGCAGAAAAGCCTGACATTTATCTAACGATACACGGTCAGATATTTCATATTTTCTGGCGTTCCATTCTGCTCCCATTACCCTTAAAAGACTGTTTCTTTCAGGGTGTTTTCTTATTTTGCTTTCTTTTATATCACCTGCCAATGCCAGCATCTGCGGTACACTGTGGTCAAGTGTTCTGAGAACAATTTTATTTTTATGAAACAAATACAATCTTGAATCTCCTATATGCGCCCATATTGCTGAATTTTCGTCTGTCAGTAAAACAACCGCTGTTGTCTTCATATCATCTCTGAGATTCAATTCAATCTGTTTGTCAAGTAATTCTTTCTGTGCCTTTTCCAATCCTTCCGAAACAATATCCTTATCAGTTTCAGAATGTTCTTTAAAAAAATTCGTAAGTGACGAAGCAACAATTTCAGAAGAAACATCACCCATACTATGACCACCGAGCCCATCGCAAAGAACAAAACAATTAATATTTCCGGAAGTTTCTGCTACTACGTAATCTTCATTTACTTCACGGTTACCACACTCTGTAATTAATCTGTAATCCATTATTTTTTACCATAATATTTTTCACACGGAAAACGCCCCATATCCCCGGTTTCCTTTTTTATAACCCAAGGAAAAAACCGGAAATATGGAGTATTTTTAATTTTTCAAAAAGTCATAGAACATCTGAATATTTATACATTATTATTCATTTTTAATTACTTTTTATCGTAACTGTCCCTGAAATCGATAATCCTTTTATAGGTTCACATTTTATTGTTATACTAATTTCATGACTTCCACCTCCTGACACCTGCTCGAGGTCATCTTCACTAAGCTCGCCTGAATTACTTCTTACAACAGCAGTTGACATTGCTTGTCCGAACTCTCTGAGTTCCTCCGCTGTGAAGTCATAACCTTCTGCGTTGATTTCCTCGCAAGCCATTTCGGCATCCATCTCGAAAAGTTCAGTCATACGGTCAGGGTCATTGCTCAGAAAATCAGCCAGTTCCTGCATTCTTTCAATAGTCATAGAATAAAATCCTCCTTAAAAAATTTTTTTATGTTGTGCATGATTGTTGTCTGTCAATATATACACGACAGATTTGTAATCATTAACTCTGTTTTTAAAATTTTTTCAGAATTTGTTATTTTTTGTCATGTAATCAACAGATAATTATGCGTTGAGTTCCTCGCAAGCCTTTTTTACCAGCATATCATGATGTCATCAAAAGTCGGTTTAGTAGTTATAGGTATGTATGGACCGGGAAAAGTAGGTGTAGGCTTGTAGATTGTCTTGATTGTGGGTTCCTGTTTTCTCATACAACTCATACATCCACCGGATACCTGTTCGAGTTCATCTTCGTTAAGTTCAACGGATTTACTGCTCAGGCAGTCATCCAGTTTCTGCATTTTTTCGTTAGTCATAAATAAAATCCTCCTTAAAAGTTTTATCGTTTACCAGCCTTTTTAATATCGTCTTCTCAGAATGTCCATGTAACTCCTGCTGAAAATGTCCATTTATTTGAAGGGGAATATGTTATTTTCATATCACACTGAAAATTTTTTGAAAGGGTATATTTCATGTTAAAATTAGCTTCACAACTTCCACCTGACACCTGCTCGAGGTCATCTTCACTAAGTTCGCCTGAATTACTTCTTACAACAGCGGTTGATATTGCTTGTCCGAACTCTCTGAGTTCCTCCGCTGTGAAGTCATAGCCTTCTGCGTTGATTTCCTCGCAAGCCATTTCGGCATCCATCTGGAAAAGTTCGGTCATACGGTCAGGGTCACTGCTCAGAAAATCAACCAGTTCCTGCATTCTTTCGTTAGTCATATTAAAAATCCTCCTTAAAATTTTTTTACATTGCTGTCTGTCAATACATACACGACAGATTTGTAATCATTAACTCTGTTTTTAAAAATTTTTTCCTAAATCAATGGAAATAATCGGTTCCGTCGGATAGTAGATCGTCTTAAAGGGATCTCTTTTGGGGAAGGGAAGAAGTATACATCCTCCAGTAGTAACTCCACCCGATACCTGCTCGAGTTCATCTTCGTTAAGTTCAACAGACTTACTGATCAGGCAGTCAGCCAGTTCCTGCATTTTTTCGTTAGTCATAGAATAAAATCCTCCTTAAAAATTTTTTATGTTGTTCATTATTGCTGTCTGTCAGTATATACACAACAGATTTGTAATCATTAACTCTGTTTTTAAAAATTTTTCAGAATTTTTTATTTTCTGTTATGTAATCAACAGATAATTAAATGGTTCGTGGGTTCGGGGTTCAAACCGGGAAGAGAAGAATCCACAGGAGGCGGACAGTGGGGCAATCGAATTTTAGAGATTGCCCTCTATCTATAAATTCATCTGCCACCTGTTCCAGGTTATCTTCGTTAAGTTCGCCGTACTTACTTCTTTACGATTTCCTCGCAAACTCTTTTTAGAAAGATATTATGAGGTCATCAAGAGTAGGAACAGGAAAAGTAGGTGTTGGCTTGTAGATAATGGGTTTGAAAGGAAGTGAGCGTATACATCCTCCTCCAATAGTAACTCCTCCCGATACCTGCTCGAGTTCATCTTCGTTAAGTTCAACAGACTTACTGCTCAGGCAGTCAGCCAGTTCCTGTATTTTTTCGTTAGTCATAGAATAAAATCCTCCTTAAAAATTT
>JAIDCY010000040.1 GCA_029055625.1 Ruminococcus sp. | reverse complement strand
CCATTACCGACGAAACCACCACCCATGACAATTACATAAGCAGTTTCCTGTTATCTAAATAAAAAAACCGTCCCTGTATATCGGAGCGGTTTTTTTGCGTTTCGTGTGTTAAATTATTTTTACGGCTTTTTCAAGTTCGATAGAATATAAATATATTTCTTTTACATTTTTTCCTGTAGTGAGTTCCACGGCGGATTTATAAAGTTTCATCTGCATTGTATAGCGTTCCGCAAGTTTTTCTGTAGTAGTATGTCTGTCTGATTTGTAGTCAACGATAACTATTCCGTCCGATTCCTCAAACATAAGGTCAACGATACCTTTTATCATGTTATCGGTATTCCGGAACTTCTCCATTAATCCGTCTTCAAGTTTAAGCTCCGATACTGCAACTGTAAACTTCTTCTCACGCCATATCTGATACGATTTTATCGCCCTTTCATACAGACTGCTTTCCAAAAATGCCCTCACCTTATCCGGATTTATACACTCTGCCTGTCCCGTACTGATATAACCCATACTTACTAACCGGTTTATTTCATTTTCCGGATTTTTTCCCGCACTTTCAAAATTGCAGTACTGGAAAAATGTATGTATTGCCGTACCTCGTTCCGCACCTGTAAGTACATCCCTTTCTGATACGAATTTCGGACGCTTCAGTTTAAAATCAAAATTTTCTTCTTCCTTATACTTCCTTGTAATCTGCGTTACGCTGAGTTTAGCCGGTATCCGTGACAGGCTGTCATCATAGCTATTGTTTATAATCCGGTATATCCTCTTACATATATTCTCATCCGGCATTATTTCCGGTAGCTCCTGTATCTCTTCCGCTTTCTGCTCTTCCGGATTGTCGCAAAATTCATACTCAAATATTTTATCCGAACTTTTCGCAACAGGTGCATCTATACAAAGTCTGTCTGCAATTTTCCTGAAATCAACGTGATTCATGATACATAACCACATCCAGTCACTGAACTTCTTTGCACTCACTGACATATTTTTTAAATCTCCGTCACATGATTTATAATCATTTATCAAATCTTTCAATGATTTCAGAACTGTTTCATTATATCCGATATTTATAAACAACTGCTGTTTTGCCCTCGTTAAACCGACGTACATTAAACGCATTTCCTCGCTCCGTGTACCGTTTTTCCGCTCATTGTAAAGCATTATACGTTGAAATGTATTGTGTTTTTTCATTCTCCGGCGGTCATAGAGGTTATAACCTGCTCTGCCATCCGGTGAGCATAAAACAGTGTCATTATCATATCGGAATGCTATATTGTTTTCTACCATGAATACAAATGTAAATTCAAGCCCCTTCGATTTGTGCAACGTCATTACGGAAACGTAATCTCCCGATGATACCGCAGTTTTTTCTGTTTTATATCCACCGTTCTTTTTTACTTTGTCGATATGCCGTAAAAATCCGCTTAATCCGCCTGTCCCCTCGTATGATGAGGAACTTTCATATTTCTTTGCATACTGTATCAGCAACCGCAGATTCGCACGTTTTTTATCGCCGTCACTGTATAACTGCATTACGGATATAAAATCTGTTGTATCGTAAATTCTGCCTATCAGTTCGCCTATCGTCATAGTTACGGAGTCAAGCCTTAATTTCTCTATCGATTCCGTAAAATCTCTGCATCTCTCCTGTAATGCAGGGGCACACTCTGCGTAATCGCCTCTGACGATACCGGAAATTATCACGAATAACGGCTTTTCCGTATCAAGCGACTTTATAAATGCCATTTCCCCGTGACTGAACATATACATCGGCGAGGTAAGCACAGCCATTACAGATATATCCGTAAGCGGATTGTTTATAACACGCAGTACGTCCAGCAGTACCGCTATCTCCCGTGATTCGAGATACCCTTTATCCTCATGCGTTCTTACCGGTATTCCCAGTTTTTCAATCTCTTTTGCGTATACGTTTATATAATCGTTATTGCGTACAAGTATACAGAAATCCGAAGGTCTGCACGGTCTTTTAATACCCTGTTCAGATACTTCATAACCATTTCTTAACATACTGGCTATCTTATTTGCGGTGAAAATTGCTTCAGTATTCGATTTCTCTTTTTTCTTCCTTTTCGTCCCTGATTTCTTTTCATCTTTCTTTACTTCTGTATTGATAAATGAAATATGCGTAAGTCTGCTGTCGTCGTGTTCACCGAAATTTATTTCAGGGTCAAAATTAAGCCTTTCGTCGTCGGTGTACTCTATATCTCCGCACTTCTCCGACATTATATTACTGAACACGTAATTTACAAAGTCGATAACTTCCGGCGAACTCCGGAAATTCTGATTGAGGAAAATTTTCTTGTTAGGAGCTTTACTGTTTTCAGAATAAGGTTCTGAATGTTTAAGCGTACTGACAAAATTTTCAGGATTTGCCAGTCTGAAACCGTATATTGACTGTTTAACATCTCCAACCAGAAAAACATTATCACCGTAAAGCGTATCGCCGTTTTCGTCGTGACGGTAATTCTTTGAAATAAGTTTGAAAATAAGGTCTTGTTTGTTGTTTGAATCCTGGTATTCGTCAATCATGATTATATCGTAAAATTCAGATATTTTTTCCGCAATTTCCGATTGTATTATATTACCGTCGCCGTCAGTTTCCGAAAGTATTTCAAGGGCAAGACGTTCACCGTCGTGAAAAGTCAACGCATTCTTTACACATTTTCTCTCCCATATCAGAGAATAATATTTCTTCATCATTTCAGCGAGAATTTCCGTTATTTTCGCAGATAACCTGTAATCCTGCTCCGGTGATTCGCACATTTCCGTAATTTCTTTTGTAAGTTCGATATATTTTTTACGTTTTGTGACAAACTCGTCTCTTATTACCATATCACATTTTGCTTTATCTTTCTGTGACCTTACCGCTATTTTATTTAAACTATCAAAACAAGCGGTTTTTTCCGTAATCTCATTATCGGGAATGTTTCCGGCTTTAAAGATTTCAAGATAATCTTTTATCTGCCTGATTTCTTTTTCTATAAGAACTTCCGTTTTATCATAAACGCTTACCTTCCTGTCACCTTTAAACATTTTATCTATCAAACCGTAACATTCAGTTACAAGCCGATATGCGACGGTAAGATTTTCAATGCTCTTCTTCATGAACTGTCCGTAATATACAGATTCAGTAAAAGGTTTTCTGTACATCTCCACCGCTTTATCAAGCCATTTTTCACGGAATGAAACAGATGTTAAAAAATTGTCAGTCTGATTTATAACGTCGGTCAGTGACCGCATATCTTTCTTACAGAAATTATCATATACTACCGAAAGTTTTTCAGGGTCATACTCGCTGTAATACTCAATCAGGTCTTCCATTGCGTGAGATTTTATGATATTATCTTCCGTATCGTCAATTATGCTGAATCCTGATGTTATACCCTGTTCCGTGAGATTATCCCTGATAAGTTCAAAGCAGAACGAATTTATTGTGGATATTTTAGCATTCTGTAATAATATCTGCTGTTTCATGAGATGCGACAATACTTCATTATCGGAGGTATTACTGATAAGGTTGTAAAGTTTCGTATCAAGTCTTTTCCGGAGTTCAGCGGTGGCGTCATTTCCGAACGTAACTATAATCATTTTGTCCGCACTTACAGCAGTTTCCGGATTTCTTATAAGTTCTATGATTCTTTCCGTAAGTACCGCCGTTTTACCGCTACCTGCCGCCGCAGAAACTACTACTGACGAATTTCTCGCATTTATAGCGTTTTTCTGTTCAGATGTCCAGCCCATATTATTCTTCCTCCGTTTCTTCAAGTGTCTTTCCGAATATTTTATTATCATTCTTTATATCCTCAATAAGTTCCGCATCGGGATTTTCAGGGTCTTTCAGTCCGGAACTGTCGCATATATTGACATACGGGCAGTACTGGCAGGGGTCATTACTCCCCACACATTGCGGTAACGCTTCTACATTACCGTCAAGAAGTGTCTGCATCATCTTTTTCAGTTCACCGTAAAGATGTTCTTTAATCCATTCCATACCCTCAGACGTTGCAAGTATATCTGAACTTTTCCTTAAATCCGGTGTACCGTCTTTTTTAAAGGTTACCGGAATAAATTTACCGGTCACTCCCTTTTCCATTGCGTTGAGAACCTCACGCCTGCCCAGTACAAGACCCGTTGCCCTTAATGCTGTTGTACCGTCGGTGTTATCTTTCGGATATATATATGAATAAAGCACGCCTGCCGGTATGCAGTCACTGAACATACCGTTTTCCTCGGTTGCGGTAAAGAGATAAAGAAGCAACTGTATATTTATACCGCCAACAAGATTTTCCGGTGTTATTTTTTTCTCACTGCTTTTATAATCGATTATACGGATATATTTTTTATCGTCTTTCGTCCATGTATCGATACGGTCTACAGTACCGCCGAAAACTATTTCATGACCGTCTTCAGATTCAAGGGTAAGAGAGTATTGTTTTGTGAGTTCCGCCTCAAACGCTACGGGATTAAACAATGTTGAATTTAATTCTTCCTGTAAGTATTTCAGTATATCAAGCAGATTTTCGGTTATCTTCCGGAGCTGGAAATAAAAACTCTTGTTTTTTCCGAAATCTCCGCCGAGTTTTTCTTCAAGATACTTTTCCGCATACTTCCTGATAAGTTTTTCAAGTTCTTCACCGGTCATTGAAATAAACGCTTCCTTATCGGTATTACGGAAAATATCCGCAAGGCATCTGTGCATTATGTTTCCGGAAATTCTGTTGTCTATTTCAATTTTTTCACGTTCGGAAAGTTTCATCATACTTTTACAGAAATACATAAACTTACACTTTTTATAGTCTTCAATTCCCGTTGCGGAAAGTCTGAACGGTGTGAAAGATTTAAGTTTCTGTATTACGTCGGGGTCAATCTGATAATTCTGTTTCATCTCTGAACGCTCTGTTATATACCTGATACGCTTTCTGTATTCCGGTTCTTTCATTAGAACATCTTTTATTGAGGATATATATTTATTTTTTTCGTTCACATTCTGCATATAGTGATAGAATGCGGAATGATAAGTAACGGCATAATAATCAGGAGTTATATTATCTTTTGTCAGAAGTATATTTTCATTTCCGAACATATTTATTATACTGCTGACGGTCTGGGCAGGATATTTATTTTTTCCCGATAAGTCGGAAAGAGTATAAGTTATATAAATTTTTTCTGATGCCGTTGATAATGCCTTATATACAACAAGTCTTTCTGCGGAAATGAGTTCCGTTATTGAACGTGATATTTCTATGCCTTTTTCGGAAAGATTCTGTTTTTCCGTTTCGGAAAAAATACCGTGCCTGCTCACCTGAACGGGAAAATCCCCGTCATTTGCACCCATTATAAATACTACTTTAGGTTCGGCAAGTCTTGCGGTAAGTGCGGATACGGAAGTAACGGAATCGAGGGTCTGCGGTGTGACGGAATATTCAAGTCTGCCCGTCATCGATTTTATTATGCGTGCAATTTCAGTGAAAGTTATTACTTTCTCACCCAATACATCAGATATACTATCAAGAATATCCATAAGGCAGGACCATATACGCTTTAACTCTCCGGCTTCGTAATCACGGTCAAGATTTATCAGCTTACCCATCATTGAGGATATACTTTTTTCCGCTCCGCACTCTTCGAGATACTCATATAACATACGACATATTGCCGTTGCCGTATTCTTTCCCGATACTTTCTTTTTAAGGTTCATAAGCGGATTTATTACGGATTGTCTTATTCCTTCGAGCATTTCAAGGTTGCCGTCTTCAGCGGTAAACGGTTCTTTCCATGCGTCGCCTTCAATATTCCATTTATAACAGTAATTCTCAAAAAGTGATATTTCCGTAACATCTATATTCAGTATTCCGCATTTCATTATACGGAATATATGTTCTGATTTTATTTTTCTTGCGGAAAGTATTTCCAGAACGGATATTAAAAATACTATTAATGAAGAGTGCATGACAGGTTTTGAGATACTCAGAAAATACGGTATTTCGCATCTTTCAAAAGTTTCACGGAGTATATCCGCATAATCTTCAATCCTGTTTGACATTACCGCAATATCCCTGTAACTGATTTCCGGATTATCGCATATAAGATGCTTTATAGTCGCACATACATATTCCGCTTCACTATACATATCTTTTGCCTCGAATATACGTATATTATCAGGAGCAGGCGGATTTATACCGCCGGAGTTATTCTGCATGATATGCTTACTTAAATACAGAAGTTCCGGATTCCTGAAACGCTTACTTTCTCCGCAGTTTTCAATCTCCTGTCTGATATTCATTTCATTACATATCCGGCTGATACGGCGATATGTATTATTTACCATATCAAAAAGCGTGAAACTTCCAGCGTTTACGTTATCGGTACGGAGCGTTATATATACATTTTCCGCCGATTCTATCATGATTTTCAGCATCTCTATCTGGTCACCGTTGAAACTCTCAAATTCATCTATGTATATATTCATACCACGGAAAAATTCCTCACGGTTCGCAACCTCTGCGGACTGCATTATATTCTCAAGATTATCTTTGAAGCCGTATTCCGTCATTAACCTGTTGTATTCAAGATATATATTCGCTATATCATTTGTCTTATCCATAAGCCGTCTGTCGAGTAACGGCGATTTTTTCATAAGTAAATCCGGTTCTGTTCCCGAACGTTTCATTTCGTTTATAAGGTCAAGAACTTCTTCCGCAAATCCGTTATATGAACTCTGTTTCCTGAAATAGTTCAGTGTATCGGGATTGCTCTGTGTGTTGGATATAGCCTGATATATAAGTATCATACGTGCGTAATCGTCAGCGTAATCTCCGTTACGGTTAGGGTCTCCGAACATCTGGAAAATCTGTCGGGAAAGTCCGGTGAATGACAGCGACAGTATTTCATTGAATTTCTCCGCACCTACATAAAAATAAAGTTTCTTGTCAAATTCATAAGAAAACTGTTCCGGTACTATTACAAGCTGTCTTCCGGAATTTTTCCTTATTTCTTCAAACATCCGGGTAGTTTTTCCGCTACCCATTTTCCCTATAATAAATTTTACCATAAAATAAATTTCCCCTTACAAAATATGCATACCGTCGCAAAACGATATGCATAATGATTTTATTTATCAATAACCGTTACGGTGACACTCTATCATAAGTGACGGATAGTCAACATATGCGTAATCAAGGTCAACTGGTCCGTTTATACCGTCCACACTACCCTGGCACGAATACTGCCACATACCATAGTAACCGCCGTAACTTGGTTCTCTTACGTTATAATGTGCAATCCATACGGCGTACTGCTTCAGGAATGATGCACCCAGTCTGTTTCTTAAGAAATTGGAGTAGCTCGTAACTCCGCAACAATAGCCCTGTTCCTCCATATACTTACAGAATGTATCCGTAATCGCTCTTATCTCGCTGTTACTGAGTTTGTCAAAGCATTTATCTTCTATATCAAAATATACAGGATATTCCAGCTGATACCCTTCTATTACCTCACAACAAGCCTTCGCTTCCATTAATGCCGCCTCAACAGTATCTGCGTAACTATACCAATATACGCCCCTGTCTATACCGTTAGCCTTAGCCTGTTCCATATTCTGCTCGAATTTTTCGTCTTTCTGTTCAACGTGTCGTCCATAACCTGCTCTTATTATTGCGTAATCAACTCCAGATTCCTTAACCGTTTTCCAGTCTACATCACCCTGATATATCGATACGTCTATACCTTTATATAAGTAATCGCTTGTTGTAGTAGTGGTTGTGAAATTTGTCATTGTATAATCAAAAGTAGTACCGGGGGTATGAACATATGTATCAGGTGACATTATATACGGATAATTCACGTATGAAACATCAAGGTCAACGTCTCCGCTTATGCCGTCTACTCTGCCTGTAGCGGAATACTGCCACATATCATACTTACCGTTATATGCCGGTGCGGACGAGTTGAAATGTGCTACCCATACGTCGTACTTATCAAGCACGGAAGAATAAATCTTCGTACTTAAAAAATTTGCGTAACTGTAAATTCCTACTCTGTAACCTTTGTCCGCAAGCGTCGAACAGAATGCTTCAGTTATCGCCGAAATCTGTGCAGTGCTCAGGTTACTATGTACTTCATCTTCAATATCAAAATATATCGGATACTTGAAATCATAATCCTTTATAACGGAATAACACACTTCCGCTTCCTTTTTCGCAGATTCAACATCTGTGGCGTAACTGTACCAGTACGCACCACACGCAATACTGTTTTCCTGTGCTTTCTGCATATTATAATCAAATGTCGGGTCTTCCTGATAATATTCTTTTCCGTATCCGGCACGCATTATCGCAAATTCAACACCGGCATCTTTTACCGTTTCCCAGTCTATAGTTGATTGCCATTGTGAAACGTCAATACCTCTTGCCTGTCGGGTTACTATTGATTCCTCTGTATCAGTTAAAGCAGTAGTTGTAGTAGTTATTTCCGCAGAAGTTTCTGTAGCAGTAGTGGTGGTTGTGGAGGTTGTAGAAGTTGTTGATGTATTATAGCCCATATACGCATTATATATATCAAAAACCCTGAAAGGTGATTCTGTAGTCTGCTGAGGTTCTGTAGTTTCTTCTTTACTTTCCGTCGGTTTTGTGGTATCATATATTTCAGAAACTGATTCTTCCGTCAGGTCATCAGCCATAGTCAGTGGGACAGGGTTGTATATAATCGCTGTACCCGCCATTGATAACGACATAACAGCCGAAAGAACTTTTTTATAAAAATGCATTTTTCATCCTCCTGTGAAAACAACAAAGCTGTACCAGCCCGAAGCTGTCAGCCTGAAAATTTCTTTGTAAACGTTTTGTAATATTATAACATACTTTTTTCAGAATTGCAAGACGTCAAAGGAAAAAATTATTTTCCCGTCTGATTTTCAGCTTTTTTTACTAAATTAAACAGTAAATTTTAATACTTATACACAAATTCCATCAAAGAAAGGATTTATTTATTTTATGATTACTTTTACCGTAAATGATAATGACTGCGGACAGCGTGTAGACCGGTTCATTACAAAGGCTCTCCCCGATTTACCGAAAAGCATGATGTACAGACTTTTCCGGAAAAAAGACATCAAAATAAACGGCAGACGTTGCGATATTTCAGCGGTACTTAATGCCGGTGACGTAGTGACGGTATACGTCAAACAGGAACTCTCCGCCGTAAAAAAATGTGACATGAATTTCCTGAACTCCCCACCGGATTTTGAAATTATATACGAAGACAATAATATTCTGATTGCGTTTAAACCGGTAGGTCTTGACCCTCATTCAAACAGTACCAGTTCCGCTGATACGCTGATTGACCGTATCAAACATTATCTATATAATAAGAAGGAATACTTTCCGGAAGCGGAAAATTCTTTTTCCCCTGCTCTCTGTAACAGGCTTGACCGTAACACAAGCGGTCTGATAATTTCCGCAAAAAATGCGGTTGCGTTACGTGAAATAAACGAGGCTATCCGAAACGGCAGAGTACATAAAATTTACCGTTGCGTGACCGTTACCCCACCACCGAAAAATCAGGACGTAATTTCCGCCTATCACAGAAAAAACGATAACAGAAATATCGTCCGTATCTCCGACAAATACGCCGACGGTTACAAGCCAATCAGAACAGGTTACAAAGTAATCGACAGGAAAAACGGTCTGTATCTTATCGAAGTGACACTTTTTACCGG
The DNA here is from genome assembly GCA_029055625.1 of Ruminococcus sp. GTDB lineage: Bacteria > Bacillota > Clostridia > Oscillospirales > Ruminococcaceae > Ruminococcus. The sequence goes on along the minus strand of JAIDCY010000040.1, from coordinate 3,564 downwards.
CAGGACACACCAGATAAGAGCCCATTTCGCACACGTCGGAGCGTACATATTAGGCGACGGAAAATACGGTAATACCGCACTAAACAAGCGTTACGGCGTTTTCCGTCAGGCACTCTGTGCGTACTCCCTTGATTTTGAACTCCCTGAAAATTCACCGCTTGCGTATCTGAATACCCTTGAATTATCCGCACCTGAACCGTTCAGAGAATACTTTGATTAAAACGTATTATCAAAACAAAAACTATTGACTTTTATAATTTAAAGCAGTATAATTTTATTAATATTACTTGAAAGGTCTGATTTTTTTATGAATATTCTTGTGGTCGGTCTCGGACTTATCGGCGGTTCGGTATGCAAGGCACTGAAAAAGTATACATACCATACCGTAACCGGTTGCGATATAAACCACGATATAGAAGAAAATGCCCTCCGTGACATAGCTGTTGATTATGCTTTTGACGGTAATTATACCGGTTTCGATTTGGTTATTATATCTCTTTTTCCCGATACCGCTGAAAAATTCTTCTCCGAAAATGCCGGTAAATTCGATAAAAACACGCTGATTACCGACGTCTGCGGTATAAAGGGCGATTTCTCCGCACGTATGAAGTCTATCGCAGAAAATAACGGTCTGCGATACTTAGGAATTCACCCTATGGCTGGCAAGGAGTTCGGCGGTTACTCTAACAGTACACCCGATTTATTCGTGAAAGCTAATTTTATTATCGCTCCGTTTGAGGACAGTTCCGTCAATGACATCGAACTTCTCCAGAATCTCGCAAAAGAATTAGGAGCAGGCAAAATAGTAAGGACAACTCCCGAAAATCACGACAAAATGATTGCCTATACCTCACAGCTCGCCCATATCGTATCAAGTGCTTACGTAAAAAGTCCTGAATTAGGTCTTGAATGCGGATTCAGTGGCGGAAGTTTTCAGGATATGACCCGTATCGCTACCATGAACGAGAATATGTGGACTGATTTATTTATACAAAATGCCGATAATCTACAGTTTGAACTCGATACGCTGATTGGTAATCTGTTAAAATATCGTGATGCCCTTCAGAACCGTGACCACGAATCTATGCGTAATCTCATTGCAGAAGGTCGGAAACTTAAAGAAGATAATCTCCGTCACCGTGTGGGTCAGCCTAATTAACATTTATCGGTACTTCGGCATAAAATGTTATGAGATATATTTTTCTCAATCTACTGAAAGGAACGTCTTTTTTATGCCAAAGGTATTTTTAAGCCCATCTACTCAGGAGTGGAATCAGTACGCTACCAGTGGCAACGAAGAACTTTATATGAATCTTCTGGCGGACAGAATAGAACCTTATCTGCGTTCAAGTGGTATATCGTTCGTCCGTAATGACCCGTCAAGAAATGTGAACGGTGCGATAAAAGATTCAAATTCCGCTTATTATGACGTACATCTTGCACTCCATTCCAACGCCGGTCCGGAACATCTCGCCGGTAAGTTACGAGGTATTGACATATATTTTGCCCCTAAAAGTCGTGACAGTGAATATCTTGCTAATATTATAGCCAATAATCTCAAAAGTATCTATCCACTCCCCGATAAAGTATCTGCCGTACCTACTTCCTCACTCGGTGAGGTTCTCCGTACTAATGCGGTATCTGTTCTGTGTGAACTCGGTTATCACGACAATTACGCTGACGAGGCATGGTTAAAAAACAATCTCGACGTAATCGCAAGAAACATTTCTCAATCACTATGCGACTACTTCGGGATACCTCTTATCGCTCCTACTGCCGTACGCTGGGGAACTGTCATAACTGACGGTTCGGGACTGAATATACGCAAATTGCCTGATATATCTTCTGCGGTAATCGGTTCTATCCCTGATAATGCTACTGTCACTATCAACGGTCAGACTGACGGCTGGTACGTCGTCAACTATAACGGAATTATAGGCTACTCCAGCAGTGAATTTATCTATTTATAAATAATTACGCCCTCTGTACTTCTACAGGGGGCGTTCTTACGGAAATACCGGAAATATTATTCTTCCTGATTCATTCGCCTTCTCGTCGCTCTACGCTTTGCATCTTCTTCCTTTTTCCTGTTCCTGTAGATTACATAACAATATATACATACCATTATATATACTACACAAAGCATTATTGATACTATCAGCGTATTCCTGAACCAGTTTGAATTTATAAAATGTTTTATTGCATAAAAATTATATTTTGAAGTAGAACGTTCAACATCTGATACCGCAACAAGTTCTACCGTTCCGAGTTCCTCACCGTTATACTTTAACGTCACCTCACCCAGTGGGTCACCTTTTTTTACCGGTGCATACAGAAACTTATTATACCATTTTATATCATACTTATTTACTACCGCAACGTCTATCTCGTCGTACCACAGCATCGTTACCTCTTTTTTCGGACGGGCTAAAACATAATCATTTCCGGAAGCAAGTTCAACCGGCAACTCTCCGACTTCCGCCGTATCCGCTAACAGTACCTGATACGAAAGGTGCGTAAATGCCCAGTCAAAAATAGTTATTGCATCCTCAATATGTGTATATATCTGATTTCCCCACTCGTCATACATCGGCGATTTCATCAGTACGGCAAGATAATTATTACCGTCCTTACTTGCAAGCGTTACTATATTACGTCCGTATTCCTGAAGATTCGCCGTTTTTATTCCCTTTGCGGAATTATAATAATATTCGCTGTCCGGATTCATCATCTCGTTTGAATGATTCCAGTACCAGTCATTGAAATCCTCATGATTTACGTTATTAGGAACGGTCGGCTTATACGTATAAGTTGTAGCTATCTGTTCAAATATGGATACGTTAAGGGCGTATTGTGTCAGCTTCGCCATATCTCTTGCGGATGTATACTGGTTTTCGTCGTAAAGTCCGGTGGGATTCGTAAAATGTGTGTTCTCCAGTCCTAACGTCTCCGCTTTCTGATTCATCAGGTTTACGAAATTATCTACATTACTTCCGCCCACGTAGTAAGCCAGTGTCTGTGCCGCCTCCATGGAGGATGTAAGCATCATAGCATAGAGCAGGTCCGTTACGGTGAAACGGTCTTCTGCGTACATATCCGCAAGCCGTATATCGTCGGGATACTCCGTTTCATATATCGCATCGCAGACCTCGTTTTCTATCATTATCTCCTGATTTATATTCTGACAGTTTTCAAGTACTACTACCGCCGTCATGATATTTACTAAAGGTCCGGGCATCTGTCGGACATCCGCATTTTTTTCGTTGATTATCATGTTGTTATCGAGGTTTAACAGTAAAACCGATTCACTTTGTAGGGTTGTTTTCAGTGTAAAGTTTACGGCGTCCGCTTTCGGTACGCAAAGAAACGGCAGTGTCATCAGTATTGCCGTAAGTGCAGATAAAAATTTTTTCATACTTTCTCCTTTACTTTTTACAAATATTCTGATACATATATTATAACAGATAATTTTTCATTTTTAAAGCCCCTTTTAAAAAAAATTTTTTCTTTATTCTTGAGAATTTTATTTAAGCATATTTTTATCAAACTTTGGGTCACAACCTG
>JAIDCY010000004.1 GCA_029055625.1 Ruminococcus sp. | reverse complement strand
CCGGTAAGTGATTCCGGATAGTCCGATTTCAGAAATATTAATAACTTCATGGCGAGTGTCTCGATATCAAGTATATCATCGCTGACTGCTCCGGTGAACGCTAATTTTACCGCTACTGACTGGTCTTCAAACTTATGCCACAGTACCCCTGGCATATCAAGCAATTCAGTATTATTTCCTAATTTTACCCACTGTTTTACTCGTGTAACTCCTGGTCTGTCCTCTACTTTCGCACGCTTTGAACCTGCAAGTTTATTTATCAGTGACGATTTCCCCACGTTCGGAATACCCACTATCATTAATCTTATCGGTGCTCCCGACATACCGTTTCTTTCCCGTTTTTCAACAAGTTCTTTCAGTACTCTTTTCTTTATCGTCGGAACAAACGTTTTCAGACCTTTTCCGCTTTTACAGTCTACCGCAAGGGCGGTGATATTCCTGTTACTGAAATAATTTATCCACTTCTGCGTTGCTTTTTCGTCGGCGAGGTCGCACTTATTGAGCAATACTATACGGGGTTTATCCTTTATCATGTTATCCATATCCGGATTGCGACTGCCTGCCGGTACTCTCGCATCTACTACTTCTACAACGGCATCTACAAGTTTAAGGTTCGATATTATCGCACGTCTTGTTTTCGCCATATGTCCGGGAAACCACTGTATATTTTTCATCTCGATATTATCCATTATATCCTCCGCTTACTCAACAATTCCGAATCTCTCACGAGGTGAAAACCTTAACAGCACCTTTCCCGTTATATTACTCACCGATACAAAACCTATCTCCGCTGACCTGCTGTCTTTGGAAATCTGTCTGTTATCGCCCATTACGAATACATAACCCTCCGGCACTTCTACCGGATACTGTCCGGTAAATGCTCCCTCATCCATGTGTGTGAGACCTGTTATATAATCTTCGTCCAACATTACGCCGTCAACGTATACAGCACCTCTTTCAAAATCTATGCCTATAGTTTGTCCGCCTACCGCTATAACCCTTTTTACAAGCGATTTTCGCAGACCCTTTTTTATCTCTGTATTTCCGTCATCGTCGAGTGTTACCGCATCTCCGGCGTATATTATTACTATATCTCCCTGCTCCGGTTTACGACACCCTACCGTTGTAATAAGTCTGTCACCGGATATAAGCGTATCTTTCATTGAATCGCCTTTCACCGTTGCAATGTGGAAAATGTAAGTGAAAGTAAGTACCGCCATAAAAAACGTTATTATCAGCATCTCCAGCAGATAAACAAATTCATTGAAAATAAAACACAGTATTTTTTTACATTTCTTCATTACTGTTATGCTTATAGGAATCGCCGAGATATTTAAATGAACTTATCGGGGCATAACGTACTGTTGCTTTTCCGTATATCTGACTTTTCTTTATCAGTCCTATGTCGGAATTACGGCTATCAGATGAACCGTTTCTGTTATCGCCCATACAGAAATAATATCCCTCCGGAATTATTATCGGATAATCGAAACAGCCACTACCATTTGTGAGTTCTTTTATATATGGTTCGTCAAGTACTTTTCCGTCTACTATTACTTCCTTCGTATCGGAATTTATTTCAACAGTCTGTCCGCCTGTTGCGATTACACGTTTTATTATACATTCCTTAAGTCCTGAGCCGTCTATGTTTTTTTCGATTATATTATTATCTTCGTCCAGAAGATACGCCATATCGTTATTTATTATGACTATATCGCCATACTTATAATCACCGTGAACAGTGGTCATGAATATTCTGTCACCGTCCTGAAGCGTGTTTGTCATTGAAGTACCTACTACGTTTACAGGGTGCAGAATATATGTGAAAATCATTATGATAACGAAAACCGTTATAAAAGTACTTTCTACTATTTCTATCAGATCGGACAGAAATTTTTTATTCTGTTGTTCTTCCGGTTCTGTATTTCCGGATTCGGTATTTTCCACAGTATTTTCTTCCATAGTGACACCTCATAACATTAATATATTAGCAAAAAAAGGGACTTTCAGCAGTCCCTTACGGTTTCCGACGGGACAGGCAGATTTTTAACTGCCTGAATCCCAGTCATCAGCCTCTTAGCGAATCTGTTCCTTGACCTTGGCAGCCTTACCAACTCTGTCTCTGAGGTAGTAGAGTTTTGCTCTGCGGACTTTACCGTATCTTACAACCTCTACCTTGTCTACAGCCGGTGAGTGAACAGGGAAAACCCTTTCGATTCCGCAACCGTGTGAAACTCGTCTTACGGTGAAGGTCTCGCTGATACCGCCGTGTTTCTTGGCGATAACTGTTCCCTCGAACACCTGAATACGGCTCTTTTCGCCTTCCTTAATCTGTACGTGTACCCTTACGGTATCACCTACGTTAAATTCAGGCACGTTTTCTTTCATGCTTGACTGACTGATTAACTTGAGTGCATCCATTTTTTATTCCTCCTAAAATTTCCGGACATTCTTGTTCAGCTACAGCGGACTGTCCGATTTAATGTCATACGGCATTAACTCTCGTCAGAAAAAATCCTGACGGTTTTCAAATGCTTTTATATAATATCATACTTTTCGGAAAATTGCAAGTGTTTTTTACAAAAAATTTTGAATATTTTTTCAGAAATTTTCTTTATATCCGATTTTAACAGTTTCCTGATATATCCGGATAATATTATTGTTATTTCTGATATATAATTAATTTATTATACAAAACTTCTGTTATCCGCACACAGAATACCGGTACGCTTTATATCCGTGACCTCAAACGGTATTTCCGTAAAATCTTTCAGTGCGGTAAATATTAACGACGGATTATAATTTTTCTGCGTACCCGCCGGAAGTCTTACCGTCATATTATACGTATCTGCTCCCGATACTTCACACGTTACAACTTCTATATACGGTTTTATATCAACCGTCTGGATTCCCTTTTTCGTCTTCTTCTCAACCAGTATTTCTTTACCGTTCAGTAAGTTTTCAATATCCGTTACAAGTCCGGTTATATCCTCTGATTTAATGGAAAAATTATACTCCGCTTTTGCAATCGCTGTTATTTTCTGTACCTGCTCCCCGACTGATATTATTTTCATACCGTATGGCATTACCGCATTTAATCTGTCACGGATTTCATCAAACGGGATTTCTTCATTCAGATTGAAGTCGAGTATCTCACAACTACTTTCATAACCTAATGACAGTGCCAGTGCAAACGAAAAATAAGGGTGTGAGTGGAAACCCTCCGTATACCAGATAGGAAGTCCGGAACGCCTGAACGTCCGGAGCATACAGCGGTTCAAATCAAGGTGTGATATGTATTTTGCACGGTCTTTTTTCTCAAATACTGCACGCAATCTAATCAAAACATTTTCCCCCTGTCTCCCTGTTTACTCCGCATCCCGTACATCTTAACCGGCAATGTGGTGTGGTCTCAAATCCGTGTGCTTTCTTATTCTCACGTATGAAAAACTCCTTAGATACGTAATAATCAAGATGTTCCCACGGTAAAATCTCGTCATACGGAATCTTTCTGTTCGCATAAAATGACATATCAACGCCACACTCTCCGAAAGCCTCAACCCACTTATCAAACCGGAAGTACTCACTCCAGCTATCGAATTTACAACCCTTTTTCCATGCAGTATATATCACGTCACATAAACGTCTGTCACCTTTCGCAAGTATCACCTCTAAAATACTCACGTTTGCATCATGATAGCTTACTTTTACTCTCTTTCTGTTTACGGAATCAAGAAGAAGTTTCTGTTTATGTTCTATCATCTCCCTTGTATCCTGTCCCTCAAATTCAAACGGTGTGAACGGTTTCGGTACAAATGTAGCACAGCTTATCGAAATCTGTACACCTTTACCTTTCGGCTTATTCTGTAAACTATAGTACAGGTCTATTATCCGTTGCGAAAGTTCGGCGATACCTTTTATATCGTCATCGGTTTCGGTGGGAAGTCCCATCATGAAATACAGTTTTACCGCTGTATATCCGCCCTCAAACGCTATCCGACAAGTATTCATAATTTCCTCTTCGGTTACGTTCTTATTGATAGCGTCACGTAATCGTTGCGTACCTGCTTCCGGTGCAAACGTCAGACCAGATTTTCGTACCCTCTTTATCTTTTCAAGCAATTCTTCGGAAAAATTATCCACTCTTAACGACGGCAATGACAATGTTATTTTTTCGTCCGCCGTATACTCGATAAGTTCCGACAGTATCGGCGTTATCTCAGAGTGATCACTTGTACTCAGTGATGCTAATGATACCTCGTCATATCCGGTATTCTCACATAGACACCTCGTCTGATTTACTATGGTATCCGCTTTCTTTTCCCGAAACGGTCTGTAAATAAATCCTGCCTGACAAAATCTGCAACCTCGCAAGCACCCTCTTAATACTTCCACGGAAACCCTGTCGTGTACTATCTCAGTAAACGGTACAACAAAATTTTCCGGATAATATACCTTATCGAATTCCTTTATTATACGCTTCTTCACTAACGCCGGTGCGTTATCGGTTGTCTCGACTTTTTCTATCGTACCGTCCGGCTTATAGCTGAATTTATAAAATTCCGGTACGTATATCCCCTGAATCTTACACGCCTCTCGCAAAAAATCTTTTCTTGATGCTCCCTGCTTTTTCATTTTATTATACAAGTCCATTAATTCAAGGTTTACTTCTTCACCCTCGCCTAAAATAAACAGGTCAAAAAAATCCGCTAAAGGTTCGGGATTACATACGCAAGGTCCGCCAGCGACTACTATCTGCGTGAGTTCTTCTGTACGGTCACGGGAATATATCGGTATTCCGGCAAGGTCAAGCATATTAAGTACGTTTGTATATGATAACTCGTACTGCATTGTAAAACCTATGAAATCAAAATCTTTTATCGGGTCGAGACTCTCCAGAGCATACAGCGGTATATCATTTTCACGCATTATCTTCTCGAAATCTTCCGACGGTGCAAAACATCTCTCACACCAGTAATTTTTACGCTCATTCGTCAGTGAATACAGTATCTTCATGCCAAGATGTGACATTCCTATATCATACGTATCCGGAAAGCAAAACGCAAACCTCACATCTATTTCCGACTTATCTTTTATTATACTGCCTACCTCTCCGCCTATGTACCGTGACGGTTTCTGAACGTCAAGCAGATACTTCTCAATTTTTTCCCTTAACATTTATTCCTCCTGCAATTTCTATATTTTCCGTCGGGTAATCCCTTTCAACCGGTAAAATTGCCGTATCAAGTCTACCTCTATCTCTCAACGTCTTCATGTATCGCACTTCTTCCGTTATATCGGTTATCTTTACTATATATTCAGACACATATTTCCGTAACATTTCACCACGCAAGCCGAGTTGTATAGTACGGTCATTTTGTGGATTGCCGTATATATCACGGTCGGGGTCAAACTGACAGCGTACTTCCGATATTTTTATCAGTCTTTGCCACTCCTCACGGGAGATGCCCATATTTTCATTATACGTCGATTTTACCGCATTTTTCAGTATCTCCTCAAAGCCTGTACGCTTTATATCAATCGCTAATATATGTTCCTGATTTTCCTTTTCCGCCCAGCCGGAACGGTACATCATCCATAGAAATGACGGTTTTATCCATGTCATACGCTCCATTTTAAACGCTTTCCCGAAAGTATTCAATCTTACCGCTTCTTCTGCAATACGTCCGTTAAATGCCTGATATACCCTTATGGTCCCGGCATTATATACCGCTTTTATCGTATTCATGACTTTTTAAACCTGCTCGGCAGAAAATCTTTTAATCTGTGTACGCCGTCGGAAAGTACTATCATAAAATCGTCGTCGCAAAATTCCGCCATCACCTGCAGACACGCTCCACACGGTACGCATGGTACGGAAAAATCGTCGCTGGTACTTCCGGCAATCGCTATCGCCTTAAAATCGGTAAATCCTGATGATACCGCCTTGAATATCGCCGTACGTTCCGCACAAATCGTCATTGAGTACGAAGAATTTTCTATGTTGCAACCTGTGAAAATCTGTCCGTCCGTCGTGAGAAGTACCGCACCTACTCTGAATTTACTATACGGTGAGTACGATTTTTCCGACGCTCTCACCGCTAATCTGAAAAATTCGTCATCTGTCATGGTATCACCTCATTTTGTACCGATTTTACGCTTTTTTCCGTCGGGTGTCATTACGTACGTATTATTGAGTTCTGACCTCAGATTTCCTACTACTGATTGTCTGTACTCGTTTCTTAAAGCTGTCTGTTCCGCCTTTTCGTCGTCAGTAAGTCCTACGCTTTTTGACTTCCTTGCGAGTTCGTTTATACGGTCTATTTTCTGCTGATTCATTTAAAAATCCTCCTGTGAAAATGTTTCCTTAATTATATCACATCTCCGGAAAAATTGCAATACCTATTGAAATTTTCAGCCGGACAGGTTATAATAGATAGGGAAAGGAGTGATTTTATTTGAAAACTGCACTTGTCACCGGCGGTACTGGTGGGATCGGTCAGGCGATTTGTAAAAAACTTTCCGCAGATGGTTATTACGTTCTGATTAATTATCTGCATTCAACCGAAAAAGCGGAATTATTAGCGGAAAAAATTTCCGGTAAAGCCGTACAGTTTGACGTTTCAGACCTCGACGAAGTTAAAAAAATTGCCGGTAAGTACGGAAAAATTGACCTGCTCATAAATAACGCCGGTATATCAGAAATTGACCTTTTCACCGGTATTTCTACGGAAAAATCTACACGGATTCTGAATATAAATCTGTGTGGTACGCTGAACTGTTCAAGGGTTTTCCTGCCTGCTATGATTCGGAATAAATCCGGTTGCATAATAAATATCTCGTCCATGTGGGGACAGGTAGGAGCATCTTGTGAGGTTGACTACTCCACGACAAAAGCCGGTATAATAGGCTTTACAAAGGCACTCGCAAAAGAAGTTGCACCGTCCGGAATACGTGTAAATTGTGTATCTCCTGGATTCATTATGACAGACATGAACCGTCAGTTTTCTACAGATGAACTTTCCACTATAAAAGAAGATATTCCGTTAGGTTTTTTCGGTACACCTCAACACGTCGCCGATGCCGTCAGCTTTCTCGCCTCCGATAGTGCGGAATACATAACAGGTCAGGTTCTGGCAGTCAATGGTGGTATGGTTATTTAAAAAAAGGAGTGATTTTTTTATGATTGACGAAAAACTTAAAAAACAGATAGAGTTCATGCTTGAACTTGACAAAATGAAAAATCTTTACAGGCAAACTTACGTTCTGCATGAAGACCGCAAGGAAAATGATGCGGAACACAGTTGGCACATTGCTATGATGGCTTTCTTACTTGCCGATTACGCTGAACCTGATACGGATATTTTCAAAGTAATGAAAATGCTGATTATTCACGACGTTGTAGAAATTGATGCCGGTGATACTTACTGTTACGATTACGAGGGTTACAAGTCCAAGGCGGAACGTGAGGAAAAAGCATCTCAACGTATTTTCGGTATACTTCCCGAAGAACAGAAAAACGAATTTTATTCACTATGGCGTGAGTTTGAAGACGGTCTTACTCCTGAAGCACAATTCGCCGGTCTTCTCGACAGGTTACAGCCTATCATTCTTAACTACTCCAGAAACGGCATATCATGGCAGGAACACGCCGTAAAAGCTGAGCAGGTCAGGGAACGCACAAGACATTTCGCTGATGTATCGCCGGAACTTTATGAACTCATTGACAATATAGTAAATGATGCCACATTAAAAGGTTATCTCAGTATATAGTCATATTCGCTAAAATAAAAACCTGTTTTTCCGTACATAATTACAAAACCGCCGAATTACGTGATAAAATGATGATATTTTTCAATAACACTTGCTTTTTTTTATTGATTATGTTATATTGATTCTGATAATTTTAAAGGAGGTTAATTAATGACTAAAGATTCAAATGCTGAAACAAAAACCATTCAGGAACGTTTCAAAGCGTTTCGGGAAAAACATGACAGTCAGACGGATTTACACCCTAAAATCAATCTCGCAATATTACTGATTTTTCCGTTTTTCATATGCAGTATGGCGGAAATCAACCAGTTTAAGGGATTTTTACCGTATCTTGATTTTGTCGTCTCAAGACCGGCGGTTTTATTATTCGATATTCTGCTTGCATCTGTTGTATTTATTTTCCTGCTCGCTATTTTCCGTTCCGGCTGGATTTCTATTGCCGTACAAAGTGTCATATTCATGGCATTGAGTATAACGGAGCTTTTCAAATATGGCACTAACGGAAATCATTTAATACTTTCAGATATGAAACTTTTCCGGAGTGTCAAAAGTCTTAAATCTTTTGCTTACATAAAAATAACTCCACGGCTTATTATTTACTGTCTGATAGTAATTGCATTTATCGGGATTGCTTTTTATTTCAATCCGAAATTAAGGCTCAAAACTATGAAACGCTTTATAACCGCTCCCGCTTGTCTCATTCCGTTTGCCGGACTTGTCTGCTTACCGAATTTTTCAACACCTGTATATAATATTTTCAACATAGATATAACCCCTGCAACTAATACTTTCAAACTTAACGAAAAATTCCAGAATAACGGTTTTTTAGCGTTCATTATTCAGACAGCCTCCGAAAGTTTCGCAAACCGGCTTACTGAACCGGAAAATTATGACGATATTCACGTAAACGAGATAGTTGAAGAAGAACCAAAAGAAATCAACGATTTCAACGGCGGTATCAAGCCTAACGTCATAGTAGTTATGAGCGAATCCTATGCGGATTTCCGGGTATTCGACGAACTCAACATTGACGACAAATATTACCAAGGTTTCGACAAGGCACGTGCAGAGGGTCACGCCGGAACTACTATAACTCCCACCTATGCAAGCTGGACTGTCCGTTCAGAGTTTGAATTACTTTTCGGACTTCCTGTGCGTGGTATAAATACCCCTAATATGCCTCAGCGTGAACTCGCTTCCCGTGAACAGCCTGCTCTTGCACAATACTACAAGAACTGGGGATATTCCACAGCTTACGTACACCCTTTCCAGAGTACATTTTACAGCCGTTCACGTATCTACGGAAGATTCGGTTTCGATACTATGATTTTCCATAACGACCAGACCGGAGAATCTGATTTTACCGTACCTGTTGAACACTTCGGAACATATGTTGATGACAAGACGGTATACAATCAGCTTATAGACCTTGTGAAGACTACCGATAAACCAATTTATATTCATACAACTACTATGCAGAATCATCAGCCATATGACCAGGGCGACGGCGACGAGATAACAAACTATCTCACATGGGTTCAGCATACTAACGAGGGGCTGACGGAATTTCTTGACGAACTCGAAACTATCGACGAACCTACACTTGTATTCTTTGTCGGTGACCATTTCCCCTCACTCCGTGGGGAGACAAGCGTTTATAATCAACTCGGTCTGAACGGTTCAAACTGCAGTGCTTTATATCAGCAGAAATATTTCATATGGAGCAACTACAACGCCGATTATTCTTCCGTACCGGATAATGAAATATCTTTCTTCTATATGCCGTACGTCCTTATGAATATTATCGACGCTCCCCGTGATGCGTTTATCGATACGATGAACGACTACATGAAAAATATTCCGGTATACTCCGAAGAGTACGCAAGCGACATCCCACGTGATGAGAAACTCGATATGCTGACTTACGACCGTGTAATCGGTGATGTCTATTCACCGTGTCCGATTCCGGAAGAATTGCTTATACCTACTACCGAAGAGGAGGAAAATTAATGAAAAATATACCCACAGGAATTACCGGTACTGCGGAAACAGTCGTATCTGACGGCGAACTTGCGGTAACCGTCGGAAGCGGTAGTCTTAAAGTGTTCGCTACTCCGTGCATGATTGCACTTATCGAAAAATCCGCCTGTAACTGTCTTTCCGAGTACCTCGAAAATACTGATACTACAGTGGGTACGGAAATCAACGTCAGACATCTTTCTGCTACTCCGAAAAGTATGACGGTTTCCGCTACTGCTACTCTCACAGAAGTGAACGGCAGGGAATTTGTCTTCAACGTCAAGGCATATGACGAAACCGGTCTGATTGGTGAGGGCATACATAAAAGATTTCTCGTAAACAGTGAAAAATTTATACAGAAAACTTATTCTAAAATTAAATGATTTTATCTTATGAAGAGCAGGTTTATTAAAAAAACCTGTTCTTTTTTGATATTTCACAATAAACCGCTTTTTTTTCTGTAAGCTGTCATAATTTTATCACATAAGTGTTTATAATAATAGTTATAGAATAAAATCAGTCCGGAAAGGAAGTTTCTTATAATGTCAGATAATTACCCGTTCAATGATGATAATAAAACTCAGGAAAACTATAACTCTTCATCTTTTATTTACGAAAATAATTCCAGTCCGAAAAAACCTAATAATCATACCGCCCTTAAAGCCGTAGCTTTCGTACTATGTATGGCAATAGTCGGCGGAGGTTCTGTACAGATGTACAAGTACATGAGCGAAGATAAAATACCGGTCTCCGATTTTGAAGAAGAATCTTCTGAAACTTCAAGGGCAAGTCTTCAACAAAGTCTGCCGGATTCGTCAAAAACTGAAGCTCCGGAAGAACTCCGTGATATACCCAGTCTTATAGATATAGCTTCACGTTCTGATGCCAAGTATCTGCCCGATATTGTGGATACTATTATGCCGTCAGTAGTCGGTGTTGCCTCAACTTTCGAGTATACCCCTGAAGTAACTTATAATCCGTGGGGTATGTGGGGTGGTGGCGGATTCTCTAACCCCGAACCGCAGGAAATTCAGGCAACCGGTACAGGTATAGTTATGTCAGACGACGGCTATATTATTACAAATGCCCACGTTATCTATGATGACAGCGAATACAAATGCGGTGAGGCTATGGAAGTATCCGTTGTTTTCAGTGACGAAACCGAACATGATGCTAAAATTATAGCATACGATACGGAAACCGATATAGCAGTTCTCAAAGTAAATGAAACCGGTCTTACTCCGGCGGAATTCGGTAACAGCGAAGATTTAAGAGTAGGTGAACTTGTAATAGCTGTCGGAAATCCGTTAGGTTTTGAACTCTTCGGCTCTGTGACAAGCGGTATCGTCTCCGCCAAAAACCGTCAGATTGACATAAACGAAAAAAGTATGACCCTGATTCAGACCGACGCCGCTATAAATTCCGGTAACTCCGGCGGTCCGCTACTCAACAGTGCAGGGCAGGTAATAGGTATAAATTCCGCTAAAATATCGTCAAATTATGGTTCTGCAAGTGTAGAGGGTCTGTGTTTCGCTATACCGATTAACGATGCCAAAGTTATTATAGATGACCTCATAAATTACAAATACGTCAAGGGCAGACCTCAGATTGGTATTTCAAGCGTTGACGTTACCGAATCCGTTTCACGTTACTATGATATACCGTTAGGTGTGTACGTCCAGAGCGTACAGGAAGGCGGTGCAGGTGACCTCGCAGGCATAAAGAAAGGTGACGTTATCATAGATATTGACGGCGAAGCTATCACTACCGCCGACGAACTAAACAAAATTAAAAATACCCACAAAGCCGGTGAAACTATTACTCTTACTGTTACAAGAGCAGGTCAGGACATAAAAATTGATGTTATCCTTCAGGAAGCTAATTCAAATAAGGGCGTACCCTTTACCGACGAAACAAGCACCAATGACAATTAATTAAGATTTTTCCTGTTATTTATATAAAAAAACCGTCCCTGTATATCGGAGCGGTTTTTTTGCGTTTCGTGTGTTAAATTATTTTTACGGCTTTTTCAA
>JAIDCY010000039.1 GCA_029055625.1 Ruminococcus sp. | reverse complement strand
GGTAACCACACGTGAGCAGGTGGTATGGCAGGAAGCAGGTTGTCTTCTGTCGCTTGCACCGTTGATGATTATGTATGTATTTCTACAGAAACACTTTACCGCAGGAATTGAACGCTCCGGAATTATTATGTAACTTTTGTTACGTTTCTGTAATAACTTTTTGTGCATATTACATAATAAAATCTTTGAATTTATCGTAAAAGTTTTCTGAAAAATTCATTTACTTTAGTTTCCAATCGTGGTATAATAGAACCATGCAGGAAATTACGCTTTACGGCAGTTTTTACCGGAAATGAAAAAAATGGTTCTGAAAGTATGGTGGTTTATATGTGAGGGAATGTTAAGCGATACTGAAACAGAGCATTACGGTGGGAACAGATTACCTGTATATAATAGCGACTGTATTTGAGATGTTAATGGCAATGCAGTTGCCGGTACTAATACCGATACTATAACCGAATAAGAAGGAGAAAATAATTTATGAAAAAGTTACTTGCAGTTTTAATGGCTTGTACAATGATTACCGGTGCATTTGCATCATGTGGTGATAAGGAAAAAGATTCTTCCGAGGTATCAGAGGAAAGTTCCGTTTCTGAATCCGTTGAGGATAGCTCAGAGGCTGAAAGTTCCGAAGAAGAATCAGAAGAAGAAAGTTCTGAAGAGGAATCCGAAGAAGAGGAAGAAAGTTCTGAAGAAGAATCAGAAGAAGAAGAAGAATCCGGAGAACCTGAACAGCCTGCTACAATGTATCAGTTCCTTGAGGATGTCGATAATTCAATGTTCCTTGGAAAATGGGAATGTGAAAAGATTATCGTTGAAGGTGAGGAAATGACTGACTTTATGGGTATGCCTCTTTACGCTGTCTATCAGCTCAATATACATGATGACGGAACAGCAGTAATGGGGGAAACTCTTAACGACCTTAGCGACAATGATGTTTCTATGGCTTACGAATGGGGCATCATAGGCGAAAATGAAATGGTTATAATAAACGATGACGGAACATCTATGAGATTTAAAGTCGACGGAGATTATATTGTAGGTTCGGAAGACGGTTACGACGAACAGATTTATTTTGTAAAGGTTGACGAGTTCACACCTTTTGACTTTGAAGCTTTCGTAAGTGATTTCCAGTCAGGTCTTGATAATGTGGATGTTGAACTGGGAGATTATAATGACCCTGACGAGGTTGAAGATGAATCAGAAACTGATACAGATTCAGATGCTTCAACTCCGGAGGAAGAAGAAGTTTCCGATACAGACGATTCAGAAAGTACAGCTGATGCAGATGATACGGAAAGTGCAGACTCTTCTGAAGCACCGGAAGAATCATCAGAGGAATAATTTTCAGGTGGATAAAATGAAAAAATTGCTTGTATTTCTGACAGCTTTTACAATGATGTCTTCAATGTTTTCATGTAGTGAGAAGAAAGAAGAAAGTTCAGGCAGTGACAGTAAAGTTGAAGAAAGTTCTGTAATACAGCCTGTCACCCATGAGTATGACAAAACGGTTGATAAAAGCGTTTTCGTCGGAAAGTGGGAATGTTGCCGGATGGTTGCGGGTGGTCAGGAAAGAACCGATTACCGGGGAATTCCGGCTTACGCACTGTTTCAGTATGATTTACATGAAGATAATACGGCAAGTCTTCCTGATAGTGTTATTGAAGTTTCAGACCCGAACAATCCCATAACTTATACGTGGGGTGCGATAAGCGATAAGGAAGTAGAAATAGTAGGTTCAAACGGGGCAGTATTAATATATACTCTGAATGACGACGGAAACCTTGAGGATATCGAAAACGGCGAAGAAGTCGTACTGGAAAAGGTAGACGAATTTCAATATTTTGACTTCAAGAATTATTATGAAGAACTTGCAAATCAGTTTGTACTCACACCGGTGGAGACGGACGCTGACGGAAATGTAATCGATAAGGGAGAACCTGTTACAATGGGTATAGATTAAAAAATCAGATGGCGGACTTTTTACAGATAAAGTCCGCCTTTATTTTTTGTGTATTGCGTGTTAAATTATTTCCTTGCCGTAATGCCAAGAGTAGTCAAGCATTTCGACGGTATATCCTTCAAGTTTTTCGAGTAATGGAAGTACATCTTTTTTTGCGGATTGTAAATCATGTTCAAGATAGTTTCCGCACTCCACAGCAGAACAGCCCATAATATCGCCTTCATACCCGGAGATATATTTATAAGCATCACGTACTAATTTTATAGCGTTTTCGTGAGAAATTCCACGGGTGAGCAGGTAAAAACCTGTCCGGCAACCCATAGGACCTACATAGATTACATTTTTTCCGAACTCTGAATTTCTTGCATACGTTGCGAAAATGTGTTCAATGGTATGCAGTGAGGGATTAGAAATATATTTCCCACCGTTAGGTCGTACCATTCTGACATCATACGTTACGATGTCGTCGTCGATTCTTGATATGTAAAGACCTACACCAAATTTAGTATGGTCTACCTGAAAACTTGCTATTTTTTCCATATTATAAAGCTCCGTTCATTAGATTTTTCATATCGTCGGGGATATCCGATTTTATAGTAATAGTCTCGTCAGTGACAGGATTTCTGAAAGACATTTCCCCGCAGTGTAAAGCCTGCCTCTGAATATCGGTACGCATACCGCCGTAAAGGTCATCACCGGCGAGGGCGTGACCTATATGTGAAAAATGTACTCTTATCTGGTGAGTACGTCCGGTCTCAAGATGTATTTCAAGTAATGAATATTTGTCGTTATAAGCAATGCGTCTGTAATGTGTGACAGCCTGCTGACCGTCTTCACGGACACAGCGAGTTATTATTGATTCCTGCTCACGTGCTATTGGTGTGTTGATAGTACCGGAAATGTCTGTGATACCGTGTACGATAGCATAGTAAGTTTTAGTACATGATTTCTGAAGTATATTTGCGGAAAAAGTATTTTTTGCAATAAGTACCAGTCCGGAAGTATCTTTATCAAGGCGATTTACGGGTCTGAAAGTGAGTTCCGGATAAAGTGATGCAAAACAGTTGCCGACGGTATCGCCCTGATGTTTTATAGATGGGTGTACCGGTATTCCGGCGGATTTATCGAAAATAACGAGATTTTCATTTTCAAAAGCTACCGGAATACACAGAGCAGGGTTAGGTGTAAGAAATTTACTGTCATTTATTTTCAGTGATATTACGTCACCGTCATAAACCGTATCAATCGTTCGTATAGTAACACCGTTACGTGTAATGCCGTTGTGTTCACGTTTCAGTCTGGTGAGTAAACGCCGTGAAACGTTTTTTTCCGTAAGAAACTTTTGCAGGGTCAGCGGATGTTTTGAGTTTACGGTTAATTTTAATTCTTTCAGAATAATCGTCCTCCCTTACGTAAATGGATATACTTAAAGAAAGTGCGGTCATAAGTTCCGGCAGAAAGTAGGGAGATGTCAGGGGTATAACTACAGGGAAAAAGTAGGTAATAAACAGTTTAATCATACCGTTACGCCGTCCACGCATGAACCGGAAGGCATATAATACCGTACGGAATACGCTTTTTTGTGGGAAGTGTGCCATAAGAAACGGTACAACAAACAGCGTCAGACGGACATTCAACCAGAAATACAATGACAATATAGTAAATACAACCGCCTGTACTACTATAAATAAATCGTCGGTATTCATTATGAGATAGTATGTCATAAATCCGCAGATACCGGCAGGGATAAGGGCGAGTATACCTGTAATTTTCGTCCAGAACGACAACGCAAGACTTCTGAAGAAATTGCGGCGGTTTACGAAAATTTCCGACAGTAATGTGAGATTCCGATTAGGTTTGTCGTTATCGTAACATATTTCACAAAGTCTGTAAGCGGATACGTATATAAGAGGTGCGGAAGTAAGCCAATGTATTACCATAAAGGATACCGCAACAGTAATCTGTACCGGATTTTCACCGCTGAAAAGTTGTATGGGTTGTACCTCACCGATGTAAATTAACATACTGTATATAGTCGCCTCGATACACCGGAAAAATATTTCCGGAAAAACCGGTAGCAGACAGATTATAAAAGTACCTATGCGTTTATATTTAAGTAAAGCTTTTGAATATTTAATCAGTTCGTGTAGTTTCATAAAATATACCTCCGGAAATTTTCAGATATATTATGTCACGGAAACTGTAAAAATATTCAATTACAGAAACTCTTCCGGTACTTTATTATACGGACAGTATCCGAGAATCTCGAACGCCTGAGAGTTCAGCCACATCTGAGTTGTAACGAGTATATCGAATCCCTCACCAAATGGTGCGGTGAGTACATCAGGATTATATTTAGGCAGTCCGAAACACAACAGCATATTTGATATTATCCCGCCATGCGTTATAATCGCACTGTTTGTGATACCGTCAGACATCATATCGATAATGATATTATGTATAGCCTTGTAAGTACGTGCGGTCATCTGCCGGAGACTTTCACCTTTGGGGGCGTGGGAATCCGTACCACCTTTCAGCCACTTCAGATAATCCGGATTTTTTACTAACTCGTCGACGCTTTTGTTTTCAAAGTCTCCGAAGTCAATTTCCCGTAAATCGTCTACCGTGACAAGCTGAGTTTCCGGAAAAAGTATATCCGCCGTTTCCGTACATCTCCGGAGCGGTGAACTGTATACTCTGTGTACTATCGGATAATCAAACTCGTCCATTTTAGAAGCCAGTTCCGCACCGCCCTTATCTGACAGCGGAATATCGGTTTTTCCTATGTAGATACCTTTTTCATTCGCATCGGTCATACCGTGCCTTATTACGCTTATTCTGTAACCTTTCATACTGTTTCAATCCTTTCAAGACCTTATAATTAATTATAGTATTCCCGAAGTTTTTTGTCAAGTTTTTTCTTACTTCCGGCAAATATAATGAAAAAACGGTCAGAAAACATGAAATTATTTCATATTTTACCATATTTACATATTATACAAAATGTATTATAATATATATTGGATTACATTATTTCAGGAGGTTTATTAAAATGAATTCAGATTTTGCAAGGATAATCACGTTACAGCGTAAGGAAAAACATATCAGTCAGAAAAAGGCGGCAAGTGATTTAGGTATATCACAGGCATTACTTTCGCACTATGAAAAGGGTATCCGTGAGTGCGGACTTAGTTTTCTTATCAAGATAGCGGATTATTATAATGTATCCTGTGATTATCTCCTTGGACGTACTCCCGAACCAGGTGGAAAAAATATCACTATCGAGGACATACCCGACGACGACGGCAACAATAAACTTGAAATGCCTTCCCCGAAAATTATTAACTTCAACAGACGTATTGTAAATAATTCAATCAGTCTGCTTTTCAGCTTTGCACAGAAAGCGAACAGTATAACTCTTATAAAGGAAGTTTCTACTTATTTAATGCTTACGGTCTATAAACTTTTCCGGATAGTATATAATGCGAATCCGCATAATGACCAGAAATTATTCCGGATTCCTAAAGTAATAGCAAATGACAGTGCAGATGCGATAATCGCAATGAGTGAGGCTAATATAAAATCCGCCTCAAGTGGTATATCCCTCGACGGTAACGACAGCGTGCAAGATTTTGACACCCTTTACGTCACCACCGCAACCTTACAGAAAGATTATGCACAGTATTCTTCGTCATTACTTAATCTCATAAAACGCAGTGAGGACAAAATAGCACGTACCCGTGAAAAATACTGAAATTAAAACCGCACCGGCTTATAGAAGTCAGTGCGGAAAAATTTTTTTAAATCAGTCAGTTTTCGGGAGAGTATCGAAAGATTTTTTTAATTCCTCGTCCGTCGGGATATAGTCGGACATTCTGCCGTCGTTGTATGCACCGTAAGCGTACATATCAAAGTAACCAGTTCCGGTAAGTCCGAATAAGATAGTTTTTTCCTCGCCGGTCTCTTTGCACTTCATAGCCTCGTCGATTGCACACTTTATAGCGTGACTGCTTTCGGGAGCAGGTAAGATACCCTCAACCCTTGCGAACTGCTGGGCAGCTTCAAAAACTGCTGTCTGTTCAACGGATACCGCTTCCATGAGACCCTGATCATAGAGTTCGGAGAGTATCGCACTCATTCCGTGATAACGCAGACCTCCGGCATGGTTTGCAGATGGCATAAATCCGCTACCGAGTGTGTACATTTTCTGTAAAGGACATACTTTGCCGGTATCGCAGAAGTCGTAAGCATATACGCCACGTGTGAGGCTCGGACATGAAGCAGGTTCAACAGCAATAAATCTGTAATCTTTTTCCCCTCTTAACTTCTCACCCATGAACGGCGATATGAGACCTCCGAGATTTGAACCACCTCCGGCACAACCTATTATTATATCCGGAGTTATACCGTACTTGTCCATAGCTATTTTAGATTCCATACCGATTACCGACTGATGCAACAGTACCTGTGAAAGAACGCTACCGAGTACGTAGCGGTAACCGTCCTGTGATGTTGCTTTTTCCACAGCTTCGGAGATAGCACAGCCGAGACTTCCGTTAGTATCGGGAAATTCCGCTAAAATTTTTCTGCCTACCTCTGTAGTATCAGACGGCGAAGGCGTAACGTTAGCACCGTAAGTACGCATTACTTCACGACGGAAAGGTTTCTGTTCATAGGAACATTTTACCATATATACCTGACAGTCTAAATCAAAGTACGAACAAGCCATTGAAAGAGCCGTACCCCATTGACCTGCTCCGGTTTCGGTGGTTACGCCTTTCAGACCTTGTTGTTTAGCGTAGTAAGCCTGAGCGATTGCGGAGTTAAGTTTATGACTTCCGCTTGTGTTGTTGCCCTCGAATTTGTAGTAGATTTTCGCCGGTGTATCAAGTTTCTTTTCGAGACAGTAAGCCCTTACCAGTGGTGACGGACGATACATTTTATAGAATTCCTGAATTTCTTCCGGAATGTCAATGTATCTGTCGGATTCGTTGAGTTCCTGTTTAACGAGTTCGTCACAGAAAACGTGTCCGAGGTCTTCAGCGGTACATGGTTTAAGAGTTGCGGGATTAAGGAGCGGAGCAGGTTTTTTTGACATATCCGCACGGACATTATACCACTGTTTCGGCATTTCGTGTTCTTCGAGATATATTTTGTATGGGATTTTTTCTGACATTTTTAGAAATTCTCCTTTTCTGAAAATTTATACAAAAAAATTCTATCACGAATACCAGACAATGTCAAGGGTACGGAAAATATTACTCTATGCTTTGTACATTATCCACAAATCACTGACCTGTTTTTTGTACATAATCACGTTTTTAAAAAAAATAGTGAGATAATCTGCTTGTTGAAACGTCAAAGATTATGGAAGGGGCTTTTTATCGGGGTATATTTTTACGGTAAGCAACTGATATATAGATTTGATTTTTCCTCGTTAAATTTAAATAAAAAATATACCCTGATAAAATTATTGACATTATTCTTTTTTTAGTATATAATTTAATAGGTCGTTGCCGACACATTAAAATTTTTATAAGGAGTGGTGAATTTGATTGAAAACAAAACAACTGAAACAGAATCCGATATTTCCGGAGCAGGTACTGTAATGACGGAAGAAGTTACCGTAAGCGAGGAGATACCGGCAGAACCACCGAAACCGGTCAAGCCTTACTATGCAGGAATAGATATTGTTAAAATTCTTGCTATGTTCATGGTAATATGCGTTCATACGTATCTGCATGACGGTATGTACGGCGAACCCATTACGGATTCCAGATTTATAATCCCCATAGCGTGCAGATGGCTTGCGTATACGTGTGTACCGCTTTTCATGGTATGTACGGGCTATCTCATGAAAAACAAAAAGCTGACAGGTAAATATTATCTCGGTATTGTGAAAATAATCGTCATATATATTGTAATCAGTATAATCTGTATGAAGTTCAAGCACGATACGTACCAGACTGACTATACCGACAAGTGGATAATACTTAAAGGCTTTCTCGAATACAGCAACGCCAATTACGCCTGGTACGTCAACTATTATATAGCAATCTTCCTGTGTATACCGTTCCTTAACCTTGCGTTCAACGGTCTCGAGACGAAAAAGCAGAAACTCATACTCGTTATCACTACGGCGACGCTTACTATCTTTGCGAGAAGTATGTTTATCGGCTTTGAACGCAGTAATCAGATAAAACTTCTCCCGGATTACCTCAACGGTGCATGGCCTTTCGCTTACTACTTTGCCGGTGCGTTTATCAGAGAATATCCGCCGAAATGTAACATAAAAAATAAACTCCTCGTCTTTCTCGGATACGCTTCAAGCCTGTTTCTGCTTACGTGGAGTACGTATAAGCAGTCACTGGCGGATGTCGATAATAATAACCGGTTTATATCGTGGCACTTCAACGATTACGGCACGTATCCGGTGTATCTGTTAGCGATATTCACATTCATGTTACTTTTTGACATAAAAACCAAAAACAAAGTAGTGAAATTCATTCTCAGACAGCTTTCCGGCGTAACGTTCGGAACGTATCTGATTTCCTACATCTTCGACGCCAAATATTACGGTGATTTCAATCAGAAGTATCCGGACGTTTATGACAGATGGTCACACGCTATAGAGATAGTAGGTAAAAATTTCCTGCTCTCGCTTCTGTGCGGACTTGTTATACATAATCTGTACAACCTGTGCGAATTTCTTATAAAGAAACTGATAGAAAAAATCAGAACCGGTAAGACAGCAGTTACAGAATAATCTTCCGTGACCTCCCTATATAATGTATAAGGAGGTCATGAATTTAAATAATATAATTAAATGTTTTTCCGTATTAATAAAAAATTTACTGTATTTCCTGAAATTTTTTTAAAAAAAGGTTGCAAAATACGGAAAGTTGTGATATAATAATCTCCGTTGAGTACACATTGTGTACAGACTGCAACGAAGATATGCGAGGAAACAGAAGGTTGCTGGCGGTATGTCAGGGAATTTCTGCGGAGTATGTCCGATTTTAAACCGGGCGATTTGGGATAACGAACACAGTTAAGTGCTAATTCAGGGTCATGTACTCTTCTGTACGTGATGCTGTCATTTTCTGCACTTTTTGTCCTGATTACCGGAAAACAGCACATTGTTTTTCGGTTTTTTTGTCGGATGATGTACGATACACACGGGTGCGTGTGCAGAATCCCATTAAAGAGATTTGTTTCTCTGCCCCCCGTAATAATTACATTTAAGGAGGCGAAAATAAATGGCAGTCAATGAAAAAATCAGATTCAAGATTAAGGGCTATGACCACGCAACTGTTGATATTGCAGCAGCTAAAATCGTGGAGGCAGCCAAGAGAAGCGGTGCAAGAGTTTCAGGACCTATCCCGCTCCCGACTGATAAGGAAGTTGTTACTATTCTGCGTGCCGTTCATAAGTACAAGGATAGCCGTGAACAGTTCGAGATGAGAACTCACAAGAGACTTATCGATGTTCTCCGTCCTACAGAAAAAACAACTGCTGCTCTTGATAAGCTTGAAATTCCGGCAGGCGTAGACGTTGTAATGGAAGTAAAGTAATTCCTTACAGCCTGTAAAATTTTACCGTTTCACGTAAACGGAATGGTGGTAGTCCACCGGTCAAGTTGATTCATTCAACCAATAACCAATCAGGAGGAAATCGAAATGCAGAAAGGCATTATAGGAAAGAAAATCGGTATGACCCAGATTTTCGACGAAGCAGGAAAAGTAATTCCTGTAACAGTAGTAGAAGCCGGTCCGTGTGTGGTAGTACAGAAGAAGACCGTCGAGAATGACGGATATTCCGCACTTCAGCTCGGATATGGTGACGTTAAGGTTTCGAGAGTAAACAAGCCTCTTAAAGGTCATTTTGATAAGGCTGACGTTGCTTGCAAGAAGACCCTTAAGGAGTTCAGACTTGATGACTGCGATTCTCTCAATGTCGGAGACCTCGTAAAAGTTGATACTTTTGCAGTTGGTGAAGCTGTAGACGTTGTAGGCGTAAGCAAAGGTAAAGGTTTTGCCGGTGCTATCAAGCGTCACAATCAGCACAGACTTAAGGAAACTCACGGTACAGGTCCTGTACACAGACAGGCTGGTTCAATGGGTGCTTGTTCTTCACCGTCAAGAATCTACAAGGGCAAAGGTATGGCTGGTCACATGGGTGCGGAGCAGGTTACCGTACAGAACCTTGAAATCGTAAAAGTAGATGTAGAAAATAATCTTATCGCTATCAAGGGTGCTATTCCAGGTGCTAAGGGCGGTATCGTCTATATCGTGGACAGCGTTAAGGCTTAAGGAAGGAGGAAACAGATATGTCAACAGTTTCAGTATTTGATATGACAGGCAAGCAGGTTTCCGAAACAGAGCTTTCAGACGCAGTTTTCGGAATTGAACCGAATCAGGCAGTTATGCACGCTATGGTTGTAAACTACCTCGCCAATCAGAGACAGGGCACACAGTCCACACTTACCAGAACAGAAGTAAGCGGTGGCGGTAGAAAGCCCTGGAGACAAAAAGGTACGGGTCACGCAAGACAGGGTTCAACAAGAGCTCCGCAGTGGACACACGGAGGCGTGGCACTCGGACCGAAGCCGAGAGATTACAGCTATTCTCTTAACAAGAAGGTAAGAAGACTTGCTATGAAGTCCGCACTTTCAACTAAGGTGCTCGATAACAATCTTATCGTTCTTGATTCCCTTACACTCGACACTTACAAGACTAAAACAGTCGTTGAAATGCTTAAGGCACTTGGCGTTGAGGGAAAAGCACTGATAGTTACCGCTGAAGCAGATTCAAAAGTTGTGAAGAGTTCGGCAAATATCCCCGGCGTGAAAACCGCTACTGTAAACACTCTTAACGTTTACGACATTCTCAATTACGACAAGTTTATTGTTGTAAAGAATGCTGTAGGAAAAATTGAGGAGGTGTACGCATAATGAACACACCACAGGACATCATTTTAAAACCTGTTATCACAGAAAGAAGTATGGATAATCTCCAGTTAGGAAAGTACACCTTCAAGGTAGCAAAAAACGCTACAAAACCTGAAATCAAAAAGGCTGTTGAAAAACTTTTCGGCGTTGAGGTTGCAAAGGTTACTACTATGAACGTAAAGGGCAAACTCAAGAGAGTGGGCAGATATCAGGGTATGACTTCTTCATGGAAGAAAGCTATTGTTACTCTTACGGAGAACTCAAAGGCTATTGAATTCTTTGAAGGTATGGTTTAATCAAACCAAAGTATGGGAGTGATGCTCCCGCAAAAAACGCATTTTTTAAGGAGTGAAACAAATGGCTATAAAAAGCTATAAGCCTACGACACCGTCGAGACGTCAGATGACTGTTACTGATTACTCGGTATTGTCGAAGGTTGAGCCGGAAAAAAGCCTTCTCGAACCTATGAAGAAGAAGTCGGGAAGAAACAGTTACGGCAGAATAACAGTACGTCACAGAGGTGGCGGTAACAGAAGAAAATATCGTGTTATCGACTTCAAACGTGATAAGGATAACATGATTGCAACAGTTCTTACACTTGAATATGACCCTAACAGAAGTGCATTTATCGCACTCGTTCAGTACGAAGACGGCGAAAAAAGATATATTCTTGCTCCGAACGGTCTTAAAGTTGGTGACAAGATAGAATCCGGTTCTGAAGCAGACATCAAACCCGGTAACGCTCTTAAACTCGCTGATATTCCGGTAGGTACTTTCATACACGCTATTGAACTTTACCCGGGTAAAGGTGCACAGCTTGTAAGAAGTGCAGGAAATCAGGCACAGCTTATGGGTAAGGAAGACGTTTACGCACTCGTAAGACTTCCCTCGGGCGAGATGAGAAAAGTTCCGATAAACTGTAAGGCTTCAATCGGTCAGGTATCTAACATCGACCACGAAAACGTAAACTACGGTAAAGCCGGAAGAGTACGTAATATGGGCTGGAGACCTACCGTACGTGGTTCAGTCATGAACCCTTGTGACCATCCACACGGTGGTGGTGAAGGTAAGTCACCTGTAGGACGTCCCGGACCTGTGACACCTTGGGGTAAACCGGCACTCGGTTACAAGACCCGTAAGGCTCACCACAGAACTGATAAGTTTATCGTAAGACGTCGTAACGGCAAGTAATCTGAAAGGAGGAACTTATTCATGAGTAGAAGTATAAAAAAAGGTCCTTATGTGCAGGAAGTTCTCCTTAAGAGAGTAATCGCTATGAACGAGGCAGGAGAGAAGAAAGTTCTTAAAACATGGAGCAGGTCTTCAACAATCTTCCCTGACTTTGTAGGTCATACGTTCGCTGTTCATGACGGACACAAACACGTACCGGTATATGTTACGGAAGACATGGTAGGTCACAAGCTCGGTGAGTTCGCACCTACAAGAACTTATAAGGGTCACGCCGGTTCAAAGACATCAAACAACGGTAAGAAATAAGCGGAAGGAGGAGTTAAGATGGAAGCAAGAGCTTATTTAAAGAATGCTCGTATATCACCAAGAAAAGTGCAGATAGTTCTCGACCTTATCAGAAATAAGCCTGTAGACGTCGCACTGGCTACACTTGATTTGACTCCGAAGGCTGCAAGTCCAATCGTTGCAAAGCTGGTGAAGTCCGCTCAGGCAAACGCTGAAAACAATTTCAGCATGGACAGGGATAATCTTGTAGTTTCCGAGTGTTTCGTTACTCCCGGACCTGTCATGAAGAGAATCATGCCGAGAGCTCAGGGCAGAGCGTACAGAATTTTAAAAAGAACATCACACATAACAGTTGTTCTTAAAGAAAAAGAATAATCCCAAGGAGGTCTGATTAATGGGACAGAAAGTTAATCCGCACGGCTTACGTGTCGGCGTTATTAAGGATTGGGATTCACGCTGGTATGCCAATAAGGCACAGTTCGGAAATAATCTTGTTGAAGATTACAACGTCCGCAACTTCATAAAGAAAAACTTATATGCTGCTGGTGTTCCCAGAATCGAAATTGAACGTTTCGCAGATAAGGTAAGAATACACATACACTGTGCAAAGCCTGGTATCGTAATAGGCAGAGGCGGTACAGAAATCGAAAAATTAAGAGTTAAACTCGAAAAGATGATGGGTAAGCAGGTATTTATCAACATCATCGAAGTAAAACAGCCTGATATGGATGCTCAGCTTGTTGCTGAAAAAATCGCTCTCGACCTTGAGAACAGAGTTTCTTTCAGACGTGCTATGAAGCAGTCTATCGGCAGAACTATGAGACTTGGTGCGAAAGGTATAAAAGTTAAGGTATCCGGAAGACTTGCCGGTGCAGAAATCGCAAGAAGTGAAAGCTATCACGAGGGAACAATTCCGCTTCAGACAATCCGTGCTGATATAGATTACGGTTTTGCAGAAGCTGATACAACATACGGAAAAATCGGCGTTAAAGTATGGGTATACAAGGGCGAAGTTCTCAAGGGTGACGCCGCTAAGGCTGCTGAAAAACGTGAAAAGGTTGAAAGAAAGTCCGATAACAGAAATGACCGTCGCCGTCGTGACGACAGAAGAGACGGTAACAGACGTGGTGGCAGAAATTTCAACCGTGATTCAAGAAGAGAAGGAGGTAATCAGTAATGCTTCTTCCGAAAAGAGTGAAATACCGCAGAGTTCATAGAGGACGTTTAAAGGGTAAGGCTTACAGAGGTAATAAGGTGACATACGGTGATTACGGTCTTCAGGCACTCGAACCGTCATGGATTACTTCCAATCAGATAGAATCCGCCCGTATCGCTATGACACGTTATATAAAGAGAGGCGGTCAGGTGTGGATAAAAATTTTCCCTGATAAGCCAATCACTGAAAAACCTGCTGAAACCCGAATGGGTTCAGGTAAAGGTTCTCCGGAATACTGGGTTGCAGTAGTTAAACCCGGCAGAGTGCTTTTTGAAATAAAGGGCGTTCCGGAAGAAACCGCAAGGGAAGCTATGCGTCTCGCAATGCATAAACTCCCTATCAAGTGCAAGTTCGTTACTAAAGCAGAGCAGGAGGTGGAGCAGTAATGAAGGCATCAGAAATCAGAGAAATGTCTGTTGACGAGCTGAACGAAAAGCTCACCAGTCTGAAAGAGGAACTTTTTGCTCTCCGCTTTCAGCACGCTATCAACCAGCTTGACAATACAGCACGTTTAAAGGCTGTGAAGAAAGATATTGCACGAGTTAAAACTCAGCTTAATGCAGTGCAGTAAGAAAGGGAGGATTTAGCTAATGTCTACTGAAAGAAACCTTAGAAAAACAAGAGTAGGTAAGGTTGTAAGCGATAAGATGGATAAAACCGTTGTAGTTGCAATCGTTGATAACGTTAAACACCCGCTTTATAAGAAAATCATCAAGCGTACCGTCAGGCTCAAGGCTCACGACGAGAATAATGAGTGCAGAATCGGCGACCGTGTGGAAGTTATGGAAACACGTCCGCTTTCCAAAGACAAGAGATGGCGTGTAACAACCATCATTGAAAAGGCTAAGTAATTTTTTTATAGCTTGAAAGGAGGAAATCGCTGTGATACAGATGCAGACTTATTTAAAAGTCGCTGATAACACAGGAGCTAAAGAGCTTATGTGTATCAGAGTTCTGGGAGGTACACGCAGAAGATATGCAAATATCGGCGATGTAGTAGTTGCTTCCGTTAAAAAAGCAACACCCGGCGGCGTTGTAAAAAAGGGCGATGTTGTAAAGGCAGTTATCGTCCGTTCAGCAAAAGGTCTCAGACGTGAAGACGGTACTTATATCCGTTTCGACGAGAACGCTGCTGTTATTATCAAGGAAGACAAGAACCCGAAAGGTACACGTATTTTCGGACCTGTTGCGAAGGAATTACGTGAAAAGGAATATACAAAGATTCTGAGCCTTGCTCCGGAAGTTCTTTAATGGAGGTGTCATTCGATTATGAGCAAAGTACACGTTAAAACCGGTGACACTGTTATTCTTCTTACTGGTAAGTATGAAGATAAGTTCAACGGTAAGGGCGACAGAAAAACCGGAAAGGTTGTTCAGGTAAGCCCGAAGGAAGGAAAAGTAATCGTTGAGGGTATCAACATGATTACTAAGCACATAAAGCCTACAAGAATGGGTGAAAAGGGCGGTATCGTGAAGACGGAAGCACCTGTTTACGCTTCAAAGGTACAGCTTGTATGCCCTGAATGTGGCAAGCCTACAAGGGTTGGTCACGTTATCGAGGACGGCAAGAAGTTCCGTACTTGCAAGAAGTGCGGAAAGTCTTTTGAATAAAATAAAGGAGAAACGACAATGGCAAGATTAAAGGATTATTACGTTAGCGACGTTGCTCCTGCACTCATGAAGAAGTTCGGCTACAAAAGCGTTATGCAGATTCCGAAACTCGAAAAGGTTGTAATCAACGTCGGAGCAGGTGAGGCTAAGGATAATGCTAAGGTTATCGACGCTATCATGACTGACCTTTCTGCTATAACAGGTCAGAAACCGATAGTCTGCAGAGCTAAGAAGTCTGTAGCAAACTTTAAACTCCGTGAGGGTATGCCGATAGGTGTCAAGGTTACACTCAGAAGTGAAAAAATGTACGAATTTGTGGATAAACTCTTCAATGTAGCTTTCCCACGTGTTCGTGACTTCAGAGGTATCAACGGCAACTCTTTCGACGGTAAGGGCAACTACTCTACAGGTATCAAGGAACAGCTTATCTTCCCTGAAATCGAATACGATAAAATCGACAAGGTAAGAGGCATGGACATCAACTTCATCACTACAGCTAATACTGATGAAGAAGCTAAAGAGTTACTCACACTGCTGGGTGCTCCGTTCATCAAGTAATCAGGGAGGGTTTTGGAAATGGCTAAAAAGGCAATGATTAACAAGCAACAGAGAACTCCCAAGTATTCCACAAGAGCATACAACAGATGCAAGATTTGTGGCAGACCGCACGCATACCTCAGAAAATTCGGCATCTGCCGTATCTGTTTCAGAGAGCTTGCACATGACGGTCAGATACCGGGTGTTAAAAAGGCAAGCTGGTAAAATACAAGAAGGAGGTCATTAGGCATGCAAATCACTGATACAATAGCAGATTTATTAACACGAATCCGCAATGCGAATACTGCAAAGCACGCCACAGTTGACGTTCCCGCTTCAAGAGTAAAGAAGGACATCACACAGATACTCGTTGACGAGGGCTATGTGAAGGACTTCAAACTCATTGAAGACGGTAAGCAGGGTGTTATCAGAATCACGCTTAAATATGGCGACAACAAGTCACCTGTAATAACTGGTCTCAGAAGAGTTTCAAAACCGGGTCTGCGTATCTACTCAAGCTGTGCGGATATGCCGAAGGTTAGAAAAGGTCTGGGAATCGCAATCGTTTCAACTTCAAAGGGAATCGTTACCGACAAGAAAGCAAGAGAGCTTAATGTTGGTGGTGAAGTTCTCGCATACATCTGGTAAGGAGGAACTAAAATGTCAAGAATAGGCAGATTGCCCGTCACAGTTCCGGCAGGTGTTGAGGTTGCAATAAACGACAACTGCGTTACAGTCAAGGGAGCTAAGGGCGAACTTACAACACAGTTCAGCAAGGAACTCGGAATAGAGTACGCTGACGGTGTTATAACAGTAACAAGACCAAGTGACGACAAGAAACATCGTTCACTTCACGGTCTCACAAGAACACTTATCGCCAACATGGTTGAGGGTGTAACAAACGGATATTCCAAAACTCTTGAAATAGAGGGTGTCGGCTACCGTGCGGCAAAACAGGGAAATGCGGTTAAAATCAACCTCGGTTTCTCACACGACGTTATCATTGAGGAAACGGCTTCTATCAAGTTAGACGTTCCGCAACCTAACAGAATCGTGGTAAGCGGTATCGACAAACAGGCTGTAGGTCAGTTTGCAGCAGAAATACGTGAAAAGCGTCCGCCTGAACCGTACAAGGGCAAGGGTATCAGATACGCCGGTGAACGTATTATCCGTAAGGAAGGTAAGTCCGGTAAGGGCAAGAAGTAATTAAAAGGAGCAGATTGCTATGATTAAGAAATTCGACAGCAATAAGGCAAGATTAAAGAGACACCGCAGAGTGCGTGCTAAAATCTCCGGCACTGCAGAGCGTCCACGTCTCAACGTGTTCCGTTCATCAAAGCATATATACGCTCAGCTTATCGACGACGTGAACGGTGTTACACTTGCTTCTGCATCGAGCATGGACAAGGGATTTGAAGGTAACGGCGGAAACATCGAGGCAGCCCGTAAAGTCGGTGAAATGATTGCAAAGAATGCCCTTGAAAAGGGTATAACAGACGTTGTTTTCGACAGAGGCGGTTATCTTTATCACGGACGTGTCAAGGAACTCGCTGACGGTGCACGTGAAAACGGATTAAAGTTTTAAGAGGGAGGTAAAACAATGGCAAATATTGAAACACAAGCTCCTGAACTCGTTGAAAAGGTTGTTTCTATCAACCGTGTATCAAAGACTGTCAAGGGTGGTCGTATCATGAAATTCTCCGCCCTCGTAGTAGTCGGCGACGGTAACGGTACTGTAGGTTTCGGTCTCGGAAAATCCGGAGAAGTTCCGGACGCTATCCGTAAAGGTATCGAAGATGCAAAGAAGAACCTTGTAAAAATTCCGCTCAAGGGTACAACAATCCCTCACGAAATCGTCGGAGCTTTCGGAGCTGGTAGGGTTCTTATGAAACCTGCCGCACCTGGTACTGGTGTTATCGCCGGTGGTCCTGTGCGTGCGGTAATCGAGGTTGCAGGAATCAAGGATATAAGAACAAAGTCACTGCGTTCCAACAATCCTTGCAACGTGGTAAGGGCTACCATTAACGGTCTTACATCTTGCACTTCCGCCAAGGAAGTAGCCACAAAGAGAGGCAAGACTGTTAAGGAAATTTTAGGCTAAGGAGGCAGTAACTTATGGCAAAGAAAATCACACTCACAAAAAGCCTTATCGGCAGAAAGAAAGACCAGATTGCTACTGCTGAGTCTCTCGGTCTCAGAAAAATCGGCGACGTTACAGTTCAGCCTGATAACGCTCAGACCACAGGAAAAATCAATAAAATTTCACACCTCATTGAGGTTACAGAAGCGTAAAACACAAGGAGGTGCAATAAAAGCATGAAAATTCACGAGTTAACACCTGCTCCGGATTCAAACAAGGCTGTAAAGCGTATCGGCAGAGGTCACGGTTCAGGAAACGGTAAGACAGCAGGTAAAGGACATAAAGGTCAGAACGCACGTTCTGGCGGTGGGGTAAGAATCGGCTTTGAAGGTGGACAGATGCCACTTGCAAGACGTATCCCGAAGAGAGGTTTTAATAACATCTTTGCAACAAAGTACGCTGTAGTAAACGTATCAGACCTTAACAGATTCAAGGACGATACAGTTGTTGATACAGAATTACTTGTAGCTTCAGGACTTGTAAAGAAAGTCAACGATGGCGTTAAAATTCTCGGCAATGGTGAACTCACTGCAAAATTAACTGTAAAGGCTGCTAAGTTCTCACAGACCGCTATCGAAAAAATCGAAAAGGCTGGCGGGAAGGCAGAGGTGATGTAATGTGTTTCAGACACTGAAACGTGCCTGGGGTGTTCCGGAAATCCGTAAGAAGCTCCTATATACATTACTCATGATTGTAATATTCAGATTCGGAAGTGCCGTCACTGTTCCGTTTCTGAATCAGGAAGTTGTCGCCTCGTGGGTCAAGATGAACACAGAGGGTACTGGTAACTTCCTAGAGTATCTGAATACTATGACAGGTGGCGGTCTCTCAAAGGCTACAATATTTTCCCTGTCGATAACACCATTCATTAACGCATCTATCATAATGCAACTACTCACTTATGCCCTGCCACCTCTTGAACGACTACGTGATGAGGGCGAAGAAGGACGGAAAAAAATTGAAAAAATAACGCAGTTTGTCTCCATGGCACTGGCTGTCTTCATGTCATTTGCGTATTATCTGACGTTAAAGCGTATGGAAGTAAACGGACAGTATGCTGTCAAGTACTCGACAGGCTGGGAAATGTATTTTTCCGGAGCGGTAATAGTTGCGTGTTTCGTTGCCGGAGCGTTACTGGTTGTATGGATGGGCAACCGTGTAAGCGAAAACGGTATAGGTAACGGAATTTCTATAGTACTCTTTGCCGGTATAGCGGCAAGATTCCCGACAGATGCAGGACTTCTTGTCAGACTTACAATGCAGGAACCAAGTAAATATTTATTTGTATCATTAGGATATATTGTATTTATAGTATTCGAAATCGGTTTTGTCGTATTCATGAACGAAGCGGAAAGAAGAATACCGATACAGTACGCAAAAAGAGTTGTAGGAAGAAAACAGTACGGCGGACAGAAAACACATATTCCGATAAAGGTATGTATGAGTGGTGTTATGCCAATCATCTTTGCTATGTCGTTCATGTCACTTCCGGCTACAATACAGCTTTTCAAACCTGTTACAAAGACAAGTGGTTTTTACTATCACTTCTGCCACTTCTTCAGTACAAGAAGTGCGTCATATGCGATAATATACTTCCTGCTCATAATCGCATTCAACTATTTCTATGTATCAATACAGTATAATCCTGTTGAAATGGCTAACAACCTCAGACAAAGTAACGGTGGTATCCCAGGTATCAGACCCGGTAAACCTACAGCCGATTACATTCAGAGGGTACTTTCAAAGATTACACTTGTAGGTGCATTTTTCCTTGGAATTATCGCAGTAATTCCGATATTCATTTCAATTGCTGATTCACAGCTTGCATCGCTTTCAATGGGTGGAACTACAGTTCTTATCGCCGTAAGCGTTGCACTTGAAACAACACGAACACTTGAATCTCATATGATGATGAGACATCACCACGGATTCTTAAAGTAAGGAGGGGCAGAATATGAATCTTATCTTTTTAGGTGCACCCGGAGCAGGTAAAGGTACGCAGGCGGAAGTTGTTTCCGACGCACTCCGGATACCGCAGATTTCCACAGGTAACATACTCCGTGAGGCTGTAAAGAACGGTACAGAATACGGTCTTAAAGCCAAGGAGGCAATGGATGCCGGTGCACTCGTTTCCGACGATATTGTAATAGGCATTCTCAAGGACAGAATAGCACAGGACGATTGCAAGAACGGTTTCATTCTCGACGGTTTCCCGAGGACAGTACCACAGGCAGAAGCTCTTGATGCTATGGGTATACAGATTGACAAGGTAATTGAAATCCACGTACCCGACGAGACAATCAAGCAGAGAGTTTCCGGCAGAAGAGTATGTCAGGGTTGCGGAGCATCTTATCATGTAGAGTATAAGCCGTCAAAGGTTGAGGACGTATGTGACAAGTGCGGTGACAAAACCGTTATCCGTAAGGACGACCAGCCGGAAGTAGTACTTGACAGACTTGCAACATATCACGAAAAAACTGCTCCTCTTAAGGACTATTACGAGAAGCAGGGCAAACTTCAGACAGTCATAGGACAGGAAGAGGTTGCAGAAACTTCAAAATTAACTCTTGCTGCTGTAGGAGTTTCTGAATGAGTATAACAATAAAATCAAAGTCCGAACTCGCCATAATGCGTGAAGCAGGTAGAATTACCTGCAACGCAATATGGTATGCGGGCGAAAGATTAAAAGCAGGAATGTCAACGCTTGATGTCGATAAGCTGATAGGTAGCTATTTTGCAAAGCATGGCTGTAAATCCTGTTTCAAGGGTTTGTACGGATTTCCTGCAAACGCCTGTATTTCGGTAAATGATGAAGTAATTCACGGTATACCGAAAGCAAACCGCAGACTTGAGGAAGGCGATATTGTAAGCATTGATACCGGAGCATCTTATAAAGGATTCAACGGTGACAGTTGCTGGACTTTCCCGGTCGGCAAAATTTCTGATGAAGCAAAGGCATTGCTTGAAGTTACGGAGCAGTCACTTTACGAAGGGATTGCACAGGCTCAGGTTGGCGCAAGAGTCGGAGATATTTCTCATGCTGTAGAAGTCTATTGTGCTTCACGAGGCTACGGAATCGTAAGAAATTACTGCGGTCACGGTATCGGAAAAGAGGTTCACGAATCACCTGAAATTCCGAACTGGGGACGTGCCGGACACGGTTCAAGACTGGTTGCCGGAATGACAATCTGTATCGAACCCATGATAAACGTCAGGGGAGACGATGTAAAGGTCATGAAGGACGGCTGGACGGTCAAGACAACAAGCGGTTCACTGTCAGCACATTTTGAACACGCTATCGCAATAACTCCTGACGGTCCCGTTATTCTCACACAACCGTGACGGAGGAAACCTGTTGTGAAGATAGGTATAGGCTCGGTGGTAAAAGCTGTTGCCGGTAGGGATAACGGAAAATTATTCGTTGTTACCGATATTCAGGACAGATACTGTTTTATAGTCGACGGTAAAAGCCGTAAATTAGCCTCGCACAAGAGGAAGAACATAAAACACGTATTACCTACAGGCAGTATGATAGATATTAACGATAATATAACTGATAAAAAACTCCGGAAGTTGCTGAGAGATTTGGCGACGGAAGAGTAAAGGGAGGTTATGAAAGTGTCAAAAGAAGATGTAATCGAGGTTGAGGGCGTTGTAACAGATGCCTTACCGAATGCAATGTTTAAAGTTCAGCTTGAAAACGGTCACGAGGTACTCGCTCACGTATCCGGCAAGCTGAGAATGAATTATATCAGAATAGTGCCAGGTGACAAGGTTAAACTTGAAATGTCACCATATGACCTTTCAAAAGGTCGTATAACATGGCGTGTTAAGTAAATAAAGGATTCAAAAAATCCGCTATCCGCTAAAGGAGGTATTTTCAATGAAAGTCAGACCTTCAGTAAAACCTATTTGCGAAAAGTGCAAGGTTATAAAACGTAAAGGCAGAATTATGGTAATCTGCGAAAACCCGAAGCATAAACAGCGTCAGGGTTAATCCGTAACGCATTATTTGGAGGTGCAAATAACATATGGCAAGAATAGCTGGTGTTGACCTTCCCAAGAATAAGAGAATCGAAATCGGTTTAACTTATATCTACGGAATCGGTCGTCAGACTGCAACAGATATACTCAGCAACACAGGAATTAATCCGGACACCCGGGTTAAAGACCTCGCTGAAACAGATGTTGCAAAACTTCGTGACTATATCGACGCTAATTATACCGTTGAGGGTGACCTCAGACGTGAAGTAGCACTCAACATCAAAAGACTTGTTGAGATTGGTTGTTACAGGGGTGTACGTCACAGAAAGGGTCTTCCTGTAAGAGGTCAGAGAACCAAGACCAACGCAAGAACCCGTAAAGGTCCTGTAAAGACAATCGCAAACAAGAAGAAGTAAGGAGGTTATGAGCTTTGGCACAGCAGAAAGGTAAAAAAGTTTCTACAATCAGAAGACGTAGAGAGCGTAAAAATATCGAAAGTGGTGCGGTTCATATCCAGTCCACATTCAACAATACAATCGTAACAATCACCGATACAGCCGGTAACGCTATTTCATGGGCAAGTGCTGGTGAACTCGGTTTCAGAGGCTCAAAGAAGTCCACACCGTTCGCAGCACAGACAGCAGCAGAAACTGCCGCAAAAGCTGCTATGGAACACGGTCTTAAGAACGTAGAAGTATACGTAAAAGGACCAGGAGCAGGTAGAGAAGCTGCAATCAGAGCACTTCAGACAGTAGGTCTTGAAGTGAAGATGATTAAGGACGTTACACCTATTCCGCATAATGGTTGCCGTCCGCCTAAGAGACGTCGTGTCTGATTTAACAGGAGGTGTTTTAAAATGGCAGTACAGAAAGAACCAATTCTCAAAAGATGCAGATATCTGGGTATCAGTCCGGCAGTAATGGGTGTTTCCAAGAAGGAATCAATCCGTTTCAAGAATGCCAATAACAGAAAGAAGATTTCTGAATACGGACTGCAGTTAAAAGAAAAGCAGAAGTTAAAGTTTATCTATGGTGTAGAGGAAAAACCTTTCGCACACTATTATGAAATCGCTTCAAAGATGGACGGCAAGACCGGTGATAATCTCATCACTTGCCTCGAATCGAGACTTGACAGCGTTGTTTACAGAATGGGTCTCGCCCTCACAAGACGTGAAGCAAGACAGTTAGTAGTACACAGTCACTACACCGTAAACGGAAAGAAAGTAAATATACCGTCATACAGGGTAAAAGTAGGCGATGTCATAGCTCTCCGTGAAAAAGACAGAACTTCCGAAAAGTTCAAGACAACAGTTGAAGAAACCAAGGACAGACTCGTTCCGATATGGCTTGATGCCAAGAAGGACGATTTTTCCGCAACTGTAAACCGTCTTCCCTCAGCAGAGGATATTGACTACGAGGTTGCTACACACCTCATCGTCGAGTTGTATTCAAAGTAATATTCATAGTGCTTGAAATATCTGAACTCGAAAAAAACAGTTATTGCGAAACAGGAGGGTTTTTATGCTGGAGAAAATCAATAAGCCTGATATAGAAATTGTCGAGCTTAAAAGTGACGGCAAATACGGCAAATTCGTTTTAGCACCGCTGGAGCGTGGATACGGTATAACACTGGGAAACAGTCTCCGTCGGGTGTTACTCTCCTCACTTCCGGGTGTGGCTGTAACTTCCGTAAAGCTATCCGGCAAAAACGGAACAGTTCACCATGAATTGTCAACAATTCCGGGCGTTAAGGAAGACGTTACGGAAATAATCCTCAGTATCAAGGGTCTCACTGCAAAATTACAGGGTGAAGGACCGAAGACGGCGTACATTGAGGCGGAAGGCGAATGTGAAATAACTGCCGGAGATATAAAGTGTGATTCCGAGGTTGTGATTTTAGACCCTGGAATGCATATTGCAACTCTCGGCAAGGACGCTAAACTTTACATGGAAATTACTATTGACAGGGGCAGAGGTTATGTATCTGCGGAACGTAATAAGAAACAGGTAAATCTGCCTGTCGACGTGATAGCGGTTGATAGTATATATACGCCTGTACTGAAAGTGAATTATACGGTAGAAGATACCCGTCTGGGACAGGTTACGGACTACGATAAACTCACAATAGAGGTATGGACGGACGGTACAATTTCCGCAAAAGAAGCGTTATCACAGGCGGCAAATCTGCTGAATGAACATCTTAAACTGTTCATAGACCTTTCGGAAGAGTCATTGATAGACCCCGTACTTGTTGAACCTAATGACAAGGGCAAGGAAAAAATACTTGAGATGACCATTGAAGACCTTGATTTATCAGTACGTTCGTTCAATTGTCTGAAACGTGCGGGAATAAATACAGTAGATGACCTTATAAATAAGTCTGAGGAAGAAATGATGAAGGTTAGAAACCTTGGAAAGAAATCTTTCGACGAGGTAAAGGAGAAGTTGCAGTCACTTGGCTTTGACCTGTCCTCCGAAGAAGAATAAAGCTATAAATCGTGCATTTTACGCACTGTATGAAAAGGAGTGAAATACATGCCGGGTACAAGAAAGCTGGGCAGAACATCTGACCATAGAAAAGCAATGCTCAGAGGCATGGTAACTTTCCTTCTTGAAAACGGTCAGATTGAAACAACCGTTACAAGAGCTAAGGAAGTTCGTGCTGTAGCAGAAAAGATGATTACTATCGGTAAAAATAATGATCTGCACTCCAAGCGTCAGGTAATGTCATACGTAACAAAGGAATCCGTTGCAAAGAAGTTATTCGACGAGATTTCCCCGAAGTATGCCGATAAAAACGGTGGTTATACACAGATTATAAAAATCGGTCCACGCCGTGGTGACGCTGCTGAAAT
This sequence comes from Ruminococcus sp., assembly GCA_029055625.1. Classification (GTDB taxonomy): domain Bacteria; phylum Bacillota; class Clostridia; order Oscillospirales; family Ruminococcaceae; genus Ruminococcus. The sequence goes on along the minus strand of JAIDCY010000039.1, from coordinate 25,205 downwards.
GGCTATTATCAAGCTGGTTTGATTGGCAGATTCCGTATAAAAATAAAGCCGTACTCTTTTGGGGGTACGGTTTTTTTGCGTTTTGCGTGTGAAATTTTAATGACGTTTAGTTTTTTCCGGATAAAGTTTTTCAATAAATTTGTATAACTGCATAAGTTTAATATCGTCAGTAGTACCGTTTATGCTATTATCAATATCTTCTAATTCAATAGTATCGTTAAGTCTTAATGTTGTACCGTTTTTAAGGTTGAAAACAATTTCAAAGCGGTGATTATAGCCGTAACGTGTACGTTCGTGAATTATCGTGTAACGAACGGATTTAACATCACTGAAATTAACTGTATTGTCGTACCATAACCATTTCCAGTATATTTTTTCCGCACCGTATTCAACAGTAGTTGTTCTGCTTGCGATATAACAGCCAATAACTAAAATAATCAATAAAATTCCTCCGGAAATAAAAGCAACTGTATCGCTCACCAATACTGCAATAATAGAACAGCCCATTGTAAAAGTTATTGTCCATAACGCTGTTAAGACATTAACTATTATACCGAAAAAAGTGGGCTTGTTGTTTATTTCAAATTTTTTCATTTCCGTACCTCCGTTATGTATCATTTTTAATAAATCCGGTACATTTTTCCGGATAAACATTTTCAATAAACCTGTATAACTGCATAAGTCGGATATTATCAGTGATACCGTTTATGCAGTCGTCAATGTCATTAGATTCGAGACGGTCATTCAGGCGTAATTCCGTACTGTCTGTAAGTTGGAAGACTATTTCAAACCGCCTGTTATAGCCGTAACGTGTCCGTTCGTGGATTATGGTATAATGTACGGAATCAAGATTATTGAAATCTGCGGTATATTCAAGCCGAAACCACTTCCATTTTACTTTGTCGATATCGTATTCAACAATTGTTTTTTGTTCGTCAATAATAAATCCAATCATGACAATAAATACAAGTAAAGCCATTGACAGAATCAAAGTTATTGCGTATTCAAATACAGAACAGAAAACGAATATGGAAATAATCCACGTCAACGCAAGTACAATAACAATTGCTGTTATAAAATCGGGTGTATGATTTACTTCAAGTTTTTTCATTCTGATACCTCCATGCCTAAGAATACACCCACAAGACACAATATTATACTCAGGAAAATATATATCGTTGCGGATATAATATGATGATTTTCAATAAGATTAAAAGTTTCCAGTGAGAACGTTGAAAAGGTAGTAAATCCGCCACAAAGACCAGTCTTCAGGAATAGCAGTACATTTCCAAACAATCCTTTTTTCATGGCGAATCCGTTAATCAGACCTATAAGAAACGCTCCGGAAAAATTGGTAAAGAGTGTAAGAAACGGAAAGTCACTTCTGAACGGTATCAGACTTATGCAGTATCTTAAAACCGCTCCGAGACCTCCGCCGAGCAGTACCGACAGATAATTCATAAAATTGCCTCCATGAGTAAATTATATCATTGAATTAAAAAAAAGTCAATAAAAAAAGCAGTTTCCGGATTACAGAAACTGCTTTCATGATAGGTTTTATTGATTAATACATACCACCGGCAGGCATTGCAGGAGCAGGCGGAACATCTTCCTTGATGTCAGCAACGAGGCTTTCGGTAGTCAGTACCATTCCGGCAACTGATGCGGCATTCTGGAGTGCTGAACGTGTAACTTTGGTAGGGTCAACGATACCAGCAGGAATCATATCACAATATACTTCCTTGTAAGCGTCGAAACCGTAACCTACTTTGCGAGAACGTCTTATCTTGTCGACGATTACGCTACCTTCGAGACCGGCATTTTCCGCAATCTGTCTTACAGGAGCTTCAAGAGCCTTGAGAATTATTTTCGCACCTGTTTTTTCGTCGCCGTCGAGTGACGGGAGAAGTTTTTCAACTGCCGGAATAGCGTTGATGTAAGCAGTACCACCACCGGCAACTATACCCTCTTCAACGGCTGCTTTTGTAGCTGCGAGAGCGTCTTCAATGCGAAGTTTCTTTTCTTTCATTTCGATTTCCGTAGCTGCACCAACCTTAATAACGGCTACACCACCGGCGAGTTTAGCAAGTCTTTCCTGAAGTTTTTCCCTGTCGAAGTCTGAAGTAGTAGTTTCAATAGCGGAACGAATCTGACCTACTCTTGACTTTATAGCATCCTTATCGCCTGCACCGTCTACTATTATAGTATTTTCTTTCTGAATAAGAACCTGTTTAGCCTGACCGAGTTGACTTATTTGTGTATCAGTGAGTTCGAGACCGAGTTCAGAAGTAATGACTTCACCACCTGTAAGAATTGCAATATCTTTTAACATTTCCTTACGTCTGTCACCGAATCCGGGGGCTTTAACGCCTGCAACCTTGAAAGTACCACGGAGGTTATTGAGGATAATGGTTGTGAGAGCCTCACCCTCGATATCTTCGGCGATAATTACAAGTTTTCTGCCCATTTTAACAATCTGTTCGAGGAGCGGGAGAATTTCCTGAATAGAAGAGATTTTCTTGTCGGTAATGAGAATGTACGCATCATCATAAACGGCTTCCATTTTATCGGTATCCGTAACCATATACGGCGAAATGTAACCTCTGTCAAACTGCATACCCTCTACAACTTCGCTGTAAGTTTCAGCGGTTTTGCTTTCTTCAAGAGTAATGACACCGTCGGCGGTAACCTTTTCCATAGCTTCGGCGATAAGTTTTCCTACAGCCTCGTCAGCGGATGAAACCGTACCAACTCTTGCGATATCCTCACTGCCGGAAACTTCCTTTGAATTGTCGGTAATCGATTTTACGGCGGTATCTACTGCCTTTGCGATACCCTTTTTAAGAATCATAGGATTTGCACCGGCTGCGATATTTTTCATACCCTCACGTACTATAGTCTGTGCAAGAAGTGTAGCGGTTGTAGTACCGTCACCGGCTGCGTCGTTGGTTTTGGTTGCAACCTCTTTTACGAGCTGAGCCCCCATATTTTCAAAAGCGTCTTCAAGTTCTATGTCCTTGGCGATTGTTACGCCGTCGTTAGTGATGAGCGGAGCACCGAATTTTTTATCAAGAACGACGTTTCTTCCCTTCGGACCCATAGTTATTCTTACCGTATCGGCGAGCTTGTCAATGCCGGACTGTAAAGCCTTTCTCGCATCTTCGCCGTATTTAATATCTTTAGCCATGATAAATCAATCTCCTTTTTTTAAAATAGAACGGAATTATTCCACAACAGCGAGAATGTCTTCCATTTTCACGATGATGTACTCTTCACCGTCGAGTTTAACGTTAGTACCGGAGTACTTGGAAATGAGAACCTTGTCACCCTTAGCGACTTCCATTTTTACGTCAGCAGTGCCGACACCAACTTCGATTACCTCAGCGACTTCCGGTTTTTCCTTTGCGGAACTGGTAAGGATAATACCGCCCTTGGTAGTTTCTTCAGCTTCCGTCATCTTGAGGACAACTCTGTCCTGTAATGGTCTGATAGACATAACATATAACCTCCTGTAAAGAAATGTTCTTTAGCACTCTGCTTGTTTGAGTGCTAATTATATTTTACCACCTTTTTCGCAGAAATCAAGAGTATTCGCAAAATTTTCATAAAAATCTTCCATATGCACAAATGGGTAAAAGTTATGTGGAAAAAACTGTAATAAGTAATCAAAAATAACAAGTTTAAGGATATGAGGTAAAAATTTCCTTTAATGACTTGAAATTTCCGGAAAAATATGTTATAATAACCAGTATATTCAAAAGAATGGAGAGTTGGACTTATGAAAAAGAAATTGACTGGAATTATTACGGCAGTAACCGCTATGGCGTACGGTGTCATGATGTCAGGAATGACGGCATTTGCCGAGGGTGAGGAATCGGCAGTTGTGACGACGGTTGCAGGTACAGCCACGCCTACCGAAACAGGTTCAGTATTCTGGACGCTTATTTTCCCACTGATAATAATGTTTGCGTTATTGTACTTCATGGTAATAAGACCGCAGAAAAAACGGGACGGCGAATTAAAAGCCATGCAGGAAAGTCTGGAGGTAGGCGACGAAATTGTAACAGGTGGCGGAATCGTCGGAATAGTGGTATCCACCGGTGAGGATACGGTTGTAATAGAGACCGGCGGAGCAAGGCACAAACTCCGTATAAAGACTTGGGCTATCACCGAAAACGTAACCGCTCAGGAACGTGTTAAGGCTATGCAGTCCGCAGACAAGAAGAAAAAAGAAGCTACCCTTGCATCTGCCGGAGTAGTTGCCGACGAACCCGAAAAGAAACCAAAAAAACTTAAGAAAATAGACGAAAATTCAGGAAAAGACAAGGAATAATATACAGAAACTCCGCATAGAATTATAGTAAATTCTAATGCGGAGGTTGTTTTTTTATGCGTCGACATCGTAAGAGCGTGTGGACAAACAGTATAACCAGTCTGACAATAGCGGTACTTGCCGGAATATCGCTGATAATGATTACGGCGTTATTATTGGCGGTAGTCATGTATTGCGTACTCGGCGATATGAAAGTATCAGCAATTTTTTCGATAATAGCGATGGTTACCGGTACATATGCAAGTACGTATTTCTGTGGGAAATTCCGGCGGAAACATGGACTTACGGAGGGGATAATGTGTGGAGTGATAATATATACTCTGATAGCGATATGCGGAATAATTTTTTTAGGAGAGCTGACCGGTATAAAAAAACTCGTTCTGCTGACAGTTTCCGGAGCAGTCGGGGGAGTTGCGGGGGTAAACTCAAAACGTCCGAAAAATTTCACGGAATGAATATTAATTATGAATTAATCAGAAGTCCCCTGAAGTATCTTCCATTAATTTAAATTTAATGTCATAGTAAGTAATTTTGCCGTTTTTCCGTACGTGTGCACATCTGGCAGGTACTTTGTCGCCAGCCTTGAAAGATTCGCTGATAGTATTATAAAGTTCGTCGTAAGTCTTTATGGGAACGCCGTTAATTTCTGTAATGAAGTCACCGGCTTTTAGTTCGGTATTCGCAATATCGCAGTCTTCGCTGATACTGTCGATATATACACCCTCGAAATCTTCAGGGAGGTCAAAACCTAATTCATTTTCAATCATGATTACTTTTTCTTCGGAATCCATATCGATTAACTGAATACCAATCCTGAAACGTCCGGCGATGAAACCGGCATCAATAAGTTCTTCAATAATAGGCATAGCATCATTTATAGTTATAGCGAATCCGAGACCCTCAAAACTGGAACTTACATATTTTGAAGATGTTATACCGATTACCTGACCGTACATATTTACCAACGCACCGCCGGAATTTCCGGGGCTTATATCGGCATTGGTCTGTATGCAGTTCATTTCAAAACCTGTGGCATCACTACGGATTTTGCGGTTTACGGCGGAAATTATACCATCTGTTACGGTGTTGGATAGACCTGCCGGATTGCCGACCGCTATAACCTGCTCCCCGACTATTGCCTCATCTGAATCGCCGAAGACTGCCGGAGTGAGTTTTGAAGTCTCCACTTTTATTACCGCTATATCGGTTTTGGAATCTCTGCCGATAATTTTTGCGTTGTAAATTTTGTCGTCGGTAGTATGGACGGTATGGAATCCGTCGGATTTGAGAACGTGAGCATTCGTGACAATGTAGCCGTCCTTTGATATTACTACTCCCGAACCTGTACCCTCAAGGCGTGTTTTTTTGGAATCGGAGTACATATAAATCTCGACTATCGAATCCTGTACCGCAGCGGCAGCACCTTCGATAGTATACCTGCCGTTTTCGTCAATAAAGTTTCTTAAATCGTTAGCACCTTCCGGCTTTCCCTCCTGATACATGATAATATGCTGTTGTTTTTTGAGTTGTTCCATAACAGAACCGCTTCTGTATACGTCATTTGCGATACCGTACACCGAAAGACCTGTTGCGAGCAGGATTATCAGTATAAACAGGAAAATTATAAATTTTTCACCTGTTGTATTTTTTCTTTTCCGGATATTTTCGTTGAGTTCGTCGTATTGCTGAAAATCGTCAGGTAAGGCGTCATACACAAATCCGGTATATGCCACCGCCTTATCTTCCCGCAACGTATTTTTTTCCCCGACAGTTTCAGTATTAATATTTTCCTGCTCCGGAACGTCCTTGTTGTTACCGGGATTATAATTTTCTAAATCGTCCATAGTATCTCCTTTCTGAAAAAACGGTCATAAATTTTTTTGTTTTTCCGGAAGTTGTATCTGAAATTCCGTATACTCACCGTAAACGCTTTTTACCACGATATGACCATTATTTATATGTACAATTTTTCTTGAAATAGACAGTCCGAGCCCCAGACCCGTAGTATCTTTGCCCCGTGATGAATCCGTTTTATAGAACCTGTCAAAAACCTGTGGAATTTCCGTATCTTTCAGACCTTCGCCGGTGTTTCTTATACCGATAATACACATATTGCCGTCCTTTTCAAACCGGAAAGAGAGTTTACCGCCTGTATTCACGAATTTCACCGCATTTTCTATTATGTTGTAAATTACCTGCTGGATTAAATCGGGGTCAATCTCGGCAAACAGATTTTCAGTGTCGAAATCCTCGACTTCAACATTTTTTGCCTCTATTTTCTTCTCGAACATAAACGCAGTTTTCATCACAAGGTCTGTAAGATTTGTATTCTGAAAATGTGGTTTCAGCGTACCCGATTCAAAACGGCTCATATTCAGCATTGAACTTATCAGAACTTTAAGTCTCTGAATTTCATTGGAAACGAGTACGAGATATTCATTACGTCTGCTTTTAGGGATAGTACCGTCAAGAATGCCGTCAACGAATCCGCCGATAGTGGTAATAGGTGTACGGAGTTCATGCGATACGTTGGCGATAAAAGTTTTACTGGTTTCCTCACTGGTTTCGATGTCGGAAGCAAGTTTGTTAATGTATTCCGCTTTTTCGTCCGGAAACGGTATGTTGTCGGATTTTATTTTTTCGGAAAAATCACCCTTCGAATATTTTTTAAGTATCCTTATAATGTCGTTGTTGTAATCGGTATAGATTTCCGTTTTTTTCTTCATGAGGATAAATGAAACAATCATCATAATAACTGATACGGAAAGATATACAAGAAATATATTCATTGTGAACATACTTATATTATGGGTATCGCTGTACGCAAGGATATACATTTTCTGTGAGGAATTATTTATTTTTACGCTGAACTTGTCGCCGTATATAAGATATGGTTCTTCACTGGAAATGCCGTCGGAACTTAATTCAAGATACTGTCCGTTATCTATGCCTGATTTTAGTACAAGAGGTTTTCCGCTATCCTGACTGTATGGGAGCATACATTTTCCGTCACTATCGTATATATAAATATCCGTGTTGTATTCGTCCATGAAAAGCCTCTGAAGTTTTTTCAGATTATCGTTATCGGGAGCATTGTTTTTATTATATTCCTCACTCATAAGGCTTATGAAGATACAACCTGTATTTTTCAGCCGTTCAAGTTCCGTTTTCTTGTATACAGAAGAACTTATACCGATAATCACGATACCAAGCATTATTATTACGGAAAGCATCAGAACTATCGAATATTTCAACAGTTTGTTGTATGAATTGTTATTCTGCAAAAAAGTCACCTCCGATTAATAAGACAGGGGACGCAACAAGTCCCCTGAGATTTTATATTTTCCGGATTAGTATTATTATTCTTCGTCTTCCTGTACCTCAAATTTATAACCACGTCCCCATATAGTTTTCAGTAACCACTTGTCCGATACGTTTTCAAGTTTTTCACGTAAACGCTTTATATGGACGTCGATAGTCCGGGAATCTCCGTAATATTCAAACCCCCACACTTCGTCAAGTAACTGGTCACGGGTATATACTCTGTTCGGATTGGAGGCGAGATAGTAAAGCAGTTCAAGTTCCTTAGGTGGTGTATCTATTGTTTTTCCGTCAACTTTGAGTTCGTAACGTGTCATATTTACGGAAAGTTTATCATAATGCACTTCTTTAACTTCCGGTTCTTTGTTCATACTGCTTACACGTCTTGTAACGGCGTTGATACGTGCTATAACCTCTTTGGCGTCGAATGGTTTTACAATGTAGTCATCTGCTCCGAGGTCGAGACCTATTATTTTATCTATCGTCTCACCCTTTGCCGTAATCATTATTATCGGTACGCTTGAAACTTTCCGTATTTCCCGGCAAACCTGCCAGCCATCCATAGAGGGTAACATAATGTCAAGAAGAACAATGTCAGGTTTAAGGGCGTTGAATTTGACAACGGCTTCCGCCCCGTCGTGACAGAGTATCACACCGTAATTATCCTTTTCGAGATACAGCCGGAGCAGGTCGCATATATTTTTATCGTCGTCAACTATCAGAACTTTCATACTTTTTTCGTTTGTCATAAAAAAACAGTCCTCCTTTTTTTGTATAAAGAAAAGTATCACTTATATTATACTGCAAAATTACGATAATGTCAATCAGTTTATGAAATTAAAATTTCCGGAAAGACTTGATTTTACGTATAAGTACGTGTTATAATATAAATCAGAATACGATGCAGAAGAACGGAGGTATAAGTATAATGAAATTCACAGGTGAAAAATGCGTACTATGTGGTGAGGTCTTCACGGATAGTGACAACGTTGTTGTATGTCCGGAATGTGGTACACCGCATCACAGAGAATGTTATAAGAAACACGGCAGATGTGGTAATATCTATATGCACGGGACAGGTCAGAAATGGCAGACTACCCGGAAAATTCCGGAGGAAAAAACGGCAGATGTGGTAGCTCCGGAAGATATGGAAGAAAATAATACTTCTTCCGGTAATGAACAGTACATGAGCAGGACGGATTATGAAATAGCAATGATGCGTGAAGCCGGATTAAATCCTTATGAGGATATGGGCGGTGTGACGCTACATGAAATAATGATGTTTGTAAGAACAAATATAATTTATTATATTCCGAAGTTCAAGAAAATGAAAGATTTCGGCTCAAGAACGTCATTTAACCTGTCTTGTTTTCTGTTTCCGGCGTTCTACTTCGCAAACCGCAAGATGTGGTTATGGTCGATAATAGCAACAGTAATAAGCGTTATACTGAACATCCCGGCATCAATAATTATAATGGCGGAATCCGGAGTATTTACCGAAAATATAATGAATGTAATATACGAAAACCAGGACTTCATACAGAATATGGAAACAATATGTTCCGCCGGTTCGTGTATCATGCGGACGGTAATGTGTCTTTTCGCAAACTGGATTTACTTTAACTTCGCACTGAAAAAAATACAGTATATAAAGAAAAATACACCCGACGGCAGACTTGACAAATATACAGCTTTAGCATTTGGTGGAGTAAGACCCATAAATATAATCCTGATAACCCTGATAACGATGTTTCTTTCAATGGGTTCAATGGTAGGGATAACAATGTTTCTGACGGCGTTATAAATTATTTAAAAATAATCATTGACAAAATTCTCCGTTTACTGTAAAATTATTATATACCGTGAGCGGAGGTGTTTTTTTGGATAAACCAGAATTTTTTAAACAATCCGGTGAATCGCTGACTTCGCCGAAACTTATTAAACAGATATTTTTGTTTCTGATAGTATTTGTGGTAATATACATACTGGAAGCAATTATACCGTCGATAGTATCAATCAAGCCGATGCTGGAAGAAATGGAATCACAGAATCTGCTTGACGGAAACAAAATTGAATTAAGTCAGTCAATGGGAATAGCAAACATGATTTCCGCATCACCGGAAGTAATGATACCGTCGTTACTGTCCACGGTCTTCGGAACGATAACAAGTATAATATACTGCCGGAACATAGAGGTAAGACCTGTAACGTCAATGGGAGTACGGAAAAAGAAGGCATTACCGCATTATTTTATGGGCTTTATTATCGGTATAGTCATGATTTCCGCTATAACTCTATTGAGTGTATGTTTCGGTGTGAACAGTATTTCATTATGTAACGGTATAAATGCGGGTGTCATCTTACTTTACCTGCTCGGATTTTTCGTACAGGGTATGAGTGAGGAATTTATTTTCAGAGGTTACCTGATGACGACGGTTGGAGGTTATCACGCCGTATGGATAGCGGTTGCAGTAAATTCCGTAGCGTTTGCTATGGCACACATATTTAATCCCGGGTTTGACGTGTTACCATGTATAAATCTGGTACTTTTCGGAGTTTTCGCCTCATTTTACATGATTTTTACCGGCGATATATGGGGGGTATGCGGTATTCATTCCATGTGGAACTTCATGCAGGGCAATTTTTACGGTATAAGCGTAAGCGGTACAGGTGACACTGAATCAGTTTTCCGTACCACCACAAAGACACCGCACGGATGGTTAAGCGGTGGGGAGTTCGGAATTGAGGGAAGCATTTTCACAACGTTGGTACTTAGTGCCGGAATAGCTTTTATATTTCTGAAAATGAAAAAAGATTCCGCAAAAAAAGAACTGTAATAAAAAACAGTTCTTTTTTATAGATGATAAAGTTAAATTATTTTATTTCAAGTCTCCGTGAAACAGGTTCAATGTGTTGTTTTTTCGGGAGGTCAATTTTAAGGATTCCGTTTTTATATTCCGCATTGATGTTATCGGTGTTTACATCGGAAATATCAAAGCTACGTTTATACGAACTGTAGGAACGTTCACGGCGGATATATTTTCCGGAATCGTTGTTATCGTCAGAAGTTTTTCTGTGTTCAGCGGATATTACAAGGTAGGAATCCTTTATATCAATGTTGATGTCTTCCCTGTTGAAACCGGCTAATTCCGCCTCCATGACGTACTTGTCGCCGGTGTCTCTGATGTCGGTTCTGCATGAATTGGTCTGCATGGTATCGTTGAAAAAGTCGTCATTGAAGAAGTTGAAAAGGCTTGTATGCCCGAAAGGTGTTAAACCGTACATGAAAAAAATACCTCCGATAAAATTTTTATTGGATACGCCATAAATATTATATGCAGTCGCCGTAATCTGATACACAGAAAAAAACCGGAATTTTTTTAAAGAAATTCCGGTTGTGAAAAATTATTCCTCAAAGAAAGTACTTCTGTATTCCGCAACTCTTGCCCTGTCGCCGTAACAGTCTATTTCGATACTTTCACGTTTAAGCATGAACTTTATTGATGCAAAAAGTATGGTATATGCAATGGCATTTGTAAAAATACTGAAATAAATCCGTATACCCATAACGTTGCCGAGCATACCACCAAGGATTACGCCTATGCAAATTATGACGATTATTTCATAAGCCGTTTTGTCAGGGTCGAGGGTAAGGAACGTAAAACATACTACCGCCGAGAATACTGAATGTAATATCGCCAGGAGCAGGGAATAAGGTTTATAAAAGTCCAGGCGGTAAGAATTTAATTCAAGGGTCATCATTACCGCCTCTACAACGATATACGCTGAAAATCCTATCTTTAACCAGTCACGCATACGGGCGGTCTTGATTATTAGTATGTCCGATACAATCAGTACACCAAATCCGGAAAATTCACATACATATGCGGTAATTTCCAGAATTTTAGAAGTAATACTTTGTGGGTCGTAAATGAGATAATACACAAAACATACCGCACTGAACAGTATAAACAATGCATTTCCGATAAGTCCGAGATTAAGCCCAGTATTGAGCTTTTTGTGCATATCCTCCATTATTTGAGAGCCTGTAACGCTCTTTGTCCTATGTCTTTTCTGTAGTGTGCATTTTCAAAGTTGATTTTTGATACGCCGTCATATGCGTTATCAAGAGCCTGTTGTAAAGTTTCACCTTTAGCGGTAACTCCTATGACACGTCCGCCGTTGGTAAGAAATCTGCCGTCTTCGGAAAGTTTAGTACCGGCATGATATACAAAACAACCCTCAATCTGTCCTTTATCATCAAAACCGTTCATTTCTAAACCTTTCGGGTAACTTTCCGGATAACCACCGCTTGCCATTACTACACAGGCACAGCTTCCCGAATGCCATCTGATGTCTGTTTTGTCGAGTTCGTGATTATAGATTGCCTCGAAAATCTCGTATAAATCGGCGTCAAGCATAGGTAGTACCACCTGTGTTTCAGGGTCACCGAAACGACAGTTATATTCTATCACTTTTGCACCGTCAGGAGTAATCATAAGTCCGAAGTACAGGCAACCCTCAAAAGTTCTGCCCTCGGCGTTCATGGCGTTCATGGTAGGGATGAATATTTTTTCCATACATTCTTTAGCGACTTCCTCGGTATAGTACGGATTAGGTGACAGCGTACCCATACCGCCGGTATTAAGACCTTTGTCACCGTCAAGAGCCCGTTTGTGGTCCATAGAGGAAATCATAGGAACGATAGTTTTTCCGTCGGTGAAAGAAAGTACTGATACTTCCGGACCTGTTAAGAATTCTTCGATTACTATTCTTGCGGAACTCTTTCCGAATTTAAGATTATCTATCATTTCGTGAACGGCTTGTATCGCTTCATCTTCATTCTGTGCGATTATGACACCTTTTCCGAGTGCGAGACCATCTGCCTTTATTACTGCCGGATAAGTATTCTGTTTTTTAAGATATTCAATAGCTTTATCACTTTCCGTGAAGACCTCATAGAAAGCAGTAGGAATATTATATTTTTTCATTAATTCCTTTGAGAAGACTTTTGAACCCTCTATAATAGCAGAATTGGCTTTAGGACCGAAAGTCATGAAACCCTCCGCTTGAAGAGCGTCTACCATACCCATTACAAGGGGATCATCGGGAGCGACTACTACCATATCGGGTTTAAGTTCCTTTGCGAGTGCCACAACGCCGTTAATATCAGTAGCTCCGACGTTGAAACATTCCGCATATTTTGAGATTCCGGCGTTACCAGGTGTACAGTATAGCTTATCAACGTGTTTACTTTTGGCGAGTTTCATTATTATGGCGTGTTCACGTCCGCCACCGCCGATTACTAAAACATTCTTCATTTTTATCACCTCATAATTGTTTATTGACCTATTCGGGAAACAATGTCTTTATCGTATAATGTCTGTACATTTCCATATCGTCTTCCGAGATTTCCAGATAATCCAGTGCCGATTTTATTATAGATTCCGCACTCCATGCGTAGTACTCGGAATTTTCTATAAATTTCCATATGGTACGGCTTTCAAGTTCAGGACCTTTCGGGACTGTCGCATCATAGAAATCTTTTTCAGCAGCTATTATTTTATAGTATTCCTCATTTTCTTCCGGCTTTTCTACATGACACATTACGACTACCTGTATATTATCGCCGTCCTTCTGGAAATCATTACCGCTTACCATTACTTTTTCCGCAAAAAGTTCATAGTACATAGTATCGGTATTGAAATTTTCGTCATTATCGAAGTTATCTATAAGCTGTTGAATATCCTGCATTTCAACGGTCTCGAAATCCGGTTCAGTTACCGCTTCTTCGTTGACGTATATTTTTCTGCCGGTAGAAGATGTTTCGGAATTTTCTTCACTTCCGCAGGCTGTCACTGATACGGCACATACCAGTGACAGAACGGAAATTAATAAAAATTTTTTCATAAATCAGTGATGGAAAAGTCTGATTCCTGTAAATGCCATAGCGATATTGTATTTGTTGCAGGTTTCAATTACGTTATCGTCACGGATAGAGCCACCAGGTTCTGCGATATACTCAACGCCTGACTTTTTAGCACGTTCTATGTTATCGCCGAACGGGAAGAACGCATCTGAACCCAGACAAACGCCGGTATTTTTTGCGAGCCATTCTTTCTTCTCCTCGACTGTGAATACTTCCGGTCTGGTCTTGAAAATTTTCTGCCACTCACCGTCACGGAGTACGTCTTCGTATTCGTCGCCTATATAGACATCAATAGCGTTGTCACGGTCTGCACGGCGGATACTGTCGATAAAGTCAAGTCCCATAACTTTCGGGGACTGTCTCAGCCACCAGTTATCAGCTTTCTGACCGGCAAGGCGTGTACAGTGTATTCTCGACTGCTGACCTGCTCCGATACCTATCGCCTGACCGTCCTTGACATAGCATACGGAATTAGACTGTGTGTACTTCAGAGTGATTAAAGAAATCATTAAGTCATCGAGTTTATCCGCCGGAATATCTTTGTTTTCCGTTACGATGTTTGAAAGAAGTTCCTTGTTAATATCGAGTTCGTTTCTGCCCTGTTCGAAAGATACACCGTAAACCTGTTTAGTCTCGATCGGAGCAGGTATATAATTTTCGTCTATTTTCAGGATACAGTAGTTACCTTTTTTCTTGGATTTCAGTATTTCAAGTGCTTCGTCGTCGTAATCAGGTGCGATTATACCGTCGGATACCTCACGCTGAATCATTTTAGCGGTGCAAACATCCACCTTATCGGAAAGTGCGATAAAATCGCCGTATGATGACATTCTGTCAGCACCTCTCGCCCTTGCGTACGCACTCGCAAGCGGTGTGAGTTCGCCGAGGTCGTCAACCCAGTAGATTTTTTTGAGGTCTTCGCTTAACGGTCTTCCGATTGCCGCACCAGCCGGTGAAACGTGTTTGAAAGATGTCGCCGAGCATACGCCGGTAGCCTTTTTCAGTTCCTTTACTAACTGCCAGCCGTTGAGAGCGTCGAGGAGGTTTATATAACCTGGTCTGCCACAAAGAACCTCTATCGGAAGTTCTGAACCGTCAGCCATGTAAACCCTTGACGGTTTCTGATTCGGATTACAGCCATATTTTAACTGCATTTCATTTGACATAATAAATGTCCTCCTTATATTTTAATTTTTTTAATAAATAGTTTTGTCACATTTCAAGAAGTATCGCAATAATTATCATACCACCCCAGAACGCACCCATAAATGCCGGATACATCTTCAGGAAGTCGAGTAATCGGCTGTTATTTACGTACGGCAGAAGCGGTTTTTCGTTGGAAAGTTTTATCGGTAACCGGAATGACTGGAAAGTTGCGATAAGAAACATCAGTATTCCTAAACCCTCCGCATCTGTTTCCATAAGTAAGCCGAAAAACGCCGTAAGTACCGCCTGTATTATCAGCTTTTTATGAAATTTTTTCTTCCATTTTTTCAGGTCTTCCGGATAATTCCCGATATTTACGTAATGTGCTGTACCGCTGTAATTGCCGGTAATTACAGTATTTTCCGGATTTATATAATTATTTACCGTTTGTGGTGGTGGGGAAGTTCTCTGAATGGTGTTGTCTATGATTATTTCGGAATCGCAGTATTCGCATTTTATAATTTTGGTGTCCGGTTCTGCGTGGAGTTGTGCGTTACAGTTCGGACATTTCAGAAATTCTGCCATAAAATCTTACCTCCTTTTTATACGCTGTCATAAAATTCAGGCGAGGCAACAAAACCAATAAACAAAATAATCACTGTCATTATTCCGTACAGAATCCACTTTATAATCTGTTTTCTGCCGTTTTTTATACTGAAAACTATGTCCGCAATCATCATGAGTATAAGCACTATTGATATTTTGTCATTGTAGTACATTGACAGTGTCATCCCTATATTGTCAAACCACAAAAAATAATCTGATATATCGTGACCATCACAAAAATGCCATATTTTACGATAAAGAGTAGGATAAAAAAGTGGTTCATAGTTTAAAATCGTCATGACATTTATAATTATATACGTTATGCATAACGGGAAAATCAGCAGTTTATTGAATGAAAGAAGAAGTTTTTTTATCATTTGTTTTTGTTTACTATTCTTGTTTCTTCAGAACCGTCTTCAAGATTTGTATAGCGTACAAAAAGTGATACCTTGTTATCCTCGTTCAGACTGTTCCATAAAGTTTCTGTAAATTCGTCTATACCGCCTTTTATTTCAATGAGTTTAGGTTCACCCTCGAAACTCGGTAACGGATTGCCGTCGCCCATGTATGTGTGTATGAAATGTCCCTCACCGGCAAGCGGATTACTGTATGTGAAAGTGTGTCTCAGACAGGAATCGGGATTACCGTCCGCACTTTTCAGTATCGACATTGCGTAATTGAAGCCGCCGTCCTCAAAGTGCAGTATACCGGAAATTCTCGGCGTATAATTTGGTGCGTCGTCTTCAAACTCACGTGTACGGAGTGACTGTTCAAAAGTAAACTGTTTGTCCATGAGTTCGTAAATTGTGTCTGTCTGGTCACCGTTTGTTACGATGAGTTTGTTACCGAGAACCCGAACCGGTGCGTATATTATGAGGTGTGGGTCTGTGAGCTTTGACGGGTCAAAAGCCTGTGTGCGTATGCCTCTGCCCTCCTCGACGAATACACGGTTACGACTGTTTTCGCTTCTGCCCATGATAAAGTACGCTGTAACCGCATACTTGCCACACTCACACTTGCCTATAATGATACCTCTTCCGGGGTAGGCGTTTGAACTTAATTCCTGTGCAATATCAAGTTTCTTCATGATAAAAAATCTCCTTTATATTTTATTTATTCGCTTGTATCTGAATATCTGTAGATGTCAAGAATGTACTGATTGTCATATCCGCATTTGTCAAATATATCAATAATTTCCTGTTCCGATATGTTTTCATGCAGAAATCCGGCAGTTTTTCGGATAGTTTCCCGTTCATGTTCAGTATAAGGAGTATTCAAGTTTACCCACAAATCATTATGGTTGCCTATACAATCAGGAACATTTTCGCCGTCGTAAACAATTTTACACATAGGTTTAGAAATTCTATTTCCATACGGTAACAGTGTATTATTCTGAATATAATATACATCTCCTCCGTTGTATTCAAAGAGATAAACTATTTTTTCCGGTAAACTTTCAGTTTTATTCCAAACAGAAATATCTTCAGGAATATCTATAGTTCCGTCCCATTCCAAACTGTATTTATATATTACATCATAAGATTTTTGTATTTCAACATCAACGTCCATATCAGGAAAACCTGTTCTCAACTTATAGACAACTGTATATTTTCCGTCAACCTTATTTTCTATTTCATATGTTACAACAGGATATTCAGTATGAGTTTCTTCAAGAAATTTTTCAGTAGTTTCAAGAAACATTTCAACCTCTTCGCATGAAGTAAGCGTAAACAGACAGATTATTGATATAATTAGTTTTTTAATAAAAATCAGTCCTTTCCGGAATACCTGTAGATGTCAAGAATGTACTGATTGTCATATCCGCATTTGTCGAATATATCAATAATTTCCTGCTCCGATATGTTTTCCTGTAAAAATTCAGCAACATCTTCCGGATTATCGTTGAAATTAAAACGACGTTTTTCATTACTGCATGAAAGCCAACAAGATGGTTTATCTTCTTCACGAGGATAATTCTGTATATAATAGACTTTTTCGCCGTTATAGTCGAAAAGACAGGCGATTTTTTCGGGTAGTCTGTACTGACCTTTTGCATCTGTCCGGAATGTAAATATAACATCATCATCTTTTTTTACCTTGATGTCAAGCCGATTATCAGGAATAGCTGATGTTTCTGTATATATAACAGTGTACTTGCCGTCAACAGCGTTTTCAATGTCATATTTCTTTTTTTCAATAGAATCATGATTTGTAATGTTATTTCCGCATGAAGTAAGCGTAAACAGACATATTATTGATATAATTAATTTTTTCATTACTTGACGTATGCCTTTCCGTCAATGATTTCTATTCTGTCCTGACAGAAAAGCGATACAGCTTCCGGAAGTAATTTCCACTCGACGTTCTCCATAATACGACGTTGTAAGATTTCTGGTGTATCGTCTTTTCTTACGTCAACCACTCCCTGAAGTATTATCGCACCGGCATCTGCTTTTTCGTTGACGAAGTGTATAGTAGCTCCGGAAACCTTTACACCGTATTCAAGGGCTTTTTCGTGTACTTTCAGTCCGTAATATCCCTCACCACAGAATGACGGTATCAAAGCAGGGTGTACGTTTATTATCTTATAGGCGTACTCTTTTGTAACGCATTCGTCAAGAATCGTCATGAATCCAGCAAGTACTACCAGATCCGCTTTTAATTCGTTTAGTGTCTTCAGAATCTCCTGACTGTATGTAACACTGTCGGGGTAATTTTTACGTGGTATAACTTTTGTCGGAATGTCATTATTCCTTGCTCTTTCGAGTGCGTAGACGTCGGGTTTGGACGATACCACACATATTATTTTGCCGTCCTTTATGATACCGTTTTTCTGTGCGTCAATGAGTGCCTGTAAGTTCGTACCGCCACCCGAAACGAGTACTACAATATTTTTCATTATCTCACCTCCGTTACCATTTTGATATAAGTTTACCTTTGCCGTCGTCAAACTTGTTTATTATAAGTGATACCAGATCCATGACAGTTCCCACGCCGAAACATCCGACGGTACACAGCCATACAATACCTGTACCTACTTTTCCGGCGTACATACGGTGTATACCACCCAGTCCGACAAATCCGAGACAGCACAGGGCGATTGCCGTAGACTTGCTTTTCTTTGAAATATCTGTGATATTGGTATCGGGGATTATATTTATTTTATTTGGTATATTCTGTGCCATGCTCTGTGCTATATTCTGTGTGACGTTCCGTGTTACGTCCTGAAACATTTCGCTGACCGTCTCACCGGCTGACTGTGCTATTACGGAATCGCAGAACTCACATTTTGCGTAACGTGTTTCCCCACCACAATACGGACATTTCATATATAAATCACTCCTTTTAACCATATATTTTATTTATATGTTTTCTTACGGATTTATTTTACATTATGCCAGTAGTACGGGACTTCCGGCATAATGTTTTTAGAATCAGCAGATTATTACACCGTCTTCACTCTCTACCAGTTCGCCGAGTACGTACGCATCTTCACCGGCAGATTTAAGCGTTTCAATGGCTTTGTCAACGTCGTTTTTATCGACTGATACAATCATTCCGACACCCATATTAAACGTATTGAACATATCCCTTTCCGGAATATCGCCGGAACGCTTTATCAGGTCAAAAATCGGCAGTACCTGTACCGCATTTCTTTCTATCTTTGCGGAAATACCAGTAGGCAGTACACGAGGAATATTTTCGTAGAATCCACCACCGGTTATATGCGAGATAGCCTTGACGTTTACGGTATTCAGGAGTTGTGAAATTGCTTTAACATAGATTCGTGTAGGTGTGAGCAGGCATTCACCAAGAGTAGTTCCTAAGTCGTCAAAGTGTACGGCAAGATTTGTTTCATTTACTTCAAATACTTTCCTTACAAGTGAAAAACCGTTTGAGTGTACACCGCTTGACTTTATCGCTATAAGAACATCTCCGACTTTCTGAGTTTCCGGCTTTAAAATCTTATCCTTATCCACAACGCCTACTGAAAATCCTGCGAGGTCATACTCATCAAGGGGCATAAGTCCGGGGTGTTCGGCGGTCTCACCACCTATCAACGCACATCCAGCCTGTACGCAACCCTCCGCAACTCCGGAAACTATTTCCGCTATTTTTTCCGGATAGTTCTTCCCACAGGCGATATAGTCAAGGAAAAACTGCGGTTTCGCACCACAACAGATAATATCATTAACGCACATTGCAACGCAATCTATGCCGACGGTATCGTGTTTATCCATGATGAAAGAGAGTTTTATTTTTGTACCCACGCCGTCCGTACCGGAAACGAGTACCGGTTTTGAAATGCCTGTCATATCGAGTTCAAACAGTCCACCGAATCCACCGATTCCCGATATTGCACCGGCGGTCATTGTACGGGCTATGTGTTTTTTCATGAGTTCCACCGCTTTATATCCGGCTGTTACGTCAACTCCCGCTTTTTCGTAACTTTTTGAAAAACTGTTATTCATTGGTAAAAATTTCCTCCTTATTTTTTCAAAACCTGTTTCCGTATGATATGAAAACAGGTTCTGAAATTTTTTATATTATTCGTTTCCGCTCCAGCAGTACGTACATAGTTTGCACTCCGGAAGTCCTACCGCTTTTACTGTACCTTCCAGCGACTGAAATTCAAGAGATGTCAGCTTCAGCCGTCGGCATATCTCGTCACGCAGACGTTTTCCACGTTCCGTATTGGTATCGCTGTACTCCGCAATGTATTTTACGCCCTCTACTCCCTCAAATTCGTCTATAATCTGTCTTGCGATTAATTCGAGTTCCGAGTGACTTCTTGAAAAATTCAGATACTTACAGCCGTACATTATCGGCGGACACGCTGAACGCATATGTACTTCTTTCGCTCCGTTCTCGTACAGAAATTCAACCGTCTCACGCATCTGTGTGCCACGTACTATACTGTCATCTACAAAAAGTAATCTCTTACCCTCTATGAGTTCGTGAACCGGTATCAGTTTCATTTTCGCTACCTGATTACGCATACTCTGATTTGTAGGCATGAAACTACGGGGCCATGTAGGCGTATACTTTATAAAGGGTCTCGCAAA
The DNA here is from genome assembly GCA_029055625.1 of Ruminococcus sp. GTDB lineage: Bacteria > Bacillota > Clostridia > Oscillospirales > Ruminococcaceae > Ruminococcus. The sequence continues at coordinate 4,804 of JAIDCY010000039.1, read as the reverse complement.
CGGTATACCGCTTCTGTTGGCGTATCCGATAGCGTGCGGAGTTCCTGAATCGGGTATACCGCACACATAATCAACGTCAGGCAATTTTCCGGCTTTTATATCGTTTTCCGCCATGATTTCGCCGTTACGTGTACGCATTACTTCAACGTTCATTCCCTCGTATACCGCAGTAGGATAACCGTAGTAAGTCCACATGAAAGTACATATTTTCATTCTGGACGGGTCGCCCTCGCTGAGTACCTCGCAATCGTCGGCGGTAATCTTTACGATTTCACCGGCAGTCAGTTCCTTGTAAGTCTTGTATCCGAGTTTCTGAAATGCAAACGATTCCGTCGACATACAGAAACCGTCACTTCTTTTTCCTATTATTATAGGAAGTCTGCCGAATTTATCCCTCGCACATATAATACAATCTTTCGTCAGGATTGTAAGCGACATTGTACCCTCTATTTTTTCCTGTGCGTACCGTATTCCCTCGATAAATGAATCTTTCTGTGCGATTAATGCACCTATCAGGTCACCGGAGTTTATATTTCCGCTACTCATTGTCTCGAAGTTAGCACAACCATTTTCAAGGAGTTCTTCAACGAGTTTTTCCGAGTTTCTTATTATACCTACCGAACATATCGCATAAAGTCCGAGTTTTGAGCGTACAAGAATAGGTTGAGGGTCGGTATCGCTTATGCTTCCGATACAGAGTTTACCACGCATTTTTACAACATCATCTTCAAACTTCGTCCGGAACGGTGAATTTTCTATACTATGGATATTACGCTGAAATCCCTGTTCCTCGGAATATGATGTCATACCACCACGGCGTGTACCTAAATGTGAATGGTAATCCGTACCGAAAAATACATCTGTTACGCAATCATTTTTTGATACTGCACCAAAAAATCCACCCATAAATTATTCACCCATTAACCTTTTCATGATTTCCTGATATGCTTCTTCAACGCCTCCCATATCTCGACGGAAACGGTCTTTATCGAGTTTTTCGTGTGTGGTGCTGTCCCAGAAACGACAGGTATCGGGTGAAATTTCGTCGGCGAGTATTATAGTACCGTCGGAAGTCTTACCAAATTCAATCTTGAAGTCTATCAGGTCAATGTTGAGACCCTTGAAGAATTTCAGCATAAATTCGTTGACCTTGAACGCATATTTTGCGATTGTATCGATTTCCTCACGTGTAGCAAGTCCGAGTGCGAGTGCATAGTAATCGTTTATGAACGGGTCGCCGAGGTCGTCGTTTTTGTAGCTGAACTCCAGTATCGGTGTGAGGAGCTGTTTTCCCTCTTCAACGCCCATTCTCTTTGAGAACGAACCGGCGGAAACGTTTCTGATGATTACCTCCAGCGGTACGATTGAAACCTTTTTCACGATTGTTTCACGCTCGCTGATTTCCTCTACAAGATGCGTCGGAACGCCTTCTTTTTCGAGCATACGGAACATGAAGTTCGTCATTCTGTTGTTGACTACTCCCTTACCGCTGATTGTACCCTTCTTCTCACCGTTGAATGCGGTGGCATCGTCTTTGTAGTCGACGATTACGAGGTCGGGATTGTTTGTGGCGTATACCTTTTTTGCCTTACCTTCGTAAAGCTGTTCCTGTTTTACAATGTTTTCCATTAATTTTATCCTCCTGTGATAATATATATCAGTTCACGACATTGTGAACCGTAAAGCATTTTAATGTAGGTCAATTACAATATTTCCCTTGTCGTCGAGCAGGGGGGTAATGCCGTTCCCCTCACCCATTATATGTATATAGTTGACACCTGTGATAGTATCAACAATAATCTGTATTGCGGAAAAACCTATATTCTGTTCTTCCTTTACAATAAAGCGTTTCGGTTTCTTTTCGGATTTTTCAAACATGAGTTTCTCCTGTAAGTGATTATTTTTCCTGTAACTTGCTTACGTCATCGACAATTATTTTGTCATTGGCATCACGCATTATTGTAAGTCCGGCGTATGCAGTACCGGATGTGTTAAGGTAATTAACGCCTGTTACGGTATCTACAATAACCTGTATTTCCCCACCTATACCGATAACCTGTTTTTCCTTGACAATAAAGCGTTTTTCTTTCTTATCAAACATTTTTGAGTTCTTCCTGTAATTCTGCGTCTTTCTGACGTACACCCTCCGCCATCTTGATTTTTTCATCAGATAATTTCTGAGCGAGTTCTTCGTCTGATATTGCAAGCATCTGTACGGCAAGTATACCGGCATTCTTAGCACCGTTTATCCCTACCGTCGCAACCGGTACACCAGGGGGCATCATTACAGACGATAACAAAGCGTCCATACCTTCAAGTACAGAGGACTTCATAGGGATTGCGATTACCGGTAATGTGGTATGTCCGGCAACTACTCCGGCAAGGTGGGCAGCCATTCCGGCGGCACAGATTATTACGCCGAATCCGTTATCTTTCGCATTACTTGCAAACTCGCAAGCCTCCGCAGGTGTACGGTGTGCGGACATTACACGACATTCAACATCTACGCCGTACTTTTTCAACTCCGTTACTGCTGACTTCACAACAGGAAAATCGCTGTTGCTACCCATTATTACCGCTACTTTCTTTGACATCTTTAAATTAACTCCTTTACTTATTAATTTCCGTCAGTATCTTCTGTATCGTCAAATTTTATATATTCCGGTGTGAAGTTTCCGGATACCGCCATTAAATCATTGGTATTGTATCCGCTGAACTCTATCACCGCTTTATACTCGTCACGTAATGTTTTTTTTCCGCTTACCTCGTCGGAGTACTCAATTTCCGTATCTGCCGTGACAGATACCGCATAATGTGGTACGTCATTGTCTGAACGTACGGAATACATGAATATATCGGAAATATTCAGTAATTTCTTTGACAGTATTCTGTGGTCTTCCGGAAAAAGCTGTGTAAACCCAGAACGTCCGCCGGTTGTGATGCCGTCAAGTATGGCATCGTTACCGGTATATGCGTACTCGATATATTTTCCCGTGATGTCTGTTATCTTCTCCAGCATAGACGTGCTTAATTTTGATAGTAATATCCGGCTGTATACGCTGAGTACGTAACTTCTGTCAAGAGTTTTCCCGACTATTTCCGCCGATTTTAACCTGAATCCGTTTTCGCTTATCGCATAACCATACGTTGAATTGTCGGACTTGAATGATATTTCGTCAACCTCTTCCGATAGTGTATAATTTTTCCACGACTTCCGGAAACACGGCATGAAATTACTGTTGTATACCACACACGAATTATCCCCCGATACTGCGATATAAAATATAAAACCGTCCTTTTCGTACTTCTCCAGACTGTTATATATGAACGGTACGATAATATTTCCCTCGTAATCTATACAGCCTATCAGTAAATTATCATCTATACGCTGTCGGGCTGTACATATGTTATTACCGGTGAATTTCAGTTCGTTCCATTCAGGAGCGACGATTATTCTGTTGTTGCGGTCAGCAATCCCACACAATCCGCTGTTATCGGTAAAAATTCTGTTGTTGTTTTCGTCGGTCTCCATAGTCCGTATTATTTCCGTCTGAAAGCTGTTGTTACCGGTAATCTGTGTAGTATCAGAGTGGAAACTTCTGATTGCAACCGCAAGGGCTGTTATGATTATAAACAGTATTGATACTATAAATCTTGTCTGCTTGTTCAGAAGTCCACACCTCCACGATTATTTTTCCGTCGGATTTTTTTTATTTTTCTGCTTTCTGTTTCTGTACATCTCGTCCGTTTCCTTTGCAATATATATAGGTCTGTGTTTTGTTTCAAGATAGGTCTTTGACAGATACTGTCCGAGTATGCCGGTACAGAATAATTGCAGACCGCTGAGCATGAATATAACGCATATTGTGGTGGGGTAACCGTCTACGTCCTCACCGAATACGAGCGTTTTTATTACCGTAATTATAATCAGTATGAAAGATATTATACAGCTTAGTATTCCTAACAGTGAAGATATTGCAAGCGGTGCGGTGGAGAATGCCATTATTCCCTCCAGCGAATACTTGAAAAGCCCCCAGAATGACCATGAGGTAGTACCTATTTCACGCTCTACGTTTTCATAAGGTAAATATTTTACATTGAAGCCTACCCAGCTGAATATACCTTTTGAAAATCTGTTATATTCCGACATCTCCAGTATGGAATCTACCATCTGACGTGTCATGAACCGGAAATCCTGTGCACCGTCGACAATTTCCGTATCGGATATCTTATTCATTATCTTATAGAACTTCATCGCAAACCATGAACGTATTTTTGACTCACCTTTACGATTTACACGGCGTGTAGTTGCACAGTCATATTCACCGTCTTTTACGTAACTGTACATTTCCGGCAGAAACTTAGGCGGATGCTGTAAATCGGCGTCCATTACAACCACGTAATCACCTTTTGCGTTCTTCAATCCGGCATACATACCCGATTCCTTACCGAAATTTCTTGAAAATGATATATACCTTACCCGTTTATCCTTATCCGCAAGCTGTCTGAATACTTGTAAAGTCTTGTCTTTTGAACCGTCGTTTATGAAAAGATATTCAAATTCAAGTTCCGGGTAGTCTTTTGACATCTGGTCTGTAACTTTTGTTATTTCCTTGTAAAATACAGGCAATACTTCCTCTTCGTTGTAGCACGGTACTACTACTGAAACGAGTTTCATTTAATTCCTCCTGACCGTTTTTGATTAATAATACACTATTATAATACACCAAAACGCCGGATAATGCAATAGTAATTTCCTCTCTCATATACACATCTGACGCTGCCGACGACTAGTCGACTGTAG